>NC_014760.1:334468-668936 GCF_000183385.1 Mycoplasmopsis bovis PG45 | reverse complement strand
ACATTGGACAAAGAAGCGATAAAAGATGAGATTGATAAGGTAGTAATTGAAGCTAAGCCAGATTCAAAACTTATAAAAGGTGAAGTTATTTTAGATATTATAAAGATTACCAAAAATCAAAGGGATGAGCTGGGCACTGTTAAAGAAACAATTGAAAAATTAAGCTTCTTAAGTGACAAGATAGACAAAAATATTACAAATATTGATAAATGAGAAACATCTAATAATAATGATAGTGGTGCTTTTACTAATGAAGCTAAAGCTATTAAAGAAATTTCTGAAAATGTAAAAGAAAAAATAAAAACAACAACAAACATAACATAAGTTATCAACAATCAGCAATATTCTTACTAAAACCGCTATATAACAGCACTATTGGAATGCCATATTTATGATATTTTGCAACAACAAAAAGTATATTTGCTTAACAATGTGAAAACAATTTTAAAAAAATTTATGGAAAATTATTGGAAAAAGCTACCCCCCCCCCTATTTACCTTATAATATTAACTCTAAACTACTTATAAAAAAAATAATAAGGGAGAATATTAACTTGAAAAAATTAAAAATGTTATTAGCGACTTCAGCTACATCATTAGCTGCAATTCCATTTATAGCTGCTAGTTGTGATGGAATGATGAATAATGAAAATAAAAAGCCTGAAACGAATGACAAAAAAGAAAGCGAATCTGTAGCAAAAGTTGTAAAAGCATGAGAGACAAAAATAAAAAACAAACTTAACAGTGCACATAACTACACAGTTATCTTAAATATGCTTAAAGATAGCATTGAAGATGCTGAATTAAAGAACTCAATTTCATTGGCTAATAGTGATGAAGCTAGAAAAAGACCTGTAAAAGAACAAGAAGGACAAAAAATTATGTTCAAGGTTGGATCTGAACAAGTTGATCTAGAACTAGGAAAAGTTACTATTGGTAAACAAAGCACAATTTATATTGGTAAAGATGGCATGCAACATGAAACTGACGCTCAGGATTTATCATTAGATGAAAAGGCAAAAGAAGCAACAGTAATAGTTAGAATTGGATATTATGATGATAGCAAAACAATTAGGGTTGCACAAATGCCTAAAACTGTTACAAAAGTACCAACAGAATTACCAAAAGAAATAACAAACTTGCACAAAATGTTTTTGGAAAGTAAGGAATTCAATCAAGATATTTCATCTTGAGATTTAAGTGGCGTATATAACACAAGTTTAATGTTTTATAAAGCAGAAAAATTCAACCAAGACATTACAAATTGAAATACAGAAAATGTAACAAACATGAGAAGTATGTTTTACGGAACAAAAGCATATGATAAAGATCTATCGAGATTAAATGTTTCATCAGTTAAAGATGCTGTGGAATTTGCAAAAGCAGCTAAAACCGATTGAGCAAAAGAAAAACAGCCACAATTCAAAGAAGGAACATTACTAGAAAGACCTAAAACGAATTAGTAACAACAAATGAAGATCATTTTATGGTCTTCATTTTATTTGTTTTTGTTAAAAAATATTTAGGTTAGATCCATAAATTTATGAATGTTTATATTGCACTAAATGCAAAATCAATAGTAGCGGACATACAAAAGTTTAGTAAATATCTAACTTTGCATTTACTCATTTTTTGAGCTTTTGCTATCTCTAACTTCTCTAATATTTTTTGCCAATTTGACTGTTTTAAGGCCAAATCTGACTTGAACATGATTATCTCCAACAAAGTTAACTGCGCTTGCTCCTGAGTTTATTAATTCTGTTTCATTTACTAAATCTTTGTTGACAATGTCATATCTTAATTTTGTTGCACAGTTGCGATACTTAGAAATGTTTTCCAATCCACCTAATGCCTGAATTATTTGCTTAGGTTGTTTGTATTCTTCAGTATTAGTGTCTAATATCTTGTTTGCTTTAGCCATTATTATTACCTTCTATTTATTTGCTAATTTACTTTATTTTATTACACTAAAAGTACATCCACAATTTATGGAAGCGATTCCATAAATTTGCTCTCTCTCTCTCTCTCTCTCTCTCCTTACATATAAAGATTAGCCATATAAAATATCAATTTTTATCTATATATAAAGGAAAATATGAAAAAATCTAAATTTTTATTATTAACAACGCTGTCGCCAATTATCTCATTGCCATTTTTATCTGCTAGTTGCATCGCCGAAGCAAAAGCAGATAACAAAATGGAAAAAGATATTAAGATAAATGAAAATAAAGATGAAAAAAATTCTTCTGAAACAATGAACGATAAACAAAAACAAGATAAAAGCAGTATAGATTCAAAGATGGAAGAAAAAACAGATAAAGACTCTTCAAAATCTGAAGAAGGCAAGAGTATGAAAAATGAACATACAGATGAAAAAAATTCTTCTGAAACAATGAACGATAAACAAAAACAAGATAAAAGCAGTATAGATTCAAAGATGGAAGAAAAAACAGATAAAGACTCTTCAAAATCTGAAGAAGGCAAGAGTATGAAAAATGAACATACAGATGAAAAAAATTCTTCTGAAACAATGAACGATAAACAAAAACAAGATTCAGGAACTAACTCAGACCAAAAAGATCAAGATTCAAAAACTGATGGCAGTAGTAATGAACCAACAAGACCTAGTGAAAACGCACAAAATGATATGCCAATAGAAAATTCTGAAATAAGCACCTATTTAGATAAAGTTAATGAATACGGAAAAGAAACATCAGAATTTGCTAATTTATTAATCACACTAAAAGAGGTAGAAGAAGCTAATGAATTACTAAAGAAGCATGCTAAAATCCTACCAATAGTAAAAAAACTTTTTGAATTATATGAAAGATTAATATCTAGCTATGAAGAAACCAAAAAGGAAATTGAGAAAGTTATTGGAGATCCTGGAAGTAAAAATAAACTATTAGATATCCTATTAAAACAATATGAAGAATCCAGAGTGGAAATTAAAGCCGTAATTGAGAAATTAAAAGACCTTAAGAAAAAAATGTAGATTTCTTCAGATCTGCTTGCTTGATTGTAGGTTCAAGTGCTCCGTAATTAAATTTTACCTTAATTGGTGTTGCACTTGAACTTTCATTTATGGGAGCATCTTTTTTAATTAAAAGAAGCTCTTATTTTTTTATTTAGTTTTTTTATGTAGAAGGGTTATTTTATTATAGCTAGACAACTAACAGTTAATGAATAGAAAAAATATAAACTACTTTAATAGTATATTAAAAAATTCCCAATTTTGGACACTATATAATTTTAATAATTTACTAAAAAATTCTTATTTTTGTCCATTAAATACATTAAATTATCTAAATAATTAAATTTTCCTAAATTTAGAGCTAAAAAAGTTCTATTTTTTGTTCAATTTCATTAAAGAAAAGTTTAAAAAATTAAAAATAGGTGGTAAAATAAACATATATGTATAGTGTTTAACACATAAAAAAGGAGATATAAAAATGGCCATTCCTAAAGACATATTAAAAATTCCAAGACCATCTAGTACCAGAGTAAAAGCAACCTCAAAAGAAGGTATTTATAATGTTATACAAAGAACATCAATAAGAAAAAATGAAAAAATTATTCCTGTTGAAAAAGGAGTGATTGGAAAGATTATTAATGGTGTTTTTCAAAGCATAGAAAAGCAAACATATGAAGTAGATATTAAATCATATGGTTTATTTGCGCTAAATGAAAAATTAAACAATCATATCTTTAGAGAACTTTTAAATTTTTATGATTTTGAAGATGCTAGAAAATTATATGTTATAGCCTCTTTAAGAACTATGTTTTCAGATATTAAAAACGAACATTTAAAACATGAGTATGATACAAATTTTATTTCTGAAATATACCCAAAATGTGCACTATCACCAAACACTATCTCAAGTTTTTTAGAGAAAATAGGTAAATCTAGTTCGAAGATGGAAGACTTTATGAATAAAAGATTAGAAGAGTTTTCAAACCACTCAATAGTTATTGATGGTATGTTGAAAAACAATACATCAGAAACTAACATTTTCTCTGAAATGTCTAGAAAGTCTAGAACTAAAGGCGCTCAAAACTTAAACCTTATTTATGCTTATGATATTAATGCACAAGAACCTGTTGCTAGTTCTGTTTACCCAGGAAATATGCTAGATTACACTGCTTTTAGAGACTTTTTAAGAACTTATAAGATTAAAAATGGATTCTTAATTCTTGATAGAGGATTTGATGATAAAGAATGTAAAAACTTAATGAGAGAAAAAAATATTAAATATTTAATGCCTATAAAAATAAATCATACTTTTAAAAAATTTAATTTAAAATCTGGATTTAATTTCACTTTTACTTATGATGACGACACAATAAGAGCAAAGAAAATTATCATCAACAACAAATATTATCTTTGTTATAAATCAACCCTAACTGAAATGGTAGAAAAGAAAAATTTCATAAGTCGTGCACACAAAAAAGGTGCGTATGATGAAATTAAATTACTAGAAAGAGAAAATCTTTTTGGATTAATAATTTTTGAGTGTAATTATGATTTGGACTTAAAAGATAATTTATGTCGCATATAAAAAGAGATGAGAAATTGAATTGCTTTTTAAACAGTTTAAAAATGTGCTTGAACAAAACGAAGCAAATGTTCAAGGAAACTATAGATTATTAGCAACTGAATTTATTAACTTTTTATCTTCAATTATGCTTTGCAGAATAAAAAACCACCTCTTAATACACTAGGACAAAAAAAGTAGACATCAGCAAATTTGCTGATGTTTTTTTGTTGGAGATAAAAATGGCTAAGCAGTTAAGTGTTAATGAATGGAAATATTTGTTTGAAAAATACGAAAAATATAGATCTGGGGAACTCACTAAAAAATGTTTTTTGAATGAAATGATGAAAATAAAAAATGTAGAACACATTTCTGACGATCAATGAAAGAGATTAGTGAATAAGTATAAAAGATATAATTTAGGTATGAACATAGAATCAATGAGTGGAAGATCGCCTAAAAAAGGTAAAGGTTCCGGCAGGCCAAAAAAGACAAAATCAAATGATGAAATATTAGATGAATTTTTAAATGATCTAAATAAAGAAGATTTGATAAAGATAATAAAAATAATTTCTACAGATGACGAAATTAAGAAGATAAAAAAGGACAAATTTAAAGAAACGGTTACCAAAATAAAGAATTCATTTCCCTTTAAGGTATCGAATAAAGTTATTATGTCATTGCTTAAAATTAAAAAATCTACATACTATAAAAAGCTAAAAAAATTGAAAATGATTAAAGAAAAGAATCTTGAATTAGAGAACACTGTAGTTCAAGCTTTTAAAGAAACTGGAGGCATTTTCGGCAGAGAAAGATTGGCTGCTTATATTAGCAAAAATAAACAAATAAAGCTTAATTATAGGACTTTAGGTAGAATAATGAAAAAACTTGGACTAGTTTGTAGAATAAGAAAAGCAAAAAGAACAAAAGAATCTAAGAATGTATCTGTAACGTTTCAAAATATTGCTTCTCGTGACTATGATGGTATATATAATGATATCTATGCTACTGATGTTACATACATACCTTCGCCAATAGATGTTGATCAAAATTTTGTATATATGTCGGCTGTTATTCATCATAAAACCAAAAAAATTTTAGGTTTTAACCTGTCTTTGTACAATGATAATTCATTGGTTATTGATAATATTAAAAAAGTTAATTTTCCCAAAAATTTTGTTATACATTCTGACCACGGAAGTCAATATTCATCTAAAGAATATCTTCAGTTAATTGAAAGACTTAATGGAAAAGTATCAATGTCAAGAATTGGTAATTCCCTTGACAATAGAGAAATTGAATACTTTTTCTCAGTACTTAAAACTGAAATGTTTGAAAATTTTGAGAAAAGTGTTAAGAAAATGACGCTTAAGCAACTTGAGCGTCATCTAAATAGATTCATTGATTGGTATAATAATGAGCGAATGCTCAAGAAATTTAATTACAAAACTCCACATGAATTGTGAGTGGAGTTTTGTAAAAAATAAAAATTTAATGTCTATTTTTATTGTCCTAGTTTATAAATAGTGGCGTTCTTGACAATAGAACAATTAGTGAAACTTTTAGATATTTATCGAAAATAATCAAGAAGAGAAAGTCTAGAAAAAGAGAAGAATGAGATGATGTTGAAACATTAAAATATATTAAAGAATTGAAGTCTATTTTAAAAATATAGTGTCCAAAATTGGGAATTTTTTAGTATATTGTTAACTACAAATATGCATCATTTAATGAATTTTGATACACACCTTAATAGGTGTGTTTTCATATCTAAGAGCTTAATCAGAGTTTCTCTAATTTTAAAAATTATTCTTTTATTTTTTTCACAAAAATATCAAAAGTTGCATTTTTATATTAAAATTTAGTCATAAATTGCATTTTTGGTATTTTGGAGACTTATGAAAGTAGTAATTATTGGTGGTGCAGCTAGTGGTATGACTATTGCAAGCAGAATCAGAAAATTAAGAAAAGAAACAGAAGTAATTGTCTTACAAAAAGAAAAATATGTTTCATTAGGAGCTTGTGGCCTACCATATTTTGTCGCTAATGAAGATGTAAGTGAAAATGAGTTATTAGCTAGAACTATAGATGAATTTGCTGAGCAAAATATTACAATTCATCCTGAAAGCACTGTAATTAAGATAGATCCAGAAACTAAAAAAGTTATTTATCTTAATAACAGCAAAGAGAATGAACTTGCTTATGACAAGTTAGTAATAGCAACAGGTGCTAAGCCTATAGTTCCTTCATTTATTAATGTTAATAATAAAAATATATTTACTCTAACCCGTTTAGAAGATGCCGTGAGTCTAAAAGAAAAGTTAAATGATAAAAGCATCAAAAAAGTAGCTATCATTGGCTCAGGATTTATTGGCTTGGAAGCTGTGGAAATGGTTTCAAAATACAATAAAACAGTCATATTGGTCGAAAAATCTGTAGAGCTATCATCAAAAGTATTTGATACAGAAATAAGTTCCTTATTAGAACAAGAATTACTTAATAATAATGTAGTAATTTATAAAGATTGTGCACTTAGTGGTATAAAAGAAAATAATAATTCTCTCATTCTTGGTTTTGAAAATAAAGAAGACATAGAAGTTGATTTGGTTATATTAGCAGTTGGTTTTAAGCCAGCAACTGATTTTTTAAATAATTCAGGGATTAAAATGCTTGCTAATGGTGCAGTAATAGTGGATAGACACGGTAGAACAAATATTGAAAATATATATGCTTGTGGGGACTGTGCTACTTCATTTAATAAATTAACTAAAGAAAATAGCTATACTCCTTTAGCAACCATTGCACGTAAATTTGCAAAAGTAGTTGCTGATGATATTTTAGGTATTGAAAGTGAATTTGCTGGTCACATACAAAGTTCAATAGTTAAATCTTTCGGTGCTGAAATGGCTTCGTGTGGCTTAAATGAAAAAGTAGCTAAAGATTTAGGATATGAAGTAAAAACTGTGTTTATTAAGGATAAAGATCATCCTAGTTATTATCCTAATCCAACCTTATTAGCCTTAAAATTAGTCATAAACAGAAAAACAAACACACTTTTGGGTGCACAAATGTATGGTTCAAACCTTTCAGTTTTAAGAATTAATTTTTTAATTAGTTTAATCTGAAACAAAATTGAATTAAATAAATCACTATCGCAAATTGATTTAGTATATTCACCACCTTTTTCTAGAGTTGTTGACATATTCCATATAGCTTTAGAAAAATATTTAAAGGAGAGTAATGAGTAATAATGCTTTATTAGATAGATTTTTAGCAATAAGTAGTTGACAAGCTGCTTTAGCTATTATTCTATTTATAGGAATCCAGATTGGATTATGATTTACATTTAAACGTTTTAAGCTAAAGTTTATCTATCGGGTTTTAATTGGACTAGTTATAGGTTTAGCTTTTGGAATAGTTATTCAAGGAATAAACAAATTTCCTGAATTTGGCTTAGTTGATAAATTTAAACCTGCAATAAAAGTCAATGGTGAATTAACTCGCGAAGAGAATCCTAGTTATATAAAATGAGCAGAACAAACAAATATATGAGTATCATTAGCTAAAAATATTTTCATTAATGGTATTTTATTACTTACTGCTCCGGTAGTGTTTATCGCTATTTTTAGGGTAGTTTCGCGTCCTGGCAACAAAAATGTTGGACGTATTTCGCTTAAAGGTATAGCATTATTATTACTTAATACAGCTTTTGCATTTGCTGTTACATTTTGAATAGGATATGCTTTAAAAATTGGCGCTGGTTCTAATTTGAGTTTAGATAATGTTGCTGATAAAAAACTTCCTAAGGAAACTCAGCCACTTCCAGTTATAATCTGAGAATACTTGCCAAGTAATGTAATTACTCCATGGGCTGGCACAATGGTTATTTCTTTAATTGTAATGGCTGCTTTATTCGGACATTCAGTTAAATTACTATCAAAGAAAAAGCCTGAGCAAATGCAAAAAATTAGAAACTTTATGGATGGTGCATGAACAATTGTTTCATCAATTCTAACTACATTTATGAAAATTATGCCACTAGCTGTTATGTCTATGATAGCTTCATCTGTGATAGCAAAACCTATTGGTGCTTTAGCAACAATTGGAAAGGTATTAGGTGTAGGATACTTAGGACTAACAATTTCATTAGTATTTTTAACACTATTATTATTAATCAACCGAGTAAATGTAGTAGCTTGATGAAGGCATTGCGCAAAGATTTTAATTCAAGGTTTTGCAACCCAGTCATCAAATGCAACATTACCAATGTCTATGAAAACTTTAAAAGAAGATGTAAAACTTGATGATAGCGTTGTTTCAACAGTTACACCTTTATCAACAACAATGGGTCTGATGGGATGTGCTGGAGTTCAATCAGGAGTTATAACTAGTTTATTATGAACAGGTACCGCCGGGCTTTCAATTCACTCGCAAGGATTAGCAGTATTCTTTATTCTTGCCTTATTAATAACTCTAGTTGCTTCATTAGGTATTAGCGGTATTCCTGGAACCGCGACAGTTTTAACATCTGGTGTGCTTAGCGGCTTAGGTTTAGGTGCTTGGTTTGGCCCAGTTTATGCAATTGTTGGCTCATTAGATGGCTTATTCGACATGGGCAGAACAGGAGTTAATGTAACTTCTGGCGCTGTTGTAGCCACATTAGTTGCTAAAAATGAAGGTTTAATTGGTGCCGATTCAAACATACTTTCTGCTAAATTGATAGCAAAGCAAGAGATAATAAGACAAAAACAAATAGATAAAGAAGCAAAAAGAGAGCTAAAAATGCAAGAAAAACTAGCAAAAATTAATGCTAAAAAAGAGAAATCAAATAATAAGCAGGAAACTTCCTAAAGTTCTATAAAACAGGAATATAAAAACAAGTGCAACGAAAAATTAGCACTTGTTTTTTACTTTTTTATTCATTCTCTTCAGCAAACTCTTCAGCAGAATCTGAATCATCATAAACGCCTTCTAATTTTGCCATTTTTTTCTCTATGTTTTTATTAACATCTACCTTTGAAAATCCTAATGATTTTGCAGTAGCATTAATTTTTTTAGATATTTTATTAGATGTATTTATAACTGAGACAAATTTGCCACGTGACTTGTCTAAGTTATCTAAGCCTTCAACAACTTTTTTATGAAGTGCATTGTAATTCTTTTGAACATCTAAGAAAATATCTTTTAGCTTTTCAATGTTTTTTTCAACTTGAAAACTGTTGTTTTGCAATAAGTATGAGTAAATAAACACCATTATTATTTGTGGGCCTTGAATATAAACTTTTAGTTTATCTTGTATTTCAGTAATAAAAGATATATCTTGTACTAAAGTTAAATAAACACTTGCAGAAGGAACATACATTAAGGCAAAAGGAGTTGTCTTTTTATCTGGTTTAATATATTTTTCATTAATACTTTGAGCCATCTCTTTAATGGCTTTTTTAAGTTCTTTAAGGTATCACTCTTTGTCATTTATACTTTTAGAATCCAGATAGCGGTCTCATTTTTCTTTAGGAAACTTACAATCAATTGGGATAATTTGTTCAATTTCTTCGCTTTCTGACTTTACTTTTATTTTCATAGCAAAGTCGACTGCTTCTTGATTCTTGCCTGGATTTATTTGATATTGTTTAAATCACAATCTGTTCTTTTCATTTGGATAGTGTTCTTCCAAAATTTGTTCTAGAGTAAATTCACCAAAATCGCCTGTTTTTTTGTTGTTCGAGAAGGTTCTGTTTAAATCATCAACACTAGCTTGCATTTGTTCAAACTTCACCATTTCTTTGCCAACTTTATCCATTTGTGATTGAATGTTTCCAAATTGTTCTTTAATATGCTTTGTGAGTGTGTCTTCAAAGTGCTTATCAATGTTAGCCTTAATTTCATTAAATGACTTTATGTTGCTTTCATTAATTTCTTTTAGATTGTCACTAACTGTTTTAGTAAATTGTTTGTCAAAATTACTTAGTCATTCAGCTAGTTTAGCAATTCTATCGTTTAATTCGGTTGCAAATTGCGATTTAAAGTCATTAAATGTTTTAATTCTTTCGCTATCTTTTTTAGTTATTAATTCATTAATATTTTTTTCAAAATTAACTACTTTTCCATTTAAGCTAGCATTATTGTCAGATAATTCTTTTATCAAGTATTTCTCAAGAAGACTAATTTTGTTACCTATAGCTTCCTTAGTTTCATTAAACTTGTCATTAATAAAAAGTATACTCCTATCACTCAATTCACTATTTGAATTACTTTTTAAACTCCTGCTTTTGACGATAATTAAGGCTAAAATTGTAATTAATAAAAATACAATTACAATTGCGAAAATGAGCAAAATTATATTTATAGTGTCCATATAACTCCTTTTTATTTTAATTATATAGTTTTAGTTCGCTGCTTCTAATTTAAGGACTAATTTGGTAAAAAAGCGTAAAAATAAAAACTCATAGCGAGCTTTTATTTTGCATTATCTTCGACTTCTTGCTAGTTCTGATTCTCACTGATGCTTAACAAATCTAAAAAGCTTTTCTAATTCTTCTATTTTCTTGTCAATATCATCTAATGAATCAGAATCCTTTATCTTGTTCTCTTCGAAGGTTTTTGTGTATTCAGCCTTTTTATCTTCGTCTTTAATTCCTCTAAGAACTTTTTCAATGTTGTCAGCTATTCTTTGTCAAGCATTAGTTTTTATTTTTCTAGTAAATTGTTTGTATTTAGCATCGCCTTTTTCTTTAGATTCTAAATATGCTTCAATTACATCATATTGATAGTAAGCAAAATAAGGAATTTCAATATCGGGTTCAATACCATCTTGAGTGTAAGGCAAGTCTTTTGGCTTTTCTATTTTCTTATTAATTCATGATATTCAAGCATTATTTGATGAAAACTTAAAGCTTGTTCCATCAGGTATAACAAGTGGCAAAATAGATCACATTCCACCACCAGATTTATTGCCCAATATAGTAGCAAACTTATTTTCTTTAGCAATGTGGGTCAATAAATTTGCAGCACTAAAAGTATTAACTCCTGCTAAAATGTATCACTTGTAGCCATTTGTATTATCGTTTTTATCATACTTGCCATCTCCATTAATATCAACTCTAAATTTTGAATAATCTAAAATCTTATTAATCTTTTCATATGTATAAATTTGTTGGTCTTTGCTAGATAAAAATCCAGCAACTTTTTTCATAGCAACAATTGCCCCACCACCATTGAGTGACAAGTCTAAAATAATTCTTTTAATTGGCTTATTTTTCTTTGAATGCTCTTTAATCATTTTCATTGCCTTAGACATTAAGACATAACTATCTTTAGTATGAGCATCTTCTTTTTTGATATCTTCGTCATTAGCAACATTGAAATTATTTAAGTAAATAATTGCGATGTCATTATGAAATTTAACAAACTTATTTTTATCTCCTTCTAAAACTCCTAGACGAATTTTATTAAGGATATTTAGATAGTGAATAAATTCATGGACTCTTCCGCTTAAAGACTGACCAAAAGGCTCAGCTCTATAGTCAGCAGGATGAAAGTATGATCCTGATTCTATTGAGCTATGCAATTCGTTTAATTCTCTGTAATAAAAATCTGTATAAGCTCTACCATTAACAAGTGCATCAGTGCTTAAGATTCTTTCTTTAAGAGTCATATTAGCTTCATTTGGATCAAGTATGCCTGTGTCTTTTAAGACTGTTTTCGAGAAGTATTCGTCAAAATCTTTAGCTTTTTTCTTTTCTAGAAATTTCTCTTTTATGCCATAAAAGTTATCAAATAAGAATCTAAGGAAGTTGTATGTATTAGTTCTTTCTTTAACTGTTTGCTTAGTATTATTACGACTATTGGTCATTATTCTGTTGTACTCTTTTGGATCAGAATCTTTATTAACAGTAACAGTAGTGCCTATAAACTTATCATTGTTAAAGTAGATGTTGTAATAACTTTGTGAGCCATAAAGCAAGTTAAAAAGAGAAAAAGGCATAAAGATGTTGCTGTCCATTTCTTTAAGACTCATGTCATACTTGCCTAAGTCTAGTGTGCTAAATTTTTCATTATCTAATCTAGTAACTTTTTGTTCTAATTCTTTTATGTTTCTAGAATAATCAGTAGTTGAAGAACCACGAACTAGGAAAAATGCTCCAGTTGTATTCATTTTAATTACATTTGATTTAGTATCAAATATAGCTTTATTAGCGCCTTTTGATCATTCAAACACACCATCAGAAATTTTGTTAATTTTTAATTCTGAAGTATTAAAAATTCCACTAAGTTTTTTTAAAAACTCATTTATATTGACATAAAGATCTTCTGAATCTTTATGCCTAAATGCCTTTATTTGTTGCTCATTATTTTTATATTCATCAGAAATGTTAGTAAATGAATATGACTTATCAAACTTTAAATCTTCAGGAACTTTATTAGTTATTGAATGTCTGCTAAACGCACTACTATCACATGACGCAGAAATAGCTATTGGTAGAAATGAAAAGGCAGGAACTAGAAATTTAAGAAGAGTTATTTTTTGGGCTTTACTTGAACGATATTTTCTCATTGGTTTGAATCACTTCCATTTTTACCATTTTCATATTTTTCCTTCTCTGAGTCAAAATAATTAATAATTTCTCCTGGAGTAACACCTGTTTCATGATGATACTGTTTTAGGTCAGGATCGTTTTTAATAGTTTCAGTTTTTAAATAAAAACCATATGCTCTCAATATGTCTTTTAACATTTCTATAGCGGCATCAAACACTTCAAATTTATTTTTAGCACTGATCTTTTCATACTTATATGAATCAAGAACTTTTTCTAATGTGTCCTTTAAATTTTCACTCTTTAGATCAGCAACAATTTTTTCAATTCCAGACTTAGTTTTTTTAGTTTCTTCTTTTTTAATTGACGACTCAAGTAGTGCTTCAATAATTTTTTTCTTTTTATCTTCAGTTATTGAAGCAAACTTTTTAACAATTTTTACATTAACAATATATGCTAGGAACTTAATGTAATCTTCTCCTAGTTTTATTTTTTTTGATTCTGTAATATTTTTATTTAATTTTTCTAGCAGATTTTTCTTAGCAGAGCCATCGCTAACATATATTTTATTAAGCGAAGGCAATAATTGCTGGTTAATAGCAATTGATTCATAATATGAATCAGGGCTTACTTTGTCAAACTTAAAGTCTGGTTCAAATTCTAATTCTTCTAAAAATGTGCTGCTTAGTGCAAATGATTTTAATGTCTTAGGAAGAAGTAACTTAGTAATTTTAGTGCTATTAAAGGCAGCAAATTTCTCTAGTTTTTTAGGCAATGTTAATTCTTTAACTTTTGTATTGTTAAACCCTTCTAATGATTTTAAATTTTCATTAAAAGTTATAGTCTCAACTCCAGAGTTATCAAAAGCCCCCCTTTCTATTTTTTCAATTTTTTTACCAAGAGTAACTTTTTTGATTTTCTTATTGTCAGCAAATGCATCTGATAATATGTACTTATAATCGTCACCAATAATTAATTCACCATTTTTAACTAATTTAGCTAATTCATTAGCTTTAGAAGGAGTAATAGCTTCTTTTGATATTTTCTCTAAAATCTCAGAAATTTCTTTTCTTAGCTTAACTTCTTGATCTCTATAATCTTCTTTTTTGTTTTCATTAGCTTTTTTGAAAATCTCTTTTAGTTTTTCTGCTTGCTCGTCAAAAGAACCACTAGCATTGTATTCTCTGTTAAAGGTATTAAGTATATTTGATTCTTTAGATAAATATAATTTTAAAAGTTCCTTATCACTTTTTTCTTCTAATTTTTTCGCTTCTTCAATATCTTTTTTAGATTTATAAGTTCATTTTAGCAGGTTTGTAAAATAGTGTGGGTCTCCTTCTTTATTTGATTCAGCTTTAGCAATTGAATCATTTAATACTTCAATTGCACTTGGCTTAGTTAATTTTGCTTTAGCTTCCTTGGCAGCTGATAGTGATTTATTAAAATCTTTTATGGCAAGTTTTTGTTTTTCTTCTTTTGAAAGTACAAAGTAAGCGTCAATTTCTTTGATTCCCGCTTTTAATTTTTCAATAGCTTTCTTAACTTCTTCAACTGTTTTTGCATTATGATGAACATAAACAGCTTCTTGAATTACCTTAGCAGATTGATTAAAGGCATAGTCTGTATAGTCGCCAAGATAATGATTACGCTTGCTAGTTGCTTTAGTTATTTCATCTTGAAGCTCATCTTTTAGCTTTTGAATTTCACTAACAGATTGATCTTGATTATTAGGATTTTTGTGAGCTTTATCCTTATTATCACAAGCAGCACCTATTGCCGGGAATGTTAAAATTGGTAAAAGTACAAAAGAAAATTTTTTCATAGTTATTTATCTCTCCTGCTATTTGTTTTATCAACCAATTTAATTAATTGGTTATAGTCATCTTCCTTCATATTGTCTCATCACTTACTTTTGACTAGATATTTGCTGTACACATCAATTGTTTCAAGTGATTTTCAGTGTGATTTACTTATATCTGCAAATCTTAAAAATTTAGGAAACACCAATTTTTTAATCTTACTTTCATGAAAGCCTTCGAATGATTCTAAATTATCTGGAAGTTTCAAGTTTCTGATTAAAGTTTGATTAAATCCACCAAGCTTAATTACTGATTCAGGTATATCTAACTCTCTAATATTAGTTGAACTAAATCCAGATACTTCAATTAATTTACTTGGCAATTTAACCGAAGTAATATGTTCATTAAAATTAAAAGTACTATTGCCAATAATTTCTAATGATTCAGGCAAAATAACTTCTTTTATTTCTGAACTCTTACCTGAAAAGCCTGATAAAACTTTTAAGTGACTTGGGAGCTTAATTTCTTTTAATCTATTATTAGCAAAAGCACCGTCTTTAATTTCTAAAAGAGTTTCAGGAAGTGTAATTGC
The DNA here is from genome assembly GCF_000183385.1 of Mycoplasmopsis bovis PG45. Lineage (GTDB taxonomy): Bacteria > Bacillota_I > Bacilli_A > Mycoplasmatales > Metamycoplasmataceae > Mycoplasmopsis > Mycoplasmopsis bovis. Next base: position 653,477 of record NC_014760.1, on the reverse strand, counting down.
ATCGATATCAACTAAGTTTTCAAAACCAGCTAATTCAATTAAGCCTTTATTAAATCTAATTCTGTTTAATTTTGAATTTCTAAATGTTTCTTTAAGAGTAGTTTTTAGTGACTTAGGTGTGCTTAATTTAGTTATTGGTGTATTAGCAAAACCTCCTAAAACTTCTAATTTATTAGGGAGTCTGATCTCGCTAATCTTAGTTTCATCTAAAGTGTTTTGATGAATAATTTTAAGTGATTCAGGGAACTGAATGCTCTTAATTTTTGTTCCTGCAAAACCGCCAAAAGAGTTAAGATTACTTGGTAAATTAATCTCTGAAATCTTGCTATAGTCTAATGTTTCAGCTCAAATATCTCTAAGAGTTTCTGGAAATTTAATTTCACTTATATTTCAGTTTTTAAAACCACCAAATGAAATTAGTTTTTCTGGCAACTCTAATTTATATTCTTTATTTCGTGCTTTCTTGAAGTCAAGAGTATTGGGCTCAATGTGTAATAAGCTCTTAGGAAATTTGATTTCAGATATTTGCGATTCAGCAAAACCACCGAATGATACAAGGCCTTCAGGCAGGTCTAAGTCAGTTATTATAGTTTTATCAAAGGCATTTTTCGAAATAGATTCTAAACCCTTGGGGAGTCTAAGAGCTAAAATATTAGTTCCTTGAAATCCACCTAATTTTTTTAGTGACTGTGGTAAACTCAATCTCTTAATTCCTTTTGATTCAGCAAAAGAATTTGGTTTTATTTCAATTAGGCCTTCGTTAAGAGATAAGTCTGTAATATTAGATTGCTGAAAACCACCAAGTATTTTTAATGAATTAGGTAATTTTAAAGAAGTTAGATTAAAGTTTAAAAAACTTTCATCTAATATCTCTTCTAACTGGTCATTAAACTCAAATTCTTCTAAATTCCGTAGTGTATTAAATCCACCCAGAATCTTTAAATTTTTATTTAACTTTAGTTTTGCTATAGGGGTTTCATCGAATGAGTTTTCATAAATTTTAGTTAAAGATTCTGGGAGTTTTAATTCACTAATACCAGTAGCTTTAAATCCACCTAATTCAGTTAATTTTTCAGGAAGTTTTATTGTTCCAATATTAGTATTGTCAAAAGAGCCTTGCAAAATTTTAGTAACACTTTGCGGAATTTCTAAAGTCTTAATATAAGTATTTGCAAAACCACCTAAAACTTTTAAGTTTTTTGGAAGTGTAACACTATCTAGGTCAGTGTTATCAAAAGCCCCTTGCCTTATTTCAGTGACATTATCATGAAACTCAATTTTTCCTAAATTGTAAAAATTGTTAAAAGCATTTTTTCCAATTTTTGTAAATTCACTAGGTATTTTAATTTCTGTTGCTGATCTATCAAATTTAGCTAAAGCTTTTTTTGCGGTTAAAACCGAAGAATCTTTTTCATCAGAATCTTCATGTTCTACTTTTGCTTTCGCTGGCTCAGAATATTCTTTAAGCTCTTGTTCAGCCTTGTGTTCAATTTCCCTAACTTTAGCAGCAAGTTTTTTTAATTCATTTAAAGCTTGCCTATCACTCCAAAATTTAGTGATATTTTTTTCATAATTATCAATAAGCTCTAACGATTCTTTCTCTACTGCCTCTAGTCTTAATTGATTTAAGTCATAAAATACTTTAACACCAGGATCATATTCACATTTAGCAGCTATCAAAGGAATTGTAACAAGCACAGGAACAATAGCTATATACTTATTAAATATCTTTTTTAATTTCATCTAGTTCCTTTTAAATGGTTCAAATTATTTGTCTTTTTTCTCAATTATCAATGTTCCGGAAATTAGTTTTGAGTGCTACTTGCTTTGATTGTGACTTTTTTTGAATTTATCTGAACTTTCCGATTCTTTTTCTTCTTTAATTTCATCAAAGTCAGCTTGGTTTATTTTTTCTAAACCTTTAAGAGTTTTTAATAGTTTTGCAGCACTTAGTTTATTTCTAAGTCCGCCGTCAAATTCTTCTAGAAAGTTGGTTATAAAGATTTCATCAAGTTTAAGTTTGCTTAAATAAACTTTTCCGTTTAAACTAGAATTAGCCAACTACTTATTAAGCTTTATTTCACCATCAAGTATTTTTGACCCTTGTACAGCTTTAATAGTAAGACTTTTTTTGTCATTATCAACTTCAATTTCAAAATCTGATTCTCCTAAACCATTTTTGAATATACCTTTCAGTGTAAATCAAACACTAGTTTTTCGTAAATCGTTTTCTTCATCACTTGATTCATCAATAGCATTAAGTAGGTCTTTCTTTTGTTTTTCATCAAAATTATATGTTGATAGGTTAATCTTGCCTAAAGTAGCGCTCTTTTCAATAGAAACAGAACCTATAACTAGTTTTGATTCCTCTGTAGCAGAAATAACTAACTTACCTGAGCTGAATTCAATTTTTATATCATTTGAACTTAAAGTTACTAATCCAGGCACTTTCTTAAGAGCATTTACAACATTAGATGTATTTGGGTTTTCCTTTACTTCAGAGCTTAGCTCTTTTTTGACATCATCAGTCATCATTTTATCCAACATAACTTTAAAGATAAAACTTAATGTTCCTGTAAACTTAGCTGAATTACTTTTAGCTGAAACACTTAGCTTGTTGCCTTCTTTTTTGGTTTCAACATCTTTAGTTCCCAATGCTTTTAACTCTGGTTGGGTTTTTAAAACAGTAACGATGCTGTCAGACTTAAACTCTGATTTTTGTAATTCTTCTTGTAATTTTTTCTTAACTTCATCAGTTAATGAAATATTATCTAATTCAGTTTTGCTATTCACTGTCAGCTTGCCTTTAATCAATGTAGATTTTGAAGATGCAGTTATAGTTAAAACACTATCTTTAAATGAAACTTCAAAATCACTTTCAGTTAACTTTTCAAAATTCTTGTCTTTTTTTAGAGCGCCAAGAATCTTTGTTTTTTCAGGTTTTTCTTTAGCTTCAGCCTTTAGGGCTTTTTTAACTTCACCATTTAATTCTAAGCTTGATAAATCTATAACTGAATCAGTTTTAGGAGGTTGCACTTGGGCATTAAATACATAAGTGCCTGAAACTAGTTTTGAATCTTTGTTTGCCTCAATAGTTAACTTGTTGTCCTTAAATTCGACTTTAGTTAAGTCTTCAGTAGTTAGTTTTTCTAAACCTTTTTCAGTTTTAAGAACTGCAAGAACTTCTTCTTTTGTTACTTTTTCTTTAGCTAACTTGTTTAGTTCTTCTTTAACCTTGTCACCAAGTTTGTCTAAGTCAACTTTAGCGCTTTCTTTTTCAGTTGTTCCAGGATTAGTAGTTCCAGATTCTTTACTACTACTACTACTATTATTATTATCTTTAGTTTCTGTATTATCACATTTAGCAGCAACAAATGGAATTGCACTAAAAATAGATAGTGAACCAAGTGATAGTAATAATTTATTTTTTTTCATAATATATCCTTAAATATCAATTTTTGGATAAAAAAATATCCCACGACAAGGAGGATATTAAAAATAAATATCGAGATACGCACGAATTACCGTGATCAACTCATAGGTATAATCTCAGCCTTTTACAGCACCCTTGTCAATCAAATTATATATTATGTATTAGATATAATATTTTGTGCAAATATTTATGAAAACAGAACACCGTGACTTTTCATAAAATAAAAATATCAGTATTGTTTTAATGCTATAAAATAGTCTCTTTAGGAAATTAACAGAATAAATTAAAATTCCAAAAAATTTTGCACAAAATGTTTGGTGTTTAATTTAACACCCGCAATGTTATCTGTTAAAAAATGGCTAATAAAGTTGTGAATAAACCATCAAATCATTGTAAGCATAATTACAAAACGTAAAATATAACAACTAAGAATATTGTTTTGTTTATACATTAATAATTAAGGCAAGCTGGAAAATTTATCTATTTAAAAGCTTTAAATTTATTAGTAAAATTAATGTATGTTATCATCAACTACTCCAAGTCCCTTTGTAAAATGAGCAGGTGGAAAACGCCAGTTATTAGAGGAAATTTTGAACAAAATTCCATCTAAATTTAATGACTATTATGAGCCTTTTGTTGGTGCAGGTGCACTATTATTTTCGCTTAAATATAACCAAGTTAGTTATATAAATGACATTAACAAAAGTTTAATTCATACCTATAAAATAGTCAAAGACAGTCCAAATGAATTAATAGATAAGCTAAATGAATTAGATAATAAATTCACTTTTAAAAGTGATTATTATGAATGCAGAAATCTTTTTAATGAAAAGATTCAAAAAGGTAATTATGATGTTTTACATGCTGCACTATTTATTTATCTAAATAAACGTTGTTTCAATGGCTTGTATAGAGTTAATTCAAAAGGATTGTTTAATGTGCCTTTTAATAATAAGGAAAACATAAGATCATTTGATAAAGACAATATTTTAAAAGCAAGTGAATGATTACAAAACAAAGTTATAACAAGTACAGATTTTGAAATGGCAGTTAAAACTGCATCAAAAGGTGATTTTGTCTTTTTTGACAGCCCATATGCTCCACTTAATAACAGCACGTTTACTTCATATGCAAAAGATGGTTTTACTTTAAATGATCATAAAAGACTAGCTAAAGTATTTAAAGAATTAGATAAAAGAGGTTGTTATCTAATGCTTACAAATCATAACACTGAATTGATTAGAGATTTATACAAAGATTACTATATTACAGTCTTAAAAGTGAAAAGATTAATTAATTCTAATGCAAGTAAAAGAGTAGGGGAAGAAGTTATAATTACAAACTATATAAAGGAAGTTAATGAGTAATAAAATTGATTATTTTGTTGAAACATTATTACCAACAAACAAAAACTATGCTTATTTTGTGAATTGACAAAATGTTAAATTGCCAGAACAATTGGAAGTGGAATTTAATGCTTTAAATTCATTAATATCTAAGACCAATAATTTTGACGATAGTTTTATTGCTTTGCTATCAAAGCTTCCATCTGTTGTACAGACTTTTCCATTTTTATTAGCATTATCAAAGCAGGACAGAGAACATTTATTAAATAGACAAACAAAGTTAGAAATATTTGACAACGAGAATCAAGTTGTCAATGACTTAGAATTTTTTGTAGCTCAGGATAAATTGTCTTTTGATGAAATAAAAAAATATCTTGACTTTTTTAAAAAGACAGGACTAAGAAATTTGTTTACTGACATTTTAAAAAGAAATGTAATAGACTATTTAACAGGTACATTGGTCGGTTTAGATACACATGGGCGAAAAAATAGAAGTGGTCAAAATTTTCAGGTACTGTGTGAAAATTTAATAATATCAGTAGCATCAAAATACAATTTAACTTTCTATAAGCAAGTTAGGTTTAAAGACATAGAAAGCAACAACCTAAAGTTTACTGATGGATTGCATAATAAAATAGCTGATATTGTATTAGTTAAAAATGGGAAAGCACTTAATATTGAGTTAAATTATTTTGAAACTGGTGGCTCAAAGCCAAATGAAATTATAGAGAGCTATATAAACAGAAAAAACGAACTGCATGCAACAGGCCACTATTTCATTTTAATTTCTGATGGATTAGCATGAAAACAAAATTCGCATAACCAACTAATCAAAGCCTTTGACAACATCGAAATAGTAAATTATCACATTGCTAAATCAAGAGAATTCGAAGAAAAGATTAAACGAATTTTTGATGTAAATGAATCTGTTACTAAGTAGGCAAAAATTCCACCAATTTTTTAGTCAAAATTGGCTTATTTTTTGTGTTTTACTTTATAATTAAAAAGAATTTTTAATTAAATTTGATATCAAATTATTTACACTATTATGGATTCGCTTGGGTGTGCCTTGAGAAAAGGTGCTAGGCGTTAGAAGTAGTAGGAAGATATAACAAACTAAAGGAATTTTATTTTATGGAAAACGAAAACTTAAAAGTTGAACAAGCTACTACAGCTGAAAATAATATGGCTGAAAAAGCTGATGATTCTAAAGCTTCAAAAGAAGTTAAACCTACTATTGTTTCTAGAGAAAAATTATTAGAAGCTGGAACATATTTTGGTCATAAAAAAAGTATGTGAAATCCTAAAATGAAGGAATTTCTATACCCACAATCAAAACGTGGAATGCATATGATCAACACAAATGTTACATTGCAACGTTTAGAATTTGCATACAACATTTTGAACAAATTTGTTGCTAAAAACCCTAGAACAACATTTATTTTTGTTGGTACTAAGAAGCAAGCTAAAGACACAATTAAAGAAAATGCGTTAAGAACTGGCAGTTTCTATGTATCTGAAAGATGATTAGGCGGAACATTAACTAATGCTTCTACAATTTTCAAAAGAGTTAAAGTAATGGAAGAATTAGAATCTCAAGCTGCTAAGAAATTCCAAGGATATACCAAAAAAGAAGGTCTAATCAAACAAAAAGAATTAGACAAATTACACAAAAATCTTGATGGTATAAGAAAGATGCAAAGTCTTCCATCATTTATGATTGTTGCTGACCCTAACGTTGATGCTATAGCAGTTAAAGAAGCAAGAAGCAAGGGTGTAAAAGTTATAGGTATCTTAGACTCAAACTCTAATCCTGATGCTGTTGACTTTGGTATTCCTGCAAATGATGATTCAGCTAAAAGTATTACTTTAATTATGACAATTTTAGCTGACGCAATCGCTACTGCTCGTGGTGGAAAAGCTAAATTTGCTTACCAAGGCGATGACAAAGTTATATTGCCTGAGTTCAAAACAGACAGAGTTCAAAATCCAAGATTTGTTAACCAAAGAAGAAGCTTTGAACAAACTGGTGCCCAAACAGTTAGAAATGTAAAAAAAACTACAACAAGCGCTGAAGTTACAGAATAATTTAAATAAAATAATATTGTAATATTTATAATCTTAAAGAGGTAGTGTTATGGATAAAATGGCTCTAATCAAAGAACTTCGTGAAAGAACAGCAGCGGGTATGTCTGATTGTAAAAAAGCTTTAGAAGCTTCAAACTGAGATGTTGAAGAAGCTATTTCATTTTTAAAGAAAAATGGAAAAATTAAAGCAGCTTCAAAGGCAAACAGAGTTTCAGCTGATGGTCTTTTAGTTGAAGCAGGCAATAGCAATAGAGCAGTTTTAGTTGAATTAAACTGTGAAACAGACTTTGTGGCTCATGGTGATGAATTTGTTGCATTAGCAAATACAGTCGCAAAAACCATCGTTGCTAATTATGAATTAGTTAAAGAAAATGGTGCTGAAGCAGCCTTGGCACTTAAAGCTGAAGGATCAGATGAATCAATAGCTGACTTAATTTCATCATACAGTGCTAAATGCGGTGAAAAAATTGAATTAAGACGTTTTGCACTTATTGATGCAGGAACAGGCCAATCTGTTTCTACATTTGTTCACATTAATGGAAAAATTGGCGCAATTTTACTTACAAATGGAGTAAATGCTGAAGCTGCAAGAAATGTAGCAATGCACTTAAGCGCAATGAATCCTGAATATATATTTGCTGATGATATTCCATCATATGTGTTAGAAAGATTTGCTTCTGAATTTAAAGAACCAGCTGGTTTTGAGAATAAACCTGAAAAAATCCAAGAAACCATTAGAAAAGGCTTTGTGGACAAAAAAATATCTGAAGTTACACTTCTTTCACAAAGACTTATTATGGACGAGTCTAAGACTGTTGAACAATATCTAAAAGACAACAAACTTAGCTTAATTAAAGCTATAAGATTTGGATTAGGTGAAGGTATTGAAAAAAAAGAAACAGACTTTGCTGCTGAAGTAGCTGAGCAAATGAATAAGTCAATGTAATAATAAAATTAGTTAAAAAATAGCCACAAAAGGCTATTTTTTTGATACTAATTTTGCTAAAGCATCATCATTATAAAAGTCTTCATAATCTAATTTATATTTATCGGGTACTTCAAAGCCATTTTCGACTGAAACATAATGTTTATCATTAGATTTAGTCATTATTTTTGTATTTGAACTTACAACTATCATAGTGCCATCAGAAAGGACAATAGGAATAATTGCGCAAGCTCCACCACCTGTTCTTTGGCCAATAATTTGCACATTACGACTAGATGGACTTGACTTATCAGCAGCTGTATAAGCTACTAGAGCATTAGCAGCACTAAAACTTAGGTTACTTGTTAATAAGAATCATTTATAATTTTTATCCAAGTATTTATTAGGAATTTCAGCTCTATAAACCGACTCTTCCAAGGTTCTAGTAAGTGTATTAAAAGAATATGAATAAGCTTTTCTGTCTTGTTTGCCTTTAATTAATCCTATTAGTTTATATAAAGCAGCAACATTACCACCACCATTTTGTGAAATATCTAAAATAATATTATTTATTTCTTTTCCAGTCACCATTGATCTTCTTTGAATTACATCAAGAGCATACTTCATCAATTCCAAAGAATCAAATATATAATTTTCTTCAGGATTATTTGTAAGATTTTCTAAAGGAGCCGCACTAAATGAATCTAAAGTAATGACAGCGCTTTTCTTATCAGGCAAAAATCTAACAACAGGAACGTTTCCTTCAACTAATCTAAAACCATTAATTGTTTGGGACACTTTTAATAGGCGTCTAGACTCATAACCGTCATGGTATACTGCTCTTTCTCTCAAAGCAGCTAATTTAGATCTCAATTGGTCTGCATTTAGTCACTTAGAATCAAATTTAGAATTAACTTTATTTTTATATTCATCCAATGAATGTTTAACCAAGCTCTTAATGTAATTATTATCAGTATACTCTAATGGAGTATAGTAATTAAATTGTCTTACGGAAGTATGAAGCTCATTAACTTGTCCGTGCAAGGCTTTAAAATAGCCTTTGTTGTAAATTAAAGGGTCACGATTTAGTATATCTTTTTTAATACTTGGATCTAATCAGCTTTCAAAACCAACTTTGTCGATTTTTTTCTCTTCGGCTAGTCCATAAAAATTATCAAACACAAATCTTAATGACTGGAACGCATCCTGTCTTTGGGCGCTTGTTTCAGGATTTATCTTAAATTTATTAGTTAACTCGCTTAAAGCATTAGGCGAAGTTCTAATTATTGTATTAATGTCAACTCCATAGTACTCTGAACCATTAAAACGTAAATTATAATAATTTTGGCTCAAGAATAAAAGATTAAAGACAAACAAAGGAATGATAGGCTCCTTGTTTACTGCATGAATTTTTCAGTTATATTTGCTAAGGTCAAATTTGATGCCTTGTGGCTTACCATTAATGTAAGTGCTTCTAAAAGATAAAGGAGTTAAGTTATGCATAATACCTATTGATTTTCTGCCACTTAATATTCCAAAAACCCTAGGGTCGCTTATTTCAATCACATTGTTTTCTCAATTAAATTTTAAGGAAGCTCCATTAGCATGATAAATTTGGTAATTTTTATTATGTAAAACATTAAAAGCATTCCCAATTTTAATTAATTTAGTGTTGACAACACCCTCAAGTGCCGAAAGAGCCTGTTTTACAGATACATAAGGAATTCTGTCATTATTAAAATAGTAGGTATCAATACCTTCTTTGCCAATGTGCTCATAATCTTTAACAGCATTAACAAAAGTATGTCTTTCGACAGTGTAATTTTGATTAGTGGTGACAATTGAATTACCAAAGCACTTAGCAGCAATTAAAGGAGCTGTGAGCAATGGCAAAATGCTAATAGATAATTTTTTAATTATTTTTTTTATGATAACTCCTTAACTGCAAAATTTTAATATTTTTCTTTTATTCTTTCGTAATTTTTTTTATTTTTAATATAGTACCAGTGAATTATTTCATCTTCAGAATAATTAAGTAACTTGGCAACTCCTAAAGCAATGGCTAACATCTGAGATATGACATATTTGTTTAAATTGTTTATTGCACTACTTATTGTGCTAAATAATAAACAAATTTGTTTATTTACATTGTCAGATAATATTAATGGTTCAATATCTGGATCAACATTATATTTGTATGCAAAAGAGCCAACAAAGTGAAGCATATCAGCAAACTCTTCTAAAGCCTTTTCGCGATTAATGCTTTTGTTAGCCTTTCAGTATTTAAATGATTGAACTTCATTAGCAAATTCAGCTGTTTCAACTAAAGTTGCTAATAATTTCATTTCATCAAACTCTGCTTGGCTTATTTTACTATTAGAGGCATCTATGTCATTACGACTAATGATTGCCTTGTCTAAATCTTTTTGCATCTCAAATATCTTTTTCAAATTCATAGCTAAAAGTATAAACAATTCCTATATTTATTTAAGTAATAATACTTTTGTAAAAAAAAATATTATATTTGTTAAAGTAAACTACTTATTAGTAAATTTTATACTTTTTAAGCATTATGAGATAAATATAGTCTGCAGAGCATTTTTATAGAATGCAAGGCAAGAGTATAGTAATGATATTAATGAAGTTGCGAATAAACTATAGCTTATTTTAAACAAAAACAAATATAAAAGTCTAAAAGTGTTATCATCTAAAGCAGTTGTTTTATAGGCTTTAAATAAAAACAAAAGAAGCATAAAAGTGGGAATATGCTTCTTTTTAGAACTTGTATTACTAATTAATATTTGTAGTCAATTCCTAATGCCTTTAAGATAGGAACTAAAACAAAGTTAAATGGCTTGTTGAAGTGTGGCAAGAAGTAAACATCAGTAAGAGCAATTTCAGGAAGTGTTAATCCTTTTTGGATAGCTAGAGCTAACATGAAAATCGTTTCAGTGTGAATAGCGTTTCCTCATGAACCAATTTGTGCTCCGACTAGTTTCAATGTCTTTGTGTCATAAACAATCTTACATGCAACTTTTTCAGATGTGCTCATAAATTCAGGACGGTCAAAGTCTTCAAAGTATACACTAGCTACATCTGTAAGACCATTTCTTCTAGCAGCTTCTTCAGTGAAACCTGTACTTGTATAGTGGCAACCAAAAACATTAATAGCGTTTGTTCCGGCAACACCTGGGAATGGTATATTTAATCCTGCAATGTGCAATGCAGCTACAACACCAGTTTTAACAGCGTTTGTTGCTAGAGCAACGTGTGTATGGTTTCCTGTAACACTGTGTTTAATAGCAGATGAATCACCAATTACATAGATGTTTTCATCACCTAAAATTTGTTGGAAATCATTTACCTTAATAGCACCGTTAGGTAGTTTTTCAGCTTCAACCATTTCTGTTCTTGGTCTAAAGCCAACGCTCATTATTACTAAATCAGCAGCATGTTCACCTTTATCTGTTACAACAGATGAAACATCTTTACCATTAACTGATTTAAATTCTTTAACCATTTCACCAAGAGCTAATTTAACACCATCTTTTTTGATATTAGCTTCCATTATATCTGTAAATTCAGGGTCAAAGTAGTTGCCAATAACTCTAGGATTGTTGTCAATTAAAGTAACGTTTTTGCCTTTTTGTCAGAATGCTTCAGTAAGTTCGATTCCAATGTATCCAGCACCAACAACTACAACATTCTTAATTTTGTCATTGTTTGCTAACTCAACTAGGTGTTGTGCGTGTTGGAATAATTTTGAAAGAACAATATTGTTGTATTCAATGCCAGGAATTTTAGGTTCGATTGGTCATGTACCGCCAGCAAATACTAATTTGTCATATGAATTTGTAAATTCTTCGCCAGTTTTTAGGTTTTTAACCACTACTTCTTTCTTGTCTTTGTTAATTTTAATAACTTCATGTTCAGTTTTTAAATCAACACCATATTTGTCTCTAAGAATGTCAGGTGATGAGTAGAATAATCCATCAGGTTGGCTAAATTCACCACCTACTCAAACTGCTATACCACAACCTAAAAATGAAACATTTGTGTTTCTGTCATAAGCTGTAATTTGAACATCCTTATTAACGGTTTTAACTGTTCTGATAAATGAAGTTCCTGCGTGGTTTGCTCCCACTAAAATAATCTTCATATAAGTCCTCCAATTTAATATAGTAGAAAAATTTTAAACTTTATTTAAGGCTAATTTTTAAATATGAAAAAAATAATATGTAAATATGCAAAAAATATAAAATAAAAAGCCTATATATTGCTATATGGCTCCTTATAAATTTCTACCATTGAAATATTTCTGTCAGGAAAAGTTTCTTTTAATTGAGAGTAAATGTCATAGACAAAGGCTTGCTCACTTAAATGACTTATTTCTAATATTGGTGTTTGTAATTCACTATAAGTTAATCAATCACTTCATTTTACATCGCTAGTTATGATTAAGTCATAATCACTTGACACTTTATTAATTTCGTTTATTGAGCCTGAACCAGCAAAAATAACTATATTGTTTATAATTTTGTTGTTTATATCTTCATTTAAAATATTAGTTCTCATTTGAGATAAATTTAATTGTTGTTTAATTGCATTAATAATATTGCTTAATGGCAAATTAACATCTTTAATTGCTACTGGATAATTAGTGTTTTCAAAATGAGATATATTTTCGCTTAAGTCTAATCTTTTAGCAATTTGGTAACTAGTTCCGTACTTATAATTGTCATAATTAGTGTGCAAGCACAAAACATTAATGCGATTTTCATTTAGTGCTTCAAAAATTTTCTTTTTGTATGGAGCGTATTCAAATTCTTCTTCTCAGGTTTCGTAAAACTTAAATGGATGATGAGTAACAATTAAATTTGAATCTGAACTAAGCGCTTTTTCTAAAACTGCAGGGGTTAAATCAAGTGCAACAACAACGCCCCTTATTCTTCTATTAAGTTTAAAATGAAGTGCTCATCCAGCAGGATCTCACTCTTCTTTATTTTCCAAAATATACTTTTTTAAAAGGTAATTACTAATTTTTAATATCAGCATAGCACTATTCCATAAATACTTTTAAATATCTACTTCTTTCTGGACTGCTCTTTAGTTTTCTTAAAATTTTATTTTCAATTTGTCTAATTCTTTCCTTAGAAACATTTCTTTCTAAGGCTAATTCTTCTAATGAGAATACCTTATATTTTTCACCATTATTGTCAAAACCTACACCATATCTTTTGCAAATTAATTCATATTCATCTGCATCAAGAGTGTCTTTTAAAATAGTGTTTAAAGTTTCAACTAATTCTTCATGCGAAGCATATTCAACAGGGTTAACAACACTTTCGTCTTTAACAAAGTCACTAAATGATGAATCATTTTCCTTGCCAATTTGCTTATCTAAAGAAATAGGGTCGATGTTGATCTTTCTAATGTGTCTAACTTTTTCAGCAGTAAAGTCATTGCCATATCTTTGTGCAATTTCTTCATCTGTTGGGTCAACGCCATTTTCTTGTTGTAGCTCACGCTCAATTTTAGTTATTTTATTGATAGTCTCTACCATGTGAACTGGTACACGGACAGTTCTAGATTGATCGGCCACAGCTCTAGTAATTGCTTGACGAATTCATCAAGTTGCATAAGTTGAAAATTTAAATCCTTTATTGACATTGTACTTTTGCACAGCCTTAATAATTCCTGAGTTACCTTCAGAAATTAAGTCAATAAAACTTAAGCCCCTGTTTTTGTACTTCTTAGCATTGTTAATAACCAAACGCAAGTTTCTTTTGATTAATTTATCTCTAGCTCTTTTACCTCTGAAACCACCTTTGTCCATTTCAGTAGCTAATTCAAATTCTTCTTCAGGTTGCAATAATTTACCATACTTACCAATTCAACGCATGTATCATTTAACAATATCATTTGTTTCAGTAAGTTTGTTTTTAAGATCTTCTTTTTTAACTGATAAATTAGCACTAAGATCAATTTCTTCAGCTGAAAAATCTTCTAATTCTAATGTATCTAAATTAAGTTTAGTTTTAGGTTTTCTTCCTCTTTTAGCTTTGGCAGTGACTTGGTCTTTATCGTCTGTTTTATAGACTATTTCGTCATCTTCATCATCCTCGTCATAGCTTGAGTCATGGTAATCATCATCCATAACCATAAACTCATCAGATTCATCTTCATATGAATCATAAGAATTATCACTATAATTTCTAATTAATTTAGAATAATCTGAATCATCTTCTAGCTCTTCAGTTTCATTAGACTTAAGTTGCATTTTACTGCTATAACCATCATCATAGCCCTTTGACTGATCATCCTTATTCATAGACTTCTCAGCATCAACTTCATCCATAATATCATCGCTATTAACAAAAGAAGCATCACCATCGTCAAAGTCATCTGCAAGAATGTTTTCTTCTAAAAGCAATTCTAGCATAATGTCCATATCATCATCAGGAACCTCAACCTTAATTGAATCTAAATATTCATAAACTTCTTCTTGTGTTAAGGTTGCTTTACCTAAATTTTTAAGGTGTGATTTGATTAATTTAACTGTAGCTCTTAACTCACTTTTTTTACTCATTCTGATCCTCATCATCCATTTTTAATTTATTTTGTCTTTGCTTTTCCAAAATTTCTTTAACTATTTTGTTATTGATTTCTAAGCCTGAACTATTAGCCCCTAGATCATTAACAATATAGCTGTTGTACCTTTTTAAATCATCATCTCTAGCTCTTTTGTAAATTTCTGCAAAATCTTTTTCTAATTGAACTATATCTCTAGTACTAAAATGAAACTTGTTTATAAAATGGTCTTTACCTTCTTCACTAAATTTTTGAATTATTTTATTAGCTTCTTCAGGGCTAATTTTTGTATGATTAATTAACTTTTTATAAATTGCCTTTAAATCTTTATCAAATTCTAATGTGTTAGAATTAAGCTCAATTGATTCAAAAGGAAATTTAGAATGGTTTTTATAAAAAAACTCTTGTAAGTTTGGATAGTGAAGCAAAATTAGTAGCATTTTTTCAATTCAATTTTGCTTATATTCCTGTTTTACAGGCTTATAAAGCTTAGGATTGCTAAAATTTGGAACCCTATTATAATTTTGACTATCTACAACATCATCATAGTAAGGCATACTATTGATGTCATAAAATTCATCATAATTGTTTAAATTTATATTATCTTGAGTACTAAAATCATTATTAAAACTGTTGCCTTTGTCAATAATAAAGTTAATATCTCTATTGTATTCTTTTTTTAATTTTTCATTAAAAACAGTTGCAGCATTTTGTGACAGCTTTAATCAAAAAGGATAAAATTCAGATCCGAACTTTTGAAATTGCATCTCATTTACTTCAATAATGTTGTATCCATCGTAAAGACCAAATTTTATTCTTAAGTAGTCATAAATAAAATAAATGTATAAGCTCGCATCATTAATTAAACTTTTGACTGCTTCAGGTCCATGTGTATTTAATAATTCATCGGGGTCTAAATTACTGTTATTTTTGACAACATAAATGTTTGTGTAATTGTTTTGAAGCAAAGTTTTGATTGTCTTAAATGTTGACTCTTGACCAGCATCATCGCCATCTAAGAACAAAATTATTTTTTTAAATTTTTGGAGTTTATAAACATGCTCTTTAGTTAAAGCAGTTCCCATTAGACAAATTGCTTCAGGAATGTTGCATTTATTAAGTGCAATAACATCAAAGAATCCTTCAGTGATTATTATTTGATTAAAGTTTGCACTTTCATAAATGTTATTCAAGTTATATAGAATACTTGACTTTTTAAAATAGTAATTTTCAGAACTATTTATATACTTGGGTTTTGAATCATCTAATGCTCTAGCACTAAAGCCAACTATTTTGTTATATTCATCTCTAATACCAAAAGTTATTCTATTTTTGAAAAATTCTTCTTTAGTATTAAGTGAGACTAATGAAGCATTAATTAAAATGCTTAAATCATTTTCAATTTCAGTTGCAAAAACATCTCTAAAGCGTGCAATTGGTGCATAGCCAATATCATATTTATTGCAGTCATTGTAACTCAAATTACGATTTTTCAAAAAAGCCTTAATTACAGGGTTATCTGTCTTAACTAATTCAGATTTATAAAATGAATTTGCTTTATCTAAAGCTTCATAAACTTTAATGTCTGTTTCGCTTAGTTTACTTTCATTTTGATATTCATTTATGCTAATATCAGGAATAATGAATTCAATTCCAGCTTTGTCTGCTAAATATTTTAATGATTCAGCATAACTTCATTTTTTAAATAGCTTTAAAAATGTCAATGCATTTCCGCCAGTGTTGCAAACAAAACATTTAAAGATTTGTCTACGACTGTCAATGCTCATTGAAGGATTTGTATCATTATGAAAAGGGCAAAGAGCAACATATGATTGACCCTTTTTTCTTAGCTCTATAAAGTCTCTTAGGACATCAACAATGTCATTTGCAGAAATAATATTGTTAGCAATTTCGTTTGGAACTCTTGACATTGTATTTAAATATCCTTTCGCTGTAATTTTACAAATTTGGCTTATTTAAAGTCATTTTTGGCTAGATTATATAACTCAGATATGCTAATTCTTTCTTGTAGCATACTATCTCTATTTCTAATTGTTATACATTCATCATTTAGTGAATCATAATCAACTGTTATGCAGTATGGCGTGCCAATTGAATCTTGGCGTCTGTATCTTTTACCAATAGAGCCAGCATCATCATATGTAATTGCAATATTAAGTTTTAGCAATTCTTTGTAAATCTCTTCAGCCTTATCATTTAGTTTTTTAACTAAAGGCAAAATTGCAAATTTATATGGAGCAACAGATTTAGGCATTCTTAAAACAATTCTGCTGTCATTTTCTGATATTGCTTCTTCATCATATGAATCAATTAATAAAGCAAGCATAAGTCTATCTAGACCTATTGATGGCTCAATTACAAATGGAATTAATTTTGAATTAGTTACTGGATCAAAATATTCTAAACTTTCTCCAGTGGCCTGCATATGAGCTTTCAGGTCAAAATCTGTTCTATTAGCAACACCCAATAATTCTCCTCATCCAAAAGGGAATAAATATTCAATGTCACTAGTTGCAGAAGAATAATGACTTAATTCATCTTGTTCATGAGCTCTGATCCGAACATTTTCATCTTTAATTCCAAGTAATGTAGCAAAGTCTTTTGCTTTATACAGGTATTTATTAAATAAGAAATCCGAGTCCTTTGGATCATGGAACACCTCTAATTCCATTTGTTCAAATTCTCTAGTTCTGAAAATAAAGTTTCCTGGAGTAACTTCATTCCTAAAACTTTTACCAACTTGACCTATGCCTATTGGCAATTTGGCTCTAGTACTTCTTAGAACATTTTTAAAATTAACAAAAATACCTTGAGCAGTTTCTGGTCTTAAATAAATTAAGTTTTTCTCGCCTTCAATAATGCCCTGTTTAGTTTCAAACATTAAGTTAAATTTACGAATTTCGCTTCAAGTACACTTTGATCCATCATATTCACTTACATTTTTCGATAAATAGTCATGCATTTGTTCAAAAGTCATAGACTCAGGCACTAATGATGGATCAATTTCTTGGATAATTTTATCAGCCCTATATCTTTTGCCATTAACTTTGTTTTCAATCAAGGGGTCATTAAAATTAGAAACATGTCCCGAAGTTACTCAAACTTTGGGATTCATCAAGATTTTTGAATCGATCAAAAAGTTATTATGTTCGCTATATATAAATTCTTTCTTTCACAAATCTTTTATGTTTTCTTTTAAAAGTGATCCTAGCGGTCCATAGTCTCAAGTATTTGAAAGACCACCATAAATTTCACTACCTTGAAAAACAAAGCCTGTTGCTTTGAGATGATTAATAATGTTGCTCATATTTTTGTCTTTGTTATTCATGTTTTGTTAATATCCTATATGCAAATTAAGTATTATATATAATACTTATTTATTTTATAAAAAAAATACAAAAAACAACAATTACTAAAATTATTGTTTATTTGCTAGTGTTTATAAACTCTTGAAGAATTTAATGTCTGTTGTAAGGTGAACAATACCTAAAATTGAAACTGTCACAAGGGCAATTATTAGTAATACTAATAATGTAACAGCCACATAGAACAATATGTTTTTCTTAGCAACTGTACCTTTTTCTTTTGCTTCTTCTTTTGCTACTGCTGGCATTTGTTCTTCAGCAGGCAATGTGTAATCTTCGATAGCAACATTTGAAGCAACACGATCTTCATAGAAGTATGGTTGATTTTCAACAGGTTTAATGGTTTCTACTTCTTCTACTTCAACTGGTTTTTCTTCAACCACAACTGGAATTACTGAAGCTTCTTTAACTTCTTCTTCAGCAGCAGCAACCGGTGCTTCCACTTTTTCTACTGCTGGCTCTTCTTTAACTAAGTTGTAGATAATAATGGTTGCTTCTTTAACTTCAGTAGACTCAGATACTTCAGGCACAACTTCAGTCTTTTCATCAGCAACAGTAACAGGCTCAGGCTCAGCAATTGGTTCAGGTTTAGCTAATTCATAGTAAATAAGTGTTGGCTTTTTAGTTTCTTCTTTTATCTCTACTTTTTCAGACAATTGAACAGTTTTGGTTTCAACAACATCTTCTTTAGCTTCATCTAATTCAATTTCACTAGTTTGTTCCAAACCAGGCTGGAATGTTACAATCTTGTTGTTATCTCCGGCATCAATCAATGTAACTAAGTATTTTGAACGTTCAACTAAATATGGAATTGAATATGTATATTCATCCTCAGGCACGAAACCAACATGCATAAATTCAACTAAAACAAATGATAATTCTCAGCTAACTGAAATTAATTTGCCTTCCGAACCTTTATAAAATGCTCTA
Source organism: Mycoplasmopsis bovis PG45 (assembly GCF_000183385.1). Lineage (GTDB taxonomy): Bacteria > Bacillota_I > Bacilli_A > Mycoplasmatales > Metamycoplasmataceae > Mycoplasmopsis > Mycoplasmopsis bovis. The sequence goes on along the minus strand of NC_014760.1, from coordinate 634,778 downwards.
TTAGCAAATGAATCATCCAAATCATCGATAGGCTCTAACTTAGATAAAAGTTCAATTGAGATTGTCTTGAATTCATCATATAAGATTGAGATTAATCTTAATCCTTTATCACTCATCCTAGATTTTTTGTAAACAATAGAGCTTTCAAAGTCACTAAAGTTTTTCTTAATTCTATTAAAATCATCTCAGCTTATTTTTTTATTATCTAAGCTTTCAATAGCCTTTTTAATCTTGTCATTATAAAGAGCAGTAGCACCAAAAATGTCTGACCCTTTAAGCTCAATAAATTGAACATATTTGACTTCTTGACGCGAAAGAGTATTTTGTTTTAATAAATTAATTTTGTTTGAGATCTCTTTTAGTTCTAACTCTTTTTTTGCTAATTCTTCTCTAGATTGCTTTAGTTCTTCTGAAATATGTTCATCATTAGAATTAATTTGCTCTTGCAATGAAAGAATTTTAGTTTCATATTGAACTTTTATGTGTTCAATATCAACAACATCTTTACGTTTTCTTTTTGAAATTTCTAAGTTCAGTGGGAAGTATGTAGCAGGATCTGAAATTAAAATGTAGTCTCTGCCCTCAACTAATTTTTTACCTTTTTTAATTTCGGCATCTCTATCACGTTTGTAATTGTAAGGATTAATTCCTAATTCATGACAAACACCATCATATGTTGCATCACCATCAAAGTCTTTAGTTTTAATGTAGTAGTATCACTCGCCATCTTCATAATCGATAGTTAATTGACCTGCAAAAATTTTTTGGTTATCTTGGAATCAAACTGCTGTTTCATAATCTAAGAGCATATACCAATTCAAAGCTTCTTCACGTGTTTTAAACTTTGCTAGGCCTTTTTTAACCTTAGGGTGCTTTAATAATCAAGGGAAATTATTATCTTGTTTAATTTCATAGGTACAATTAAGTCTTTTCATAATGTTGTTGCTCCTCGATTTAATCATTAACTAAGTAAAATATTTATATGTTTTCTCTTATTATAACAAAATGACGATTTTTTTAACATATTAGGGAATATATTTTCATCTTTTAAGGCTGTTTTAAAGATACTGAGAAAAAATCAAGAGCAATAAAAGTAATGGTTAATTCAACTTTTACTGCTACATTTAGTCAAAATATGAGTTTTTAAACAAATACACCTATAAAACAGGCATAAACAACAAATTTTGACATAAAATCGAGATGCCACATTTTTGTCATTTACATAATAAACTAAATTTTATATTAAAATATTTATATACAGGGTGCCTGAATTATTAATCTATAATGGCTGAGAATATACCTATAAGCTGATCTAGATAATGCTAGCGTAGCGACCAATCGAATGTATATTCGAGAAATCTCCCTGTATTAAAGGAGATTTTTATATGAAAAAAATGAACTTAATAGCTATGGCAGGTGGGCTTTCATTTTTAGCTGCCTCACCACTATTGGCTATTTCTTGTGGCAATACTTCACCTTATCAAAATACAGTTGTTGATGAGAAAAAAGAAGATATTGCTAAAAGTTGAGATAAAGAAATATCAATTACTAATGGATGAATTAATAACGGTTTTTTAAAAACCAAGTTAGAAACTGATTTCTTAGATTTATTAGGCAAAAGATTTAATGATTTAAAGAATAAAGATTCTAAAACCAAAGACTTACCAGATGTTAAGTTTGTTATAAAAACTGATCGTGGTGGTAAATACTTCACAAAACTAACATCAGACAACAAGGAAAATGACCTTTACATTTCAAACTACACTCAGTACATTAATGAGCTATGAAAAGATGGCAAGTTTAATGAAAAATTTGCTCCTAAATTAGTTTCACAAGCAAGTACATTAAAATTCACATGAAGTTCAGATGATAATGATCTATATTCTGATGGTTCTTCTAAAGACAAATTACGACTTCACGCGGATAAGAACAACATAAAATGAACCAAAGTGCTAGGTAAAGAATATCCAGAATGACATGAAATTACTGGCGAAGGTAAGAAGCTTCATTTCGATGGTTCAAAATACACCAACTTCTATGAGAAAAAAGATGTTACATACATTTACCATGGTGCAGTTTATATTTCTGGTAATAAAGCAACTAGAGATGCTATAGTTAAAGCTTGAAATGAAAAGAAATGAGATGATTTCTATAAACACGGAATAAGCTTTGAGGAAACAAACAGTGCTGGAAAATACAAATACCAAGTTGCACTTTTTGCTCGTCACTTTGGCAAAACAGTTCAAGAAATTAATAAATTCTTAGCTGAAAACGATGAATATGTTGTTAGAGGTAAAAGCGCTAAAGATTCTTTAGGTAAAGAAACCGAGGACAAGACAGGTAAGAAAAAGTTAACACCACACATTAGTTTTGATGATGAAGGCGCATACAACTGAACTTTATCTAAAAAAACTTCAACTAAATATAGACCATCTAAATTTAATGAAGGCAAGTCATATGATGATGCAGAAAATGATGTTGTTAGAGTTCTTACACTAACAAACCCTGCACCATATGATATGGTATTAGCTAGAGTTGGGCTATCCAACACTCAAGTTAACTTAATTTCTAAAGCATTACAATCATTGTCATTAACAGAAAACACATATGGTATTTACACTGGTTACAATAAATTCCAACCATTAAACAAGGAATTATTAGAAATATTAACTAAGTTCCAAGTTCGTGCGGAATCAAAACAAGACTTTGAAGGCTTAAAGGTTGTTTCGCCTAAAGCATAATAATGTCTAAAGTTATTGAATTAAAAGGAATTTACGCTAAGTATAATAAGAAAAGCGATTTCATACTAGAGAATTTAAATTTAGATGTTAATGAAGGTGAATTTATAGCCATTATAGGGCCTAGTGGTGTAGGAAAAAGTACACTATTTAAGGTCTTAGTTAATGCAATAAATGTTTCAAAAGGCGAGATAAAGATTTTTGGCCAAAACATCTATAAAACAAGTGTAAAAGATAACAAATTAACAGACAATAAGCTTACAAAGACGCACAAAAAATTAGATAATAAAAGTAGTTATGATTCTAACCTTGCTCCTGATAATCATTTTTCTGAATCTGTGGATGATGAGAATAAAAATCCAAATAGCAAAACTAAAAAATGTATTTTTAATAGCAAAAAGCTATTTCTTAAAAGACAAAAAAAGAAGATTATGTCTCGAATTGGATTTTTAACACAAAAGCCCAATTTAATTAATACTGAAAATGTTTATAACAACATTATTAGGTCAATTTCACAATATGAAAATTGATTTTATAAACTGTTCAGCATAATTACTAAAAAACAGAAAATTAATATTTTCTCAAAATTAGATGAATTAGGAATTTTAGATAAAGCTTTCTATAAGGTTAGCGACCTTAGCGGCGGTCAGCAGCAAAGAGTCGAAATAGCTAAACTATTAGTCAAAAATGTTGACTTAATTTTAGCTGATGAGCCAACTTCAAACTTAGATCGTCAGAATAGTTTAGAAGTTTTAGCAATACTAAGAGAAATCTCTAAACAAGGCAAAACTATAATTGTCAATATTCATGACCTAGGTTTAGTTAAAAAAAATTTTGACAGAGTTATAGCTATTAAAAACAAAACTATTGTATTTGATAAATTAACTAAAGATGTTGAGCAATGTGAGTTAAATCAAATAATTGAAACAAAGACTTAGTCAAAGAATCGACATTTTTTAGATTTCGTTATATAAATAAAAAATCAAATACAGCAACAAGTTGAAAGACACATCCAGTTTACTTTCATCTCTTGTTTATAGCCTTCATAGCAGTTTGTCTATATTCAATATATGCTTTATCAGGAAATATAAAAATTTCTAATTTTAATGATGTAGCCAAAAAATTAAAACTCTTGTTTTCTTTTGGAAATAAATATACTGAAAGAACAGGCAGATTTGACGGTAATTATGAAAACCTATTTATAGAGACAATGAAAGTGTTGTGAGTGACTATCAAGTTAGCACTCACAGGAACTTTTATTGGATTCGTTCTCTCTTTGGTTACTGCGTACTTCTCTTTTGCTACACCAACTAATAAATATAGTGCTTTTTTAGTGTTTGCCATAATGCTAATTTTGCGTTCTATACCTGAATTAGTTTTTATTCAGCTTTTCATTCTTAGCATTCAGAATGAACTAAGCTTATTGTTAGTTTATATATGATTCACATGACTATGGTTGCATAAGTATTATGAAGAATTATTAGTTTCTGTTGACCTAGAAGCTTATAAAATTTCTCTAATGCAAGGTAATTCAAAAACAAAGGCTTTTTTCAAGGAAATTTATCCAAGAGTTAAAAACAGAATAATTGCATTGTTTATCTTTTCATTTGAATCCAATATGAGATGAGCATCTATTTTAGGTGCCCTTACATTACCAGGTATTGGTAAGTTAATTTATTATGCATCAAAGCAAATTACATATTTCAATGAGCTAGGTATTCCGCTTTTAGTGCTAATGGTGTTTGTTTTGCTTTTAGAAGTGCTTAATTATATTTTTAAGCGGTATTTATTCGAAGCAAAAACAAAAGTCATTTTGCCTAAAAAAGATGAAACCAAGGCTTCTTATTACAACAGACTTTCAAAAAAAGCAAATGTTAGAAGAATAATAATTATTCTAATATTCGTACTTTTTGCGACTGTTTCAATTGTTACATTTGCCACAACTAGCATCAAAATTCATAATTTGGATGCCACTAAAGAGTTTTTTAAACACGTATTTAATCCTGATTTTTCTCACTTTAGTTTTAAAAGTACTGACGTTCATCATAATCCAATATTACTTATTTGAAATTCATTACAATTTTCTTTCGCTTCCCTATTCATTTGTATTGTTCTGACTATTATTTCAATTAGACTTCAGTCTTTAAATCTAAACAGGTTATATGTTGCTGCAACAGCACGTTCATTAAATGTTTTAGTAAGATTAATTCCAACTACAGTATTGTTTTATACATTCTTTAATATTTTTCCTAGTCCTATAACATTATTAATGCTAGTTGTTAGTATCCATCAAATGTGTTCACAGTCTAAACAGCTCACGGAAGTTGTTGATAATCTAGACATCGAAATAATAAATAATATGCGAATGCAAGGTTATACCAACAATCAAATTTTTCTTAAATATGTCCTTCCAGCAATAAAAGTAGATTTTATATCAATGACCATTTTCTACTTTGAATTAATATTTAGAAATTCAATCACTTATTATGTTTTAGCCAACCAAGAATTACACATTGGAAGAAATATAAATAAATATCTAGACACAAGAAGCTACCAACCTGGAATTGCACTTTCTTATGTATGATTAAGTTGCTTCTCAATACTTTTAATCAATATAATAGGCAGATTAATTGTTAGAAGAGTCAAAAGATAAAGAGACAGAGAAATTTGTCTCTTTTTAATTTCTTAGAAATAAAAATCAGTGCATTAGCAGCACTAATTTTTCTTTATGTCTATTTTATAGCATTATTGGGAGAAAGTTATTTTGCTTTTGCTTTATTTTTATTGTTTATGCTAGCTCTAACTTCACCAGTTGTTCTATGAATTAAAACTGAGCCACTATTTCTTTTTGATAATTCATTAGCATAGTCAATAGCTTCTTTTTGAGTGTTAAAAATTTTAGTGGCACGAAGGGCGCCTGAACCTTTGACTTGTCAAACATCACCCTTAGGTGTAACGTGTCAAACAGTTACTTTTTTATCATGCTTTTTGTCTAAAGCGCTCATATGTCTCCTTTATATATGCTATTAAATTATATTTCATTTTAAGCCTAAAATATAAGGATAAACATAAATTTGACTTGAAATTATTCATTTTCTAAGCTATTAGCATCATTTATGTTTTGTTCTATTTGCGATTTAACATTTTTGTACATATTTACAATTAATTCTTCACGTTCATCATCAGGCATATCGTCAAGAATTATGTTGTCAACTAGCTGTCTAAAAATAGGATCATTTTCCATTTCACTAGTTATTAAGCTTTCAGCTCCAAGTCGGTCTTTGAAGATTTCTGTCATTGCATCATAAGCAATGTTGCTGAGCATTTCATCAAACTTTTTACTTCCTTCTTGAGTATAAACTTGATAAGGATTTTTTTGTGCATACTGCACCAAGTTTGTGTGCGATCTTAATTTATCCATTGTGTCAATGTGATTTTGTCAATACTTATCAATTATTCTTAATATAATGTTTTTTTCATATCATCTTACATAAGATAAGTCAGTATTATCCAAAGCCTTATCTCTTCATTTATGATAGCTAGCTAAAAGAAAATCACTAACGTATTGCAATAAATCATTATCATGCAAGTCTTTAATATCGTCATACATTAATTTGGTTTTAATAGTTTTGCCTAGTATTGTTTCATTGATGTATTCAATAAAATCGTGATATTTAAATATGTTGCCCTTGTCTTTAAATTTAGGCATATTGACTATTGAATTAGCATTACTTTTAATCATTCTGTTAATAACAAATTCAATATCATCATTTATTAAGATTAGATCTCTTTGTGCATAAAACAGGTCTCTTTGTTGACGAATAACATCATCATAGTGCAAGACATTCTTACGAGTGTCATAGTTAAATCCTTCAATTTTCTTTTGAGCTTCAGAAAAACCATATAGAAGCGATTTTGTAGTTACTTCCTTGTCGCCATCGTTTTTAAATTGTTCTTTAAATTCTTCATAATTAGAAAATCTACGCATAAGTTGATCATCAATAGAAAGAAAGAATTTAGACACCCCTGGATCACCTTGACGACCAGAACGACCACGTAACTGGTTGTCAATTCTTCTACTTTCAGCTTTATCAGTTCCTAACACATAAAGTCCACCTAAAGCTAGTGCTTCAGGACTAGGTTTAATGTCGGTACCACGACCAGCCATATTTGTTGCTATAGTAACAGCCTTTACTTGTCCAGCGTGCGAAATAATTTCGGCTTCAGAAGCATTTTGCTTAGCGTTAAGTACTGTGTGCGGAATTTCAGCATTTATGAGTAATTCATGTAATAATTCTGAATCTTCAATTTGGGCAGTACCGACTAAAACCGGCTGTCCTTTTTCATAAAGTTCTTTAACTTTTTCAACAACAGCCATTCACTTAGCTTGGTATGATGCATAAATTGAATCTTTTAAATCTTGCCTAATTACAGGCTTATTGGTGGGAACAACATTGACTCTCATATTGTAAATATCAATGAATTCTTGCTCTTCTGTTTTGGCTGTACCAGTCATACCGCAAAGCTTATCAAACATACGGAAAAAGTTTTGGTAGGTAATTGTAGCCATTGTTTTAGTTTCGGGCTCAATCTCAACCATTTCTTTAGCTTGAATAGCTTGTTGTAAGCCTTCACTATATGATCTTCCTTCCATTATCCGGCCAGTAAAAGCATCGACTAATTCAATCTTTCCATCTCTCACAATGTACTCAACATTATTTTTCATAACTTTGTGAGCCCTGAGTGCATTTTGAATCCGGTGTACTATTTCTGAGTTTTTAATGTCATATAAATTATCAAAGTTAAAGAATCTATTAGCTTTTTGCACACCATTAAAAGTTAGGGATATGGCTTTAGTTTCTTCATCTATTTCATAGTCATTTTCGTCTAATGTTCTCACAAATTGATCAGATGCTAAATAAACATTTGAATCTTCAGATTGTCCGCCTGAAATAATTAAAGGTGTCTTAGCTTCATCAATTAATATAGAATCAGCTTCGTCAGTTAAGCAAAAATGCAAGCCTCTTTGCACTTTTTCTTCAATGCTAGAAGCCATATTATCTCTTAGGTAGTCAAAACCTAGTTCAGAGTGAATAGAGTATGTAATATCACAAGCATATGCCTCTCTTTTTAAGCTAGGATCCATTTGTGCTCTATTAATGCCAACACTAAGGCCTAAAAATGTAAAAACTTGCCCCATTTCTTCGGCATCACGTTGTGCTAAGTATTCATTAACTGTTGAAACAATAGCACCCTTGCCACTAAGTGCATTCAAATATACTGGTGCAATAGAAGTAATGGTTTTACCTTCACCAGTTTTCATTTCAGCAATAGAACCTAGATCTAGTAAAACACCTCCTAGCATTTGTACATCGTAAGGTCTTTTTCCTAAAATTCTTTTAGTAGCTTCCCTACACACTGCAAAAGCTTCAGGTCTAATTTTATCTAATGACTCGCCTTCGGCAAGTCTGGCTCTATATTGAATTGTTTTGTTTTTTAATTCTTCATTAGTTAATTTAGAAATAAGTGGCTCAAATTGATTAATTTTTTTAAGTACTCTTTCAGCAATTCTCATTTCAGTAGACTTAAATAAATTCATACTCATAATAATAGTAATTTTATACTAATATTAAATTTTATGACTTATATAAAAGATTAGTAGTGTTTTAAATATTAAATATTTAGCAAAAATATCAACAAATTTTGTGTTGCTTTCTAATAAGGAAATTTTTATGCAATTTTCCACTAAAATGACTATAAGTACCTATTCATTGTAAAATATGACTCAAAAATGTGTATCATAATTACAAACAATTATTTAAGAGGTTATTATTTATGAAAATGAAAGCTTTAGTTTATCATGGCGATCATAAGATTGCCTTAGAAACTGTTGACAAGCCAGTTATTTTAAAGCCAACAGATGCAATTGTTAAAGTGACAAAAACAACAATTTGCGGTACAGACCTAGGTATTTATAAAGGTAAAAACCCAGAAGTTGCTGACGGAAGAATTTTAGGCCATGAAGGCATTGGAATTGTTGAAGAAGTCGGATCAAGTGTTTCAAATGTTAAAGTTGGAGACAAAGTTTTAATAGGTTGTGTTACACCTTGTGGCAAATGTGATAATTGTAGACAACAACTATACTCACACTGTAGAGAAGCTGAAGGTGGTTGAAAATTCGGATATATGATTAATGGAACACAAGCTGAGTATGTAAGAGTTCCTTTTGCAGATAATAGTTTATACAAATACCCTGAATCAATTTCTGATGAAGTTGCTGTTATGCTATCTGATGCTCTCCCTACTGGGCATGAAATTGGCGTGCAATATGGTAATGTTGCTCCTGGTAAGTCAGTAGCTATTGTTGGCGCTGGTCCAGTTGGTATGGGTGCATTGCTAACAGCACAACTATATTCTCCAGCGCACTTAATTGTGATTGACTTTGACAAAAACCGTTTAGAAATGGCGAAAAAACTAGGTGCAACACACACATTAGTGCCTGATGAAACATTATTAACTAAATTACAAGAAATTGTTGGTACTGACGGTGTTGATGTTGCTATTGAAGCAGTTGGTGTACCACAATCATGAGACACATGTCAAAAAATAGTTAAAGCCGGTGGAAACATCTCAGTGGTTGGTGTTCATGGTAAAAAAGTTGACTTCAACGTTCAAGAGTTATGAATTAAAAACTTAACAGTTACAACAGGATTAGTAAACACAAACACACTTCCAATGTTAATTAACGCTGTATCAACCGGAAAACTACCTGTTCAAGGCTTAATTACTCACAGATTTAACTTATCTGATATGATGAAAGCATATGACACTTTCCTAAATGCATCTGATAATAAGGCGATGAAAATTTTCATTGACGCAACAAAATAATGTTTAGTTCTTCTCACATTATTAATTAACAATAATCAAGAGGATTTCAAAAACTCACAGGTTTAAGCTGTGAGTTTTATCATATTCAAAATATACATTTGTGCTTATAAAACAGTAAAATAAGTAAAATATATAGATATAAATTTATTTAACTTTTTTTCTATAAAATCTCTTTTTGTTAGATCCATCATCATAACTTTTCGTAAAGTTACATCTAGGGAAATTATCGCAGGCAATAAATTTATCCCCTCTTTTATTTCTTCTTATAACTAGGTTTCCGTTGTCATTTGGACATGTTTCATCAACTTTTTGCAAACTCATTGATGTATGATCTAAGTTTTGTGCAGCATTCTCATAGTTATTTTTAAATTTATTATAAAAGTCTTCCATTACTGGTTGTACTGCGATTTTATTAGTTGCGATAAGATCTAATTGATTTTCAACTTCAGCAGTATAACCTTCATTAATAATATCTGGAAAACCTTGAATTAATTTGTCCAGAATTAATTTGCCAAAATCAGTAGGAACTAAGGCAGAATTTTCAGACTTAACATATTCTCTGTTCAAAATTATTTTAACAGTTGTAGCAAATGTTGAAGGGCGCCCAACTTTAATATCATCTAATTTTTCAATTAATGATCCTTCTGAATATCTAGCAGGCGGTTTAGTTTCTTTGTTTTCAATTTTAAACTCTTTAACATTGACCGTTTGGCCTATTTTATAGTCAGGATCGCAGTTTTCATTCATTTCACCTTTAACTACATAATAACCATCAAAAAGCACTCAACTTACATTTAGTCTAAAGTCCAATTTATCTTTTAAAAACTTATATGTTTTATTAGCTCTTAATGGCGGAGTTATTAAACACATAAGTGTGTGCTCGTAAATTAATTTATAAATTTGGTAGTCATAATTATTTAGATCATATTTATTTTTAGCTTCATCAGGTAAAAGAGTTATATCAGTGGGCCTAATAGCTTCATGAGCATCTTGATCGCCTTTAAAACCTTTTACTTTATCTAAAACATATTCATCACCATACTTAATAGAAATATAATTCTTAGTTGCATTAACAAATGTATGGCTTAGTCTAGTACTATCTGTACGCGGATAGCTAATCAAACCACCATCACCAAAACCTTCGTAAAGTCTTTGAAGCGATGCTTGTGTTATTGATGAACTAAATGGACTTCTTTTGTATAAAACAGCTTGTTTAAAAGGAGTAAGAGCCGGTAATGTTTTTTTAGATTCTTTAATATCTTTAACAACAAGGATGTTAGTTGGCTCAATATCAATGCTCTTTTTAACTGATTCTATTTCTTCAGGAAATACTCATGTTTTTTCAGATGCATTGTGCTTTGACATATAAATTGAAGCAATTAATGAATCTGAAATTAATGCCTCCACTGAATAATAGTCTCTAGGGACAAAGCTCTCAATTTCTTTTTCTCTATCAACAACTAATTTAAGTGCAATTGATTGGACTCTACCAGCTGAAGGTGTAGCAGGAGAGTTTGATAGTTTTTTCTGCATTAGTTGACTTAGTCTAAATCCGATAATTCTATCTAACATTCTTCTAGTTTTTTGTGCATCAATTAAATTTTGATCTAGTTTTGTAGGATTTTCAACTGAATATAGGATGGCGTCCTTAGTTATCTCATTATATTTAATTCTTGCATATTTTCCTTCTTTGCATTTTAAATACTTAACTAAGTGATCGCCAATTGCTTCACCTTCACGATCAGGGTCAGTTGCAATATAAACAAAATCAGCATCTTTAACAGCTGCTTTTAAATGTTTAACAACATCTTTTTTAGTGGGATCAATTTCAAACTCAGGTTCTCATTTTTCCATATCTATACCTAAGCCCATTGAGCCTTTTTTACTTAATCTTGCTATATGACCAACAGAAGCCATAACATTAAAATCATCACCTAAATACTTTTTGATAGTTTCCACTTTATTCGGAGATTCAACAATTACCAATTTATAACTCATAATTATGGATAGTATATACTTTAAAATTACATATTAAATTAAAATTTGATTATCGTATTTTTTGATTATCATATTTCTTATTTATTAATATATTAATAAATTGAATATGGAAAAATATTTTTCATATTTTTTCCCTAACAAATCTGAAGGAAAAGGTGTTTTAAATATAATAAGTTATGCTTTTATTACTATAAAACAGTTGTTTTAGTAAAATCAATTAGTTGTATTTATATACTTATTGAAAAATATTTTTACTATATAATTTTCAATGAGTATTTTATCTGTATTAAGTAACTTAAAATAAGTTATTTTTCAAATACTCCTTGATCATAAATTATGATCCAGATGTCCATAAGGAGATTTTTAAATGAATAAGTATGAAATCATGCTAATTGTTGATCCAGCAATTGACATTGCAATGGCAAACGAAATTGTTGAATCAGTTTTTGACAAAAAAAACATTAACAAAGCTGTGAAGTTAGAAAACACTACTTTGGCATACCCAATCAATAAATCAACAAAAGCTCAATACATAGTTTATACACTTGAAGCTAAAAGTGAATTAATTGCTGAATTTACACGTAGAGCAAATATTGCCAAATTTATCTGAAGACAAATGGTTATAAATTTAGACACTGAAAAAGGTTTTCAAAAGTCTAAAAAAGCATTCAAACACAGAATTGCTAAAGATGCAAAAGTTGTTAACAAAGGAACTGGTGTTAAACAACTTATTGAAAATTTAGAAAAAACAATTTCACACAAAACAAAGCCTAACTTTAAAAAAGAAGTTAAGAAAAGTAACTAATTATTTTTAAATTTAATTAATTTAAAAGTTGGAGAATTGTAATGAATAAGGTTTTATTAGTCGGTAGAATTGCCAATGAAATTAAATTAATAACCACACAAAATGGAGTTAATTTAATTAAAAGCGCAATAGCTGTAAGAAAACCTAATAGTTCTAGTAATGATGCAGAATTTATTGAAGTTATTGCAAGCGGAACTATTGCTGATTTTATTTCCAAAAATGTCGCAAAAGGCACATTAGTTTCTTTAGAAGGAAATTTAACTTCTTACAAATTTAGGAATAAAACAGGTTCGTTGCTAAAAATTACTTATGTTAATATTCAAGAAATAAATGTGTTACAGAAAGCAATTTCTTATAACAAACAGTCAACTGAATATGATAATAGTAAAAAAAATACTATTGAAGATATTCCAACAGCAGAATTAATTATTGAAGATTAATTTAATAGGAGAATTAATAATGGCTAATTTTAAAAAAGTTAAAAAAGGCAGAAATTTAAGACGTAAGTGTGAATTGTGTGAAACAAACATTGAATATGTTGATTACAAGAATGTTGAATTTATTACAAAATTTATTTCAGGTATTGGTCAAATTAAGCCACATGCTTCAACAGGAACATGTGCTAGACACCAAAGAAAAGTTGCTAACGCTATAAAAAGAGCTCGTTTTATGGCTCTTATACCTTACACAAAAGACAAAATTCGTGTATTAGCACCAGCAGCAGGAGTAAATGCTGCGCAACCTGCTGCAGAAAAAGCTAAAAAAGAAGCTACACCTGCACAATAAAAAAATACAAGACAATTAAAATCGCTACAAGGCGATTTTTTATTATTGTAAGACGATAAATGAATTAAAAAAAGAAGCATTATTGATGCTTCATTCCATAAAAAGTTTTGCCAATAAAACTATAAAAATAGCTACTATGCCTTATTGCTTTCATTCATTTTATTATTCTGCAAAGCCTTGTTAAATTCTTTAAGCAGAATTATTCTGCTATCTATTTCATTATTCTTTTGGCCTTCTTTTCAAAAATCATACATATGAATTTTAATTAAATCATGCGTAATCGGTTCAGGATAATTATCGTGCATATAGTTGATCTTACCATCAATACTTCTAAATCTTTTAGTTAAATTAAGATGTTTGCTAGTTTTGTTCAATTTAATAGCAGTTTCAACTATTATTTTAAATTCTTCATCCTTATTTATCGCATTAAAAAGAGATTTAAAATAAGGGATAATTTCATTACAGTATTTGAATCTGTGTAAGTATTAAAAAATTCCCAATTTTGGACACTATATTTTTAAAATAGACTTCAATTCTTTAATATATTTTAATGTTTCAACATCATCTCATTCTTCTCTTTTTCTAGACTTTCTCTTCTTGATTATTTTCGATAAATATCTAAAAGTTTCACTAATTGTTCTATTGTCAAGAACGCCACTATTTATAAACTAGGACAATAAAAATAGACATTAAATTTTTATTTTTTACAAAACTCCACTCACAATTCATGTGGAGTTTTGTAATTAAATTTCTTGAGCATTCGCTCATTATTATACCAATCAATGAATCTATTTAGATGACGCTCAAGTTGCTTAAGCGTCATTTTCTTAACACTTTTCTCAAAATTTTCAAACATTTCAGTTTTAAGTACTGAGAAAAAGTATTCAATTTCTCTATTGTCAAGGGAATTACCAATTCTTGACATTGATACTTTTCCATTAAGTCTTTCAATTAACTGAAGATATTCTTTAGATGAATATTGACTTCCGTGGTCAGAATGTATAACAAAATTTTTGGGAAAATTAACTTTTTTAATATTATCAATAACCAATGAATTATCATTGTACAAAGACAGGTTAAAACCTAAAATTTTTTTGGTTTTATGATGAATAACAGCCGACATATATACAAAATTTTGATCAACATCTATTGGCGAAGGTATGTATGTAACATCAGTAGCATAGATATCATTATATATACCATCATAGTCACGAGAAGCAATATTTTGAAACGTTACAGATACATTCTTAGATTCTTTTGTTCTTTTTGCTTTTCTTATTCTACAAACTAGTCCAAGTTTTTTCATTATTCTACCTAAAGTCCTATAATTAAGCTTTATTTGTTTATTTTTGCTAATATAAGCAGCCAATCTTTCTCTGCCGAAAATGCCTCCAGTTTCTTTAAAAGCTTGAACTACAGTGTTCTCTAATTCAAGATTCTTTTCTTTAATCATTTTCAATTTTTTTAGCTTTTTATAGTATGTAGATTTTTTAATTTTAAGCAATGACATAATAACTTTATTCGATACCTTAAAGGGAAATGAATTCTTTATTTTGGTAACCGTTTCTTTAAATTTGTCCTTTTTTATCTTCTTAATTTCGTCATCTGTAGAAATTATTTTTATTATCTTTATCAAATCTTCTTTATTTAGATCATTTAAAAATTCATCTAATATTTCATCATTTGATTTTGTCTTTTTTGGCCTGCCGGAACCTTTACCTTTTTTAGGCGATCTTCCACTCATTGATTCTATGTTCATACCTAAATTATATCTTTTATACTTATTCACTAATCTCTTTCATTGATCGTCAGAAATGTGTTCTACATTTTTTATTTTCATCATTTCATTCAAAAAACATTTTTTAGTGAGTTCCCCAGATCTATATTTTTCGTATTTTTCAAACAAATATTTCCATTCATTAACACTTAACTGCTTAGCCATTTTTATCTCCAACAAAAAAAACATCAGCAAATTTGCTGATGTCTACTTTTTTTGTCCTAGTGTATTAAGAGGTGGTTTTTTATTCTGCAAAGCATAATTGAAGATAAAAAGTTAATAAATTCAGTTGCTAATAATCTATAGTTTCCTTGAACATTTGCTTCGTTTTGTTCAAGCACATTTTTAAACTGTTTAAAAAGCAATTCAATTTCTCATCTCTTTTTATATGCGACATAAATATCTTTTAAGTCCAAATCATAATTACACTCAAAAATTATTAATCCAAAAAGATTTTCTCTTTCTAGTAATTTAATTTCATCATACGCACCTTTTTTGTGTGCACGACTTATGAAATTTTTCTTTTCTACCATTTCAGTTAGGGTTGATTTATAACAAAGATAATATTTGTTGTTGATGATAATTTTCTTTGCTCTTATCGTGTCGTCATCATAGGTAAAAGTGAAATTAAATCCAGATTTTAAATTAAATTTTTTAAAAGTATGATTTATTTTTATAGGCATTAAATATTTAATATTTTTTTCTCTCATTAAGTTTTTACATTCTTTATCATCAAATCCTCTATCAAGAATTAAGAATCCATTTTTAATCTTATAAGTTCTTAAAAAGTCTCTAAAAGCAGTGTAATCTAGCATATTTCCTGGGTAAACAGAACTTGCAACAGGTTCTTGTGCATTAATATCATAAGCATAAATAAGGTTTAAGTTTTGAGCGCCTTTAGTTCTAGACTTTCTAGACATTTCAGAGAAAATGTTAGTTTCTGATGTATTGTTTTTCAACATACCATCAATAACTATTGAGTGGTTTGAAAACTCTTCTAATCTTTTATTCATAAAGTCTTCCATCTTCGAACTAGATTTACCTATTTTCTCTAAAAAACTTGAGATAGTGTTTGGTGATAGTGCACATTTTGGGTATATTTCAGAAATAAAATTTGTATCATACTCATGTTTTAAATGTTCGTTTTTAATATCTGAAAACATAGTTCTTAAAGAGGCTATAACATATAATTTTCTAGCATCTTCAAAATCATAAAAATTTAAAAGTTCTCTAAAGATATGATTGTTTAATTTTTCATTTAGCGCAAATAAACCATATGATTTAATATCTACTTCATATGTTTGCTTTTCTATGCTTTGAAAAACACCATTAATAATCTTTCCAATCACTCCTTTTTCAACAGGAATAATTTTTTCATTTTTTCTTATTGATGTTCTTTGTATAACATTATAAATACCTTCTTTTGAGGTTGCTTTTACTCTGGTACTAGATGGTCTTGGAATTTTTAATATGTCTTTAGGAATGGCCATTTTTATATCTCCTTTTTTATGTGTTAAACACTATACATGTATATTTATTTTACCACCTATTTTTAATTTTTTAAACTTTTCTTTAATGAAATTGAACAAAAAATAGAGCTTTTTTAGCTCTAAATTTAAGAAAATTTAATTATTTAGATAATTTAATGTATTTAATGGACAAAAATAAGAATTTTTTAGTAAATTATTAAAATTATATAGTGTCCAAAATTGGGAATTTTTTAAAGTATTTATCTAAGAATTGTAAAAATTCATCCTTGTCTTCATCATTACAAAAGTTAAATAAATCACTTTTACTAAAATACGAATCAAAAAATCAGAAAATGTAATTTGATTTGAAAACATCTAAATGCTTTTTGGGAATAAAAATAATTTTTTTATTAAATATGTAAGCCAAGTCATTAAATAGTCTCTCAACCATATCTAGCAATGTTTCAGAATATTTATCTTCTTTTAGCTTTAAAAATGTGTTCATAAGCTTAAAAGTAAGAGATGCTAGTGTTCATGACGAATTTGGAATTTTAGTAGCTAACTTGCTTTTTATATATTTATCTGGAATAAGTTTAACTAAAGAAAAGTGCATTTCTTGTTCATTAACTTTGACTTTTAACTTAGTGGTCTCTTTTGAAAAAATAGTGCCACCAGCATAAATCTCATAGTCTTTTAATATAGCTCTAGAGTTGTTAGCAATAAAGGTTCACACCTTAGGTTTTCTTCAGTAATTTCCATATAAATATGAAATGGCTTTTGAATCACTTAGTACAAATCCTTTATTTTTTACTCATGCCAAAAAGTCTAATTCATAGGGCTTAAGGTCATCTGCTCCCTTATTAAGTTTAAGCATCATATAGAATTTTCCTTTGAAAAAAAGTTTTATTTTTAAACACCTAAAAGATCTGAAAATATTGAAATCAAATAGTTTGTTAATCAAAATAGTCATTAAGCAGTTTATAAATAAAATTCCAAATGACAACAGGCCTATTACAAAGAAAACTAAGAATGAAATTAGGTAGCCTAATGGATTTTTTTCGCTAATTCTGCTCATAAGAACTAATGAATAATTTCACCGGCTAGAAAAGAAAATTATCAAAAATAAGCATCCACTAAACAAAAATGAATAAATCGAAATTAAAGCATAATATAAATTGAGATTCCCTTTTATGTAGTTGTTATCTTCAATGTATTTAATTTTTTCATTTAGTGTCATATTATGTCCAGCTTTCTATTATTAAAAGTATACATTTTAATATGTTTTTAGTACAAATATTAGCTGATTTTTATAGTTATCTTATCCATTTTTTTTCATCAATGTTATATATAAAACTAGCTTTATTATTACCTCTGCCAAAGTCATAAACATTTTTAACTAATGGAAAGTATTTATTAGCTTCTGATATATCGATTGGATCTTGACCAGAAATGTTAGCGCTAGTAACATACATTGGTCCATTTTTTAGTAAAAACTGGCACAACTGGCTATTATTGGGCATTCTAAAACCTTGACCATTAACAATTATTGAATATGCACCAGGTCAATATTTGGCTGCAAAGTCATCAGCTTCATTATTTCACTCTTTAAATGCTCTAGCTTGTTCTATTGACCCAACTAAAATTATTATTTTTTTACTAATAGGTCTATTTTTTAGGTAATAAATACACTTTAGCGTATTTTCATTAACAGGCCCACCTATGCCAGTAACTGTATCAGTTGTGCAAATAAATATATCTTCAAAGTTCATATAGAAGCTCCAAAATAGATTAATATATAAGATAAAATAAACTTCTAAGGCTAATTTATAGTGCTTAAGCGTGTTTTTAGTGATTTTAGTTTTTCTTCGGTGTATTCATAGTACTTGTCTATAGAACCAAATTTTTTAGTTCTGATTTTGTTCAAAATAATTGTTGGAAGAATTGATAAACTTACAAATAGAATTAATACAACAATCAGCATTAATCTGCCTACTAAAAGTTGTGTAAACTCTACATTTGAAATTAACGATCGGTCAATGCCAATTAATAAAAATAAGTTTATTATTGGCACAAGTATACTAATAAATATAGCAGATGCAACAAATAAAATTGATATTCATGCAGTAGGCAAAAAGTATTTTTTCTTACTTGGTATTTCTACTTTATTAGTTTTTCTATTTCTTATTCCACCATAGATAGCTAAAGCAACTAATAAGAAGCATCCTAAGGCATTTCAATTTGCCATTAAGTCAGCAAATGAATATAACTTGGCCATAGACATTGTACTGTCATAAACAGTCCCATAGCTTGAAGTATCAATGTATCCTAATGCACCTATTAATGTAAAGATGATAATTAGCGGAACAGAAATAATTGACGAGTAAATAATTCCTACTACTGGTTTACGTGGATTAACCTTTGGAGCAAGTTTTTCTCAAAAAGGTAGGTCACCTTTTATCAATAAGTCTTCAATATACCTAGGCATTCACATTGCAAAGCCATTTGCAATTCCTAAAACTCCAATTGCAATAAAAATGTTCATTATTCCAAAAATAATATTAGTTGCCTTAAGACCCATTAAATTAATGGAATATGCATGCATTTTTGAAAATGAGCCACCATTAATCGACATTGAAATAGCGATAATTAAGTAAATTAAAGTTGTAAGTGAAAGCCCTAAAAACAGTGCCATTGGTGTCTTTTTTGGTTCTTTCATTTCTGACTGAATTCCTGCTGAAACATAAAAGCCATCATATGCATAAAAAATTGAAGCAATAGCTAAAAACATTCCTAAACCAGCACCAATGTGATTAAAGTGTTCAATGCCTTTACCTTGTTTGATGAATTCAATATAGCTGTGATTTTTAGTAACTAATAATGAAACTTCTGATGCTCCACCTTTGCCTGTAGCCACTAAAATAAAACCTAAGAATGTGATGAAAATAAGGGGTACTAATTTTATAGCTAAGCTTATTATATTTTGAATATCACCGACTTTAGAGTAAAGTGCTGGAGCTGTTAAAAAGTATAATGTAAGTGCCAGTGAAATAAACATTCATATAACTCAGTCATGGCCAGTTCCAAAGCCTGTTTTATTAGTTAAAAATTTAAGCCCATCTTGTAAGGAGATAAAACTATAAAGTGGAATAAAGAAAAAAACAAGAGGCAAACAGACATAGGTATTAAAATCTTTCGAAACATTGTATACAAACCGGTTATTAAATACTTTATTTCAACTAGTTAGTGATAAATTGTCACTATGAGTTGAAGATATTTCTACCAATGCTAACGCAATACATATAACAGCCACTGAAGCTATAATTCAGGCAAATATGGCCAAAATTAAGCTACCATGAGAGCTATCTAAAACACTTTTTGATTTAAAAAAAATGCCTGCTCCAAAAGAGCTACCAACTGTTATAAGCATTGCTGAAATAAATGAAATTTTTTTGCTATTATTATCAGCAATTGCATCTGATTTTTTGCTCATTTGACTCCTTTACTAAGAAAATAACATAATTTATGTATATGGCTATAAATAAGCTATAAAAGACAAATTATGGTGTCATTAGACCCAAAATAATAAGCTTTATGATTAAGTATTAAATAACTTTCAAATTATACAATGTATAATTAGAAATATTAATATATATGATTTTTATTTAATTTTAATTATAAACTTGTAAAAAATATACATTTGTGTATTAAAGTATGCTTTAAGGAGAAATATGTTTAACAGAGTAAAAGGCACTAGCGACTACATAACAAGTGACATTGAAAAACGTGAAGGAATTTTACGTGAGTTTTTTCGCTTGATTGAATTAAATTGCTTTAATTTAGTTGAAACCCCAATTTTAGAATCAGCTGATTTGTACAAAAGAAGTGTTGCTGGCAGTGATATTGTAAGCAAAGAAATGTATGAATTTACAGACAAAGGCAACCGTATCCTTAGTCTAAGACCAGAAGGAACTGCGGGTTTTATTAGAGCATTGATCGAAAATAAATGACATGTTATTAATGACGAATTTTGACCAAGAACCACTAAGTTTGCATATTATGGTCCAATGTTTAGATATGAACAACCACAAAAAGGTAGAATGAGACAATTTTACCAAGCAGGTGTTGAAATAATTGATGGCAAAAGCGGTGATTTAAATATATATCAAGATGCTGAACTTATCAATATGGCTTACGAATTATTAGATTCATTAGGTGTAGGTTTTGTTTTAAAAATTAATTCAATCGGCGATCAAAAATGCAGAAACAAATATCAAGAAGAATTAAGAAAATATTTAGAACAATACAAAGATGAACTAACCCCAATTAATCAAGAACGTCTTAAAAACAATGTTTTTCGTATCCTAGATGATAAAGTTGATTCGCAAAAACCTTTTATGAAAAAAGCTCCGAAACTTAAAGATTTTCTATCTTCAAAAAGTCGCGATCATTTTAAGAAAACTTTAATGCTTTTGGATATATTGAACATTAAATACGAAATAGATTTTTCATTAGTTAGAGGTTTAGATTATTATGATGAAATCGTCTATGAATTTGTTTCATCAGCTAAAGATGCTGGCTCTCAGTCTACTATAATTGGCGGAGGAAGATATTCAAATCTAGTTAAAGAACTAGGGGGTCCTGATTTATTTGCAGCCGGATGAGGCTTGGGTATTGACAGATTGATTGACATAATGAAAATTGAGCAAGGTGAGGAATATTCACAAGACATAGAAGACAATATAGACATTGTTATTGGGACTAGCAATCCAGATTACAAGATTCTTTTATTTGGCATTGCGAAAGGATTAAGAGACAATGGCTTTTCAACTAATTTTATTTACGAAACAATTAAAAGTAAAAAAATATATGAAAAAGCCCAAAAGAATGGCGCTCAATATTTGATATCAGATGACGAAAAAGATCCTAATGGTTATTGTTTTGTAAAAAATCTTTTTAATGGCAAGAAAATTAAGTTTAATTTAATTTCTGAGAGCGGTGTTGCAAAAGCATTGAATTTTATTGGTGAATCAGAAGATATTTTTTAGTAGATTTAATAGATAACCTAATATTAGGTATTCTTTAACAAATTTATTGATATTGTTTAAAGGAATTTATGAAAAGTAAATATATCAAGAACGGACTTTTAACTAAAAAGAATTTAGGTGAAAAAATTGCACTATATGGCTGAGTTTCAAATAAAAGAAGATTTGGACCATTAACTTTTATTGACTTACGTGATAGGTATGGAATTGTCCAATGTGTCTTTGAAAAAGACCTAAATGTTACAAAAGAAAGTGTAATGTATGTTGAAGGAACTGTTGTTAAAAGACTTAGTCCTAATAGTGAAATTCCGACAGGTGATATAGAAATTAAAGTTTCTAAACATAAAGTTTTATCACAGTCTGTTAATGAATTACCTTTTGCAATTAGAGATGACATTGATGTAAGAGAAGAGATAAAACTAAAGTATCGTTATCTTGATTTACGCCGTCCTGAAATGCAAAAAACAATTATGTTCAGAGCAAAAATAATGCATGAAATTCGTAATTTTCTTTATGAAAATGAATTCATTGAGATTGAAACCCCAACTTTAGCCAAAAGCACACCCGAAGGTGCTAGGGACTTTTTAGTTGCTACTAGAAATAAAGGCCAATTTTGAGCCCTTCCGCAAAGTCCACAATTATTTAAACAACTATTAATGATTTCTGGTTTTGAAAAATATTATCAAATTGCTAGATGTTATCGCGATGAAGATAGTCGTAAGGATCGTCAACCTGAATTTGTGCAGTTAGATATTGAAACATCATTTTTAAATGTTGATGATTTCCACAAAATTATTGAGAAGTTAGTAAAAAGAATAATGTCTTCTGCAGGCATTAAAGTAAAAACACCATTTCTAAAAATAAAGTATGCTGATGCAATTAAGGATTATGGAAGCGACAAGCCAGATCTAAGATATGAATATAAAATCACTGACATAAATGATTTTTGTAATGAAACTGATTTTGCAATCATTAAGGATGCTAAAAGCAAGAGAATGCTTTTTGTTGATTCAATTGTTAACAAAAAAGAATTTAGCATTTTAGAAGAAATTGCTAAAAAGAACAAGGCGAATATATTATTCTATTTTACAGTGGTAAATGGCGAAATTTCTCAAACTAATTTTGCTAAAAAAGTGCCATTAGAAGCTAAAAAACTCATTAACGAGAATGATAATAAAGATGGCACATATTTTGTTGTTGCTAATACATATGAAAATGCTTCTCAAGCTTTAGGAGCAGTCAGAGTAGAGTTAAATAATATGTTTAATTATGCTAAGGATGAATACCGTTTTGCTTGAATAGTTGACTGACCTATGTTTGAATTTAATGAAGACGAAAATAAATGAGATGCTGCTCATCATCCTTTTACTAGATTTGCTCACACTTTAGACGAATTAGATAAATTGTCTATAGATAAAATTAACGCAATTGCCTATGATTTGGTCTTAAACGGATTTGAGATTGCTGGCGGAAGCGCTAGAATTTATGATAAAAATATGCAAGAAAAGATGTTTAATTTGATAGGTTTAACTAAGGAACAACAAGAATCAAAATTTGGTTGATTTTTAAAAGCTTTTGATTATGGTGTTCCACCACATTGTGGTATTGCATTTGGCTTAGATAGATTAATAATGCTTTTGGCTCATCAAAAATCAATTAGAGATGTCATACCATTTCCTAAGAACTCAAAAAATCAAGATCTTTTAATGGATGCACCTAGTGATGTAACTATGGAACAACTTGATGAATTAGGCTTAGTGCTTAAAGATGAGTAAGTTTTAAAAACAGTAAATATTTTAGTAAAAAAGCACCTTAACTTTTATGCAGGTGCTTTTTTAATTTTATGTTGAATTTTCTAAAAGTACTGTGAAGCAGCAGGAAGAGCAAATCTAACAAATATACCAACTAGTACTGATGCTAATAATGGTCCAACAACAGGTATTCATGAGTATTGTCAGTCTGTGCTTCCTTTGTTAGATACTCTCATAATTTGGTGAACAATTCTAGGTGATAAGTCTCTAGCTGGATTAATTGCATATCCAGTTGTTCCACCTAATGACATACCAATAACAGCAACTACTAAACCTACGACAATTGGGACAACAAAAGGAATTGTAACAAAACGTCCTACAGCTACTATAGCAATTAGTAATACTAAAGTGCCTACAATTTCCATTAAAAAGTTAAAAATAATGTTTCTATTCGATGGACCAGTTGCATGCATTGCTAAGAACTTACTTTTAAATTCTTCAGGTTCATTTAAGCTTGTCTCTTTAACATGTTTTCAGTAAAGCAAGTCAACTAATGCCGAGCCTAAAGCAGCACCAATAAATTGCACAATTAAGACAATTATAAACAATGCATAAGGCGGAATAAAAGTTTGACTAATTCCTTCAAAACCTCAACCAGGATTAGCGATAGCAGACATTATTGTAACAGCAGGATTAAGGTGTGCTACGCCACCAAGTGCTGATGATATTAAGGCAGCAATTAAAACGGCAAAACCTCAACCAAAAGTAATTGTTATTCAGCCAGCATTTTGGCCTTTTGTTCCTTTTAATAAAGTATTGGCAACAACTCCATTTCCTAAAAGAATAAGTAAAGCTGTGCCGAATAATTCAGTTAGAATAATTGGTGTAACATGCATAAATTCTCCTATTCGATGTCCTTTGTTCAGTTGAATGTTCTTTTTACAGCAACATTTCAACCTTTAACTAATTTATTTGCTTCGGTAGCAGAAATCTCAGGGGTTATTTCAAAGTGAACTTTGTATGTGTCTTTTATTTCATCAATGCTCTTTCAGTATCCAGTAGCTAAGCCAGCCATAAAGGCAGCTCCCATTGCAGTTGTTTCGATGTTTACTGGTTTAATAACTTTTGATTGAGAAATATTTGACTGAAATTGCATCATAAATTTATTATTTGATGCTCCACCATCAACCTTAAATATTTTAATAGGATCATTCATATCCTTACCCATAGCGCTTACAACATCATTAGCCTGGTAAGCAATAGCTTCTAGTGTTGCCCTAACAATATGTTCTCTTTTTGTGCCTCTATCCAAACCAAATATAGCACCACGTGAATATGAGTCTCAATATGGAGAACCTAAGCCAGTAAATGAGGGCACTACATAAACTCTTCTGTCATCATTAACTTGTCCAGCATATCATTCAGTTTCTAAGGCACTATATACAATTTTTAAGTTATCCCTTAGTCATTGTACAGCCGCACCGGCTATCATTACAGATCCTTCTAATGCATATAGTATTTTGTCTTTGAATGAATATGCAATTGTTGTTAAAAGACCATGATTTGACTTAACAATTTGGCTTCCAGTGTTTGTTAGAATGAAGCAACCAGTTCCATATGTAATTTTTGATTGACCCTTTTCTAAACATAACTGGCCAAAAAGAGCGCTTTGTTGGTCACCAATTGATGATGTTATTCTAATTTCGCTTGCATTATCTCTAGAAAATAAATGTGGGAATGTAACTCCATAATCTTCACTACAAGACTTAATTTCTGGAAGTATGCTTCTAGGAATATTAAATAATTCTAGTAGATCATTATCCCAGTCATTAGTGTGAATATTGTATAAAAGTGTTCTTTGTGCATTGGTATGGTCAGTTGCAAACACTTTTCCACCAGTAAGCCTATAAATAAGTCATGTATTTATAGTTCCAAACATTAGTTTGCCTTCAGCAGCTAATTCTCTTGCATTAGGCACATTGTCTAGTATTCATTTTACTTTTGTACCTGAGAAATAGGGATTAATGATTAATCCAGTTTTCTCTTTTACTAATTCAAGTTGCTCTTTGTTAAATGATTGACAATATTCAGCTGTTCTTTGATCTTGCCAAACAATTGCATTATAAATAGGCAATCCTGTTTCTTTATTTCAAATAACAACAGTTTCTCTTTGATTTGTTATACCAATAGAATCAATTTGCTCAGGACTAATTTTTGATTTATTGAGCACCTGAACTAATGTTGAACGTTGAGTGTTCCAAATTTCAATTGCATCGTGTTCAACTCAGCCTTCTTTTGGAAAGTGCTGTGTAAATTCTGCTTGTTCAACAGCAACAATTTCGCCTCTTTTATTAACTATTAATGTTCTAGCACTTGTTGTACCTTCATCTAAAGTTAATATGTATTTTTCCATATAATTAAGTCTCCTAAGATTTTAAGAATTTGCCGTGTAAGCTTTGCTTGGTGAAATAAAAATTTCCAATAAGCATTATTTTTTTCCTATTTGCTACCTTATTTTAAAAAACATCCTTTCGTGCTATTAATCTCTAATATTAATAAGCATAATTAAATTATATATATTGGCTAATATCTGTAATTTTATGAAAAATTTTTACATAAAATTTTTAAGGCATAGATTTATGTAAATAAGACTAAAATGCCTGTTTTATAGAAATAAAAATAGAGCAAAAGCTCTATTAAAATTAAATAACATTATTTTCTGGTTTTGGACCTTCTTGATATTTTGTGTTTTTAAGTATGTTAAGAATTTCTTTATAAAGGTTATAAACATTTCCATATCCAAGTTTATCTAATCAACCACCATATTCGGCATTACCAGGCACAAGAACATATACTTGTTTTCAAGGATTTGGAACTTTTTCTAAGGTATATTTATTATCTTTTTTTACTGTATGTTTTACATCAGCACCATTTATGTCAAAGTATTTGTTAATTTCTAATTCTTTACTTCTGTATGAATCTACTCTTTCTTTGTTAGTTTTACCTTTAGAGATTCTGTCAAAAAAGTCATTATAATTATCACCAATTTTCATAATGGTTTTTAATGGAACTTTTTTATCTCCCATTAATTTAAAACCTTCATTATTTTTATCTAATGCTTCCATTCTGTCTGTTTTATAGACTTTTTTGCCAAGTCTGTAAGCAGCTGAAGAATTTGTTCAGGTAATCCAAGGAGTTTCTCTGTACTCAGTAGTGAATTTAAGTTTATTAGCCAATTTTTTGAGGCTATCATCAGAAAGATCTTTAGTTTTTTCATCGCTAATTTCAGCTTCATTTTCTGCTAAATAAGGCATTGAACCACGCATTCAGAATTGAAAGTCTTGTACAAATTTAACTCCAACCTTCTTAAGATTTTCTTTTACTGCATCTCTAACTGCTGTAGATTGGTTCATATCTGAGTTATAAAATACTAATCCGCCATTTTCATGAACATAGTTTATAAACTCAACTGCTCCTGGGATTGCAAACCTGTTAGCTTTTAAATCATTCTTTTCTTTAGTAGCTCCACTATATCCACCATTAATCATTGCAGAAGCTTCAGTTAAATCATTTTGAAGCACTGTTTCATCAATATCCATAAAAACAACAGGGAGGCTTTTGTTACTATCAGCTTCAATTTTTGAAGTATTATCCATAAATTTTTTGCCAAAATCAATCTTGTCCTTATTACTTTCCTTTAATTTGTCAAAAGCCAATTTTGCAAATTTATATGACTGTTCTTTACCTATTAATGATTCAACTGATGAAATGTACCAAACAACACCACCAAAAGTACCCACATCCTTGTTTAATTCACTAATTAAATAGTGCACTTCATCATCGCTTAATTTAACATCGCTTTTCATTGCTTTTGCAATTGTTTTAATGGCATCGTGTTTTTCATTATCCTTGAGTGTTTCTCAAGTTGATTTTAAAGAACTTAATACAGTATTAAGTTTGGTGTTTTCATATATTTTATTGTCTTTTTGGTCACTTTTAGTTGCAGTGTTTTCGCATGTTGCAGCAATTGTAGGTAGCAAAATAACTGGTGCAGATCCAATTAGCATACCTTTAAAAAACTTCCTATTGGTCATTATAAAAAACTCCTTCTAAGATATATTTTTACAGTTAAAATCTTCATTTAAGTCAATAATCAAATTATACAAAATTGGTATATAGCAAGCCAATAATGGAATTTTTTGACAAAAAAAGCGGACTAATCCACCTTATTTAATTTGGTTATCATTACCATATTTTTCTCATCTGTCCACTTCAAGATTGCAGTCTCTTATTACATCAGGAACTAAGTCAAATGAGCTCAGAATTGAACCTGAAGCTCTTTCGTGGCCACCACCACCTCATTTTACAGCAACATTTCTAACACATGGGCCATTTGAACGATACTCAACCCTAATTTTTCCATTTTCTTCTTCATTAAAAAATACTCAAAATGGATATCCTTTTAAGTTGGCTATTGAATTTGGTCTGCATGCTTGATTTGGGGTTTTTCCTAATTGAACAGTTTCATCATAAGTTAATGTTGTATAGGCCACTCTGCCTACTGTTTTCAAATTTTCATAAATTTTATTAGTTAGTTTTAAATCTTGCAAGTCTGTTTGAGCTAATCCTGTAAATACTTTATCAGCATTAAAACCAGTTTTATATAAAAAGGCAACTAGTTCATGTGTTCGTGCAGACGTGTCTGAAAATTGAAATCTTCCGCTGTCTGTTATCATTCCCAAAAATATATATTCAGCAGCTGTATGACTTACTTTTCAGCCTGTTTGATAGGCTAATTCGGCAATCATTTCAGCAGCAGCAATTCTATTTGATTCAACCCATCTAGTGCACTTGTCTAAATCATCATCATTTGGGTGATGGTCAATTCTTAGTGTTTCTGCAAAAAGATTTTTGTCTAAATATTGACGCAAATAAATTCTCTCTTTAAAGTTAGCATCAACAATAATCCCTAGTGATTTAGCTAATAATTCATCACTTGGTTCATTATCAAAATCAAAGTTTAAAAATGAAAATGAACCGCCAGTATCACCAATTGCATAAACTTTTTTGTTTGGATAATTATCTCTTATTAGTTGTCTTAAGCCAAATTGACTACCTAAGCAGTCACCATCAGGACGTGTGTGGTGAAAAATTATTATTGAATCATACTTTTCAATCACTTTTTGGGCATCCTTAAATGATCCTATAGCCATATGTTGTGATGCCATATTATTTTGCCTCTCATTCAATAATTAACTGGTTTAGGTCATTAATTACATCATTAACTTGACTTCATTTAGTTAACGTAATACCAGCAGCATTATCATGACCACCACCACCATATTTTGGAGCTACTTTATTAACTAATGGGCCATTTGAGCGAAGACGTCCTCTAATTTTGCCATCTTCTAATTGTATAAAGAAGGCTCAGCAAGAATTATCTTCAATATCAGCTAATTCATTAACAAATGTTGCTGCTTTAAGGCTACTTAGACCAAATTTTTGTAACACTTCATTAGTAACCTCATAGTATAAAACTCTGCCTTGTTTTTTGAAATTTGAAAGTATTTCACCCGAGAATTTAATGTCATCCATCGTTCTTTTGCTTAGTTCATTGAACATAAACTTTGGCTTCAAATTCCCTTTTTCATATAAAAATGAAACTAGTTGGTGTGTTCTTGCAGAAGTATCAGGATATAAAAATCTTCCGCTATCAGTTACTATTCCTAAAAATATATGCTCAGCAGCTCTCTGATTAACAATTCATTTTGCTTCATAAGCAATTTTTGCAATCATTTCTGCAGCAGCTACATAGTGCTCATCAACTCAGATATATTGATATTCTATATCACTATCATTAGGATGATGGTCTATTCTAAGTGCAGCAGTAATTTTTTTGTTTAATAAAAGCTCAGCACATTCAATTCGATTTGAGCTAGAAGCATCCACCACAATTCCTAAAGAGTCACTAAAGTCTATTTTTTCAATTTGATCATATTTATAGTTCATAAAGTCAAATACACCAACATTATCACCAACAGTATAAACGTTTTTTTCGGGGTAGTTAGTTCTAATTAATTCAGCTAATCCAGCTTGTGAGCCTAAACAGTCTCCATCAGGACGAATATGGTGAAAAATGATTATATTTTTGTATTTTTCAATTGCATCTATAGCAACTTTTGCATTACCTATTTTCATTTGGCCTCCTAGTAAAATTTATAGTATATAAATTATAAATTATTTATTTTTAAAGGACTTTTGAAAATAAAAAAACAGCTACATTAATTTATGCTAAAAGCTGTTTTATAGTACTATTTGTTAAATCTTAATATTTCTCAGTTAACATAAATTCCATTTTTAATTAAATGATTAATGATTTCATTGTAAATAATGTCATTAACTGCTTTATTGCTCATAAGAATGTATTTATCCAAACTATTAAATAGAAAGTAAAGTGATTTTAATTCTTTAGTTCACCTTTGGTTGTTAGTACACTCACCACAAATAAAACCGCCTTCTGAAAACTTAAAGTCGATTAAATTTGCCGGAGAGTTACAGCTTATGCATCTGTGATGATTTGGCTGAATGCCATTGTATTTAAGGGCTTTAGATACCAAATAAGTAATCATATATCTAAGTGGATTACCTTTAGTTTCTATATCTTCAAAACCATTTTTGACATAGTAATCATACTTAAGCAAGCACTCTTCATATGCATCAAATACTTCGTTTGCATTATCTTTAAAATTTTCTAAAAAAAGCACCATTTTGGCAATGAATTTGAGTACTAAATTATCTTCATAATGTGGCAATATTAGTAAGTTAGCTTTTTTTAATTTGTTTAATTTGTTGACAAATCTTGCTTTAAAATACTCAATTTCGCAAATTGATCCTATTTGTAAGTTTTGTCTATTTTTTGAAGTTGTTTTAGTTAAACCAGGTGCAAAAAGTTTAAAAACTCCATTAGTTCCTAACACAGTAACTAATGCTGCATTTTCATTTTGCGTATATTCTTCAATTTTTAAAACAATAACTTTTTCCACTTTTTCTGCCATAATAATTCAGTTAGTCTATCAATTTTGATTAATATTTAAATTTTTATTTTAATATATTAATACTATACTTATTTATTAGTAATTATAAATTTTGAATTAATATTAATAATATTATAATTTTATCTACATTATCTAAACTATAAAAATTCTAAACTACATTGCAAAGGCAGGAAT
This sequence comes from Mycoplasmopsis bovis PG45, assembly GCF_000183385.1. GTDB lineage: Bacteria > Bacillota_I > Bacilli_A > Mycoplasmatales > Metamycoplasmataceae > Mycoplasmopsis > Mycoplasmopsis bovis. The sequence continues at coordinate 604,295 of NC_014760.1, read as the reverse complement.
TTTAAATGACAAACAATGAAGTTGAAAAAATATTTATTGAGATTTTAGAATCAACCCCAGGTGTTAGGTTAATTTTAGAAGATGGCACCACTGATAATATTGCAGATTTTAATGTACACGAGAGTGATAAAGACACATGGAATTTTAATGCATCGATAAAAATATTAAAAAACACAAGCGCAAAAGAGTTAGTTAAGAATATAAGTAATCTGCTTAAGTATAGGCTTGTTAAAAAAGGTCAAAAAGTTGGCAAAATTAATTTATTCATAGGAGAGTTGATAAATGATTAAGAACGCTAAGGTTATTGATGGCACTATATATTCGAATCTAATTATTTCTGGTGCAAATAATTTAATTAACAATAAAAACAGAATTGATGCACTTAATGTCTTTCCCGTTCCTGATGGCGATACTGGCACAAATATGTCAAATACAGCTGAAGCTGCAGCTAAAGCACTTAAAGACTTGCAAGAAAATAAAAATCTTGCAGAAGTGTCTGCCATTGTTTCTAAAAATATGTTATTAGGTGCTCGTGGAAATTCAGGGGTTATCTTAAGTCAAATTTTTAAAGGCTTTGCAAATTATTTTGCTGATAAAAATGAAGTGACAGTTTTGGAATTTGTACAAGGTTTTCAGAGTGCAACCAAAAGAGCCTATGAATCAGTTCTTAAACCAGTTGAAGGAACAATTTTAACTGTTATTAGAGAAACATCTGAGCAATTAGCAAAAAATGTTAATGATGAAACAACTCTTGAGCAATTTTTTGAAATGGCAAAGAATTATTCAAGAGTTGCTTGTGATAATACTCCTAATTTACTAAAAGTTTTACGCGAAGTAGGTGTAGTTGATTCAGGGGGAGAAGGTCTAGTATCTTTTATTACAGGGATGCACAGCTATGTAATTGGTAATCCAGTTCAAATTCAGCAAGTTGAGCAATCAATAGATAAATTTATTAGTTCTGATGAAGTTTACAAAGGTGAATTCGGCTATTGCACAGAATTTATTATCGAATTGTCTAAGCCTGATGAATTTGATAAAACAGCATTTGAAAAACACATTTCTAAGTTTGCTAATTCGCTAGTAATTGTGCAAGATGCTGAATTAATTAAAGTTCATGGGCACACATTAAAACCTGGTGATATGCTTAACTACGGACAAAAGTATGGTGAATTTATCAAGATTAAGTCAGAAAATATGACTTTACAGGCTGAAAATTCTAGATCTAACAGAAATAATAGTGTTGTTATAAATGATGTTGTGGCACAAGGAGCTAAAAAATGTGGTATTGTGTCATGCAACCTTGGTTCAGGTTTTATCAACAAAATGAAGGAATTAGGTGTTGATGCAATTATTGAATGTGGTCAGACTCAAAATCCGTCAGTAACTGATATTTTAGAAGCAATAAAATCTGTTGATGCTAAAGATGTTTTTGTTCTTCCAAATAATCCAAATATTTTCCTAGCTGCACAACAAGCTGCATCTGGAATTTTTGATAAAAATGTTCACATAGTGCCTACCAGAACACAAATTCAAGGCATTAATGCTATCATTGCATTTAATAGCAATTCTAGCAGTGATGAAAACAATGAATTAATGAAAGAAGTTATGAAAATGGTTAGAACTGGTGAAGTAACAATGGCAGTTCGTGACACAACTTTAAATGGTGTGAAAATTAAAAAAGATAACTTCATTAGTATTTTAGATGGCAAAATTATTTCATGTAAGTCTTCATATTTAGAAGCAGCAAAGCACTTAATTAAAAAAGCAGCTAATGATGAAACCGAAATTATTACAATTTATTATGGTAATGATGCATCTGAACCTGATGCCATTGAGTTAGTTGATTACATCAACAGATATTATGACTGCGAAGTTGAATTAGTTAATGGCAATCAACCTAATTATCATTTTTTAATAGGATTCGAGTAAAAAAATATGTATAGAATAGCTTTTGATGTAAATGGCAATGATAATGGAGTTAGCGCTGCTGTTAGTGCTAGTGTTCAATTTTTAAAAGATAATGATGATTATGAAATTATTTTAGTCGGTGATGAATCTTCGATTAATGTCGAATTAAAAAAGATAGAAGGCATTCCTGATTCTTTAAGAATTGTAAATAATCCTAATTTGCCTTCTGATGTAAAGAACATTCACAAGTCATTGAGGGAAAATACATCAATGAATACTGCTATTGATTTGGTAGTGGATGGAAAAGCAGATGCTGTAATATCTAGTGGTGATTCAGGAACATATTTAGCTTGTGCAACTTTTAAGCTAAAAAGATTACAAGGTGTTAGCCGTTCAGCTTTTATGCCACTTATGCCAACAGTTGTCGGACGCAAATTTTTGCTTTTAGATGTAGGTGCTAATATTGAGTGTAAATCAGAATATTTAGTTGAGTGAGCCAAAATAGCTAATGTTTATGCTAGAACATTGCTAAACATTGTAAACCCTAGAGTCTCATTAATAAATATTGGCACTGAAGACTATAAAGGTTTGGAAATTGTTAAGGAAGCTTCTCAACTATTAAAAGATAACAAATTTATTAATTATATTGGCTATACTGAACCTAGATATTTATTAGATGGTGCTACTGATGTAGCAGTAATTGATGGCTATGGCGGTAATTTAGTACTTAAAAGCCTTGAAGGCGCAATCTTAAGTTTTAAAAACCTTTTAAAAGATAAGATAATGGCTAAGCCTATAAGAAAATTTGGATATTTATTTTTAAAAGGTGCATTCAAGGATGTTGCCGAAACTTTAGATTATAGAAATGTTGGCGCTGCATGATTAATTGGTCTTAATGGACTAAGTATAAAATGTCATGGAAACAGTGATACTAAAGCATATTTGGGCGCCTTAAACCAAATTAAATTAGTTATAAAAAATAATGTTCTAGAAGCTATCAAAAAGGAATTAAATGACCAGCCAAATGAATAGCATTGAAAATTTTTTAAATCAATTTAATATTAAGGCTAACAGCCTTTTAGTTTATAGGCAAGCTTTTACTCACGGTTCATCAGCTGCTAATGCAAAAAACAAAAATTATCAAACATTAGAATTTTTAGGTGATGCAATATTGCAGTTCTATGTGTCTGCAATACTTTTTAATGTTTTTAAAGATAAGAATCAAGGCCAATTGACCTTAATTAGAGCTAAATTAGTCTGCACTGATTCACTTAATTCAATTGCTGACAGGTTGAAATTAAAAGACTTTTTATTGCTTTCATCTAATGTTGTAGCTAATGAAGTTTTAAGTTCTAAAAAAGTTGGAGCCGATATTTTTGAATCGTTAGTAGCTGCAATATTTATAGACCAAGGCATGCCAAAAGTTAAAGAATTTTTAGATAAAACCTTACTACCATTAGTTAAGCAATACAAAGAAGGCAAAATTGAGCTAAAAGATTCAAAAACTAGATTGCAAGAATATATGCAATCTTTTAGTAAAAAAACTGTATTTTATCAGACTTATCAGAGCGATAATAATCAATTTAAATCAGAAGCTATTTACGAAGGCAATGTTTATGGATCTGGGCTAGGCAAAAGTAAGCATGAAGCTGAAGAAAATGCTGCCAATGATGCATTAAATAAGTTAATAAAGTCATAGTTATAACATTCTTATTCTTTTTTTATTAAAATTTACTAAGAGCAAAAATTTTCATAGTTGCTAGAGGTGTGAAATGAAATTAATTAAAGTAGAAGCTCATGGATTTAAGTCATTTGCTGAACCTATTACCTTACGCTTTGATGGTGGTGTAGCTGGAATAGTTGGACCTAATGGATCTGGAAAGTCAAACATTAATGATGCTATTAAGTGAGTTTTAGGCGAGCGTAGTGCTAAAGAACTTCGTGGCGATAATATGGATGACGTTATTTTTGCTGGGTCTAAAACTGCTAAGCCAATGGATAAAGCAGTTGTAACTCTCACTTTTGATAATAAAGATGGCCAAAGTAGCATTAATCATGAAATGATCACAATTTCTCGTGTATTAGAAAGAGGCTCAGGAATTAATCAATACTATCTTAATGGTGAAGTGTGTCGTCAGAAAGATATTAAAGAAATTGCGATGGAGAGTGGAATTGGCAAAAGTAGTTTGGCAATTATTTCGCAAGGTACAGTTAGTGACATTGCCGAAGCTTCAGCTGAAGAAAGAAAGGGCATTTTTGAAGAAGCAGCTGGTGTTTCTAAATATAAATTTAGAAAAAAAGAAGCATTATCAAAGTTAACTAAAACACAAGAGGGACTTGACCAGATTGGCTTAGTTATAGCCGAAATAGAAAGAAAGCTTAATCCATTAAGAAAACAAGCCGAGAAAGCTAAAATATTTATAGCAAAAACCGAAGAACTTAGAACTGTTGAAGTAGGACTATTAGTTGATAATATAAAAAAATTTGGCTCTAGATACGAAGAGCTTTCAACTGAATTAGAAGGCGTTCAAGAGACTAAGAATGATTTAAATAACAGAATTAAAGATTTAGAGTCTAAAATTAGTCAAAACATTGACTTTAAGTCTAATTTGGAAGCTTCACAAAGAGAAATCTCAATGGAATTGGACGCCGTTAAAGATAGATTAAACAATCTATCAATAGCTATTGCTAGAGAAAATGAACGTGAGAGATTAATTGTTGAAGGTAACATAAAAGTCGATAAAACTGAACAAATTAATGCTTACAAAACTTTAATCGAAAAATCAATGCAAAGAATAGCCTACTTTAGTAGAGAATATGACTTAATTAGTAAAAGAGTAGCTGATAATAATGAAATTTTAGACAAGCATGACAGTGAGCTTAACTTGCTTAATGTCAAATTAAACAAAAAAGAAAATGATATTTTCAAAATTCAGACACACTTAAACTTGCTTAAACAACAAAAAGAAGGCAATACACTTTTATATAAAGGTACCAAAACAATTTTAGAAAATAAGGCAATCTTTGGTAAAGGTCTTAAAGGCACTGTTGCTGATTTAATCAAAGTTAATAAGGAATATTCTAGAGCTATTGAAGCCGTATTAGCGAATGCATTGCAACATTTGGTTGTTGAAAAATCTGAAGTTGCTGTTAAAGCAGTTGAATTTTTAAAACAAAACAATGGTGGTAGAGCAACTTTTATTCCTCTTGCATCTATACAACCTAAAAGTGTTAGAGATGATCATCTTTTAGCCATCCAAGGGCAACCAGGATTTATCGCTGTTGCTTCTGAAGTGGTTGAAGTTGAGCCAATTTATATTATTCTTTCACAATTTTTATTAGGAAATGTAATAGTAACTGAAACAATTCACCATGCAAATCATATTTCTAAAATACTTGATAACAGATATATGATAGTTACTTTAGATGGCGATATTATTAGAGCTGGTGGTGTAATAGTCGGTGGTGCTAAATCAAATACTGAAACACTTTTAACTATCGATTTAAAGATAAGTGAATTAGAATCGCTCCTTCCAGGAATTCAAATTGCTATTAATGATGATAAAGCTAAACAAAATGAAATCTTGAATGAAAGAAGAACATGTTTAGAGTTAGACAGTCAACTAAAGAATCAGCTTTCAAATGTAGTTTCACAAAAAAGTGCTGAACAAAAAATATTGGATGAGCTTAACTTAAAACTTAAAAACATAAGCGAGAGAGAATTAGAAATAAAATCAGATAGCATCAGCATTCATAGTTCTGAAGCTGATTTAGAAGTGTTATCATCTCGCAAAAGTGCTTTAGAAGCTGACTTCAGAGCTAAACATGAAAGAATTAATTCATTAAGCCAGGAAATTAATTCAGCTCAGGTTTTAAAAAACGATTTTGAATCAACATTAAGAAAGCTTCTAGAATCATTTTCAGAAAAGCTTTCTGAAAAGGAAAAGTCAAAATTGCTTTTAGATCAGTCTCGTGAAAGATTAGCATCACAATATAAGTTTACTTTAGAATCTGCTGAAGCTCAAGGTTATAAATTAGAGATGTCTTATGATCAAGCAACAGAAATTGTTAGAGAAATAAGAGAAGAAATTAGTAAACTAGGAAATGTTAACTTAGAAGCACTTGAACAATTGGTTGAAGAAGAGGAAAGATACAACAAATTTGTTAAAAGTGAAGAAGAATTAACTCAAGCTAAAGAAGTTTTAGAATCAGCTATTGCACAAATGGATAAAATTATTATCACTAGATTGACTAATATTATTCATGATGTAAATAATGAATTTAATGATGTTTTTGCCACAATGTTTGGTGGAGGAAGCGCAAGATTATTCTTCTCTGATCCTAAGAACATTCTAGAATCTGGTGTTGAAATAGAAGCTATGCCACCAGGAAAGAGCATTAAGAATCTTAAATTATTCTCAGGTGGTGAAAAGTCACTTATTGCCATATCGCTACTATTTGGTATTCTTAAGGCTAGACCACTTCCATTGTGTATTTTAGATGAAGTTGAAGCTGCATTAGACGAATCTAACGTTGTAAGATATGCTGAATACTTACAAAAATTAAAAAGCAAAACACAATTTTTGGTTATAACTCACAGACATGGAACAATGTCTAGAGTTGATTCTCTATTTGGCGCCACAATGCAAAACAGAGGCGTAACAACTTTCTTCAGCCTAGAATTAGCAGAAGCTAAGAAGTTAGTTGATGATATTCAAGAAGATTATATTTCCGCCAGACAAACTAAGTAGAAAAACTAATAACAAAAAACTTACAAGCCTATAAAACAGGTTTGTAAGTTTTTTACTGTTCAACATATTGAGTATTGAATGCGCCTTTAACTTGCTCAACAGGTTTTATTGAGATTCAAGCTTTAGGGTCTATAACTTTAATATCGGAAATAAGATTTTTGGTTTCTAAAGTTAACAATGTAGTTTCAATGAAGTAAGTTTCTTCTTGTGAGTAGCCACTAATTCCTTTAAAAATCGTATATGCATGTCAGTATTTAATGTGTTTAAAGTAATTAATGATAGTATCTGGACATTTTGTAGCAATTGAGAGAGTAACTTTTTTGTATTTTGGATACATTAGACCTAATACAATATTGTTAAAGATAATATATAAAATTGTTGAAAACTCTCTTAAACCAAAAATGGTTCTGTGTGACACATACTTTTTAATTGAGTTAATAGTAAAGCCATCTTTTAGTGTTATTATGATTGAATTTGGTTGCTCCAAAACACTTTCAACACTACTGCTTGATGATATAACTCCTAAGTCAACTGCTTCTTTATGTCTAGCAGCAATTCCGAAAACTAATAGAAAAAATGAAGTTGCAATTATATTAACAGTGAACATCATTCCAGCAACACTTTTTTGTTTTTTTGTTGAAAAGTAATAAGCAATAATATCTGCGCCACCAGTTGAACCACCATTTTTTCAGGCTATTGCTATAGATGTACCAGCGCAAATTGAACCAAGGAATCCATTTATTATTATGGGCCAACTGCTAGAATTTTCATAAGTACCTATGATATTGCCTGCCTTATCCCGAAATTCTACTAATTTATGTCATCCAGGAGCAATATTTATATAGTTATGGATAAAGTTATGAACCTGCGGAATCGAAGTAAATATGGCGTTTGTAATTAATTGAGAGACCATAAATACTGTTGTCAGAATTGTAAAACTTTTCTTTACCTTAAACCCAAATCCTATCAGGAGTGGCAAGTTTATCAAAATAAACATTAAGGCAAAATATTTATCTCAGTCTCTGTATCCCTTGTCTTTAGCAATCAAAACAGCTAGCATTGGGAAACCAGATAATCCACTAGGTAATGTGTCACCTCTATTTAAAAATGCAATAACACCAAAGTTAAAAATCAATGCTGCAATGAATATGAAAAATATTCTTTTTGCATATAAAATGGCTGTTCTTTTTCTTACGTTCTTTTTTCTTTTATTGGCACTATCAGTATAGTATGTGTAATTAGCCATTCTTAAGTTAGCCATTAAATCATCGCCAAAATATTTTCTTAAGTCTATATCCTCTTTATCTAGTTCTATCAGCTTTAAATTATTAACATTTTCACTATGTAGTTTTTTTAATAATTTTTTTCTTTTAATTATCTTTAAATTAGTCACAGGGCTGCTCATAGTATGAAAAATTATAAAAAATATTTTAAAATATTAAATTACAATTATTAAATTATTAGTAATGAATTTTTCATATTTTTATAAAGGGGTTTTAATGAAAAGAAAGATTTTTTCATATGATTTAGATGGCACTTTATTAATGAGAAACAATAAAGTTCACCCCATAACTAAAAAGGCATTTCATGATGTTCATCTAAAAGGTGGAATTAATATATTAAACACAGGAAGAGGGCTTTTGAAAGTGCTTCCACTTTTAGATGAATTTGACGGAATCGACTATTTTATATGTTCAAATGGCGCATTAATATATGATGTTAAAAATAAAAACCATATTGTTGTTGGGCAGTTAGAACCGGAAGTATTTGAACAAATGTTTGAGTATGCAAACCAAAATGACTTAATAATTTCACTAGATACTTCAAATTATACAGCCACATATGTTAACAAAGATGCTAATGGCAATTTTCCTGAATGAATTAATAAACAAGATATTATGGACTTTTCGCATATAAAATTTTCTGACTATGAAACTATGTCAAAAGTTGCCAATGATTCAAAATCAATAATAACTCAGGTTGCACTAAGAAATCCAAATGAAATAGCAAATGAAACAACAAAATACTTTAATAATCTATATAAAGATAAGTATTCAGTTTATCTAACAAATAGAATATATACTGATGTCAATCCGCTAGGTATTTCTAAATGAAATGGTCTTAAAGAGTTTATGCGAATATACAACATGCAGGATTGCATAATTTATGCTTTCGGCGATTCTAGCAACGATGTTGAAATGCTACAAAATGCACATTTTTCCTTTGCTATGGAAAATGCAACTGATGATGCTAAAGAAGCAGCAACAGAAGTAATAGGGCACTATAATTCAGGTGCAATCGGTATAAAATTAGAAGAAATAATTAAAAGTAGTTAACCTCTGCAAGATGAGTAATTAAGCTTGCCCCTGACTTAATTAAATATGTGTTGCCATCATCATAAGTTAGTCCAGGATAGCAGTAAACATTCTTTCCTAAATTAGCAAAGCAATTTGCTAAATTTATTAGTCCAGAATTTCTTTTACTGCTAAAAATTATTAAATTATTTGACAGCGCTGCTGCAATAACATTTCTTTCTTTAAAATATCTTAATTTAGGGTGCAATTCTGGCGGTATAAATGTAATACATAAGTCCTTATCAAAATCAACATCTGGACAATTATATGAAATTCCATTTGCTAGTAAATAAATGATTCCTTGCTTGTTTTTATTAAATATTTCAATAATATTTTGATCAATATTTTTGAAATTATTAGTCAATAAAACAGAGCTTTTGGACAATTCACCGCACGTTTGATAAACATTTTGTAACACAAATTCATTAACTACATCACCTGTAGCACAAACTATATTTTTATCTAATAAACTAATATTTCCTTTGTAAAACAAAACAAATGGAGAATATTTTAACTCTTTTAGTCCTTGTGGGTAATTACTATCAAAAATTGTTATAGCTTTAATTCCTTTTTCATTTAATTCATTAATTGTTTCATCTACTTTATATTTATCAACTTTATGTCCGTTTTTAAGAGCCTTATAAATTTCAAAGTTATTGCCTTTAAATAAAATAGAAAAATAAATTAGTAAATCATTCATATTGTTCTCCTCTACCTATCGCTACACTTTAAAATGCAATATTTGTGATAGATAGATAAAAAAGGAAAAAAATGGGAAAAGAAATTAATTTTTCCCATTTAATTATTAATTTGCGTGTCAATATTTGTAATAAGAAAAATTGCTCTGTCAATAGTTGTAAAATTTATGTAAGACATTAATATATAAATTCATAAGGAGAATTCAATGAAACAAATTCCAGCAAAAATGAAAGCTTTTGTTGTAACAGAACCTAAAAAATGAAGTGTTAAGGAAGTTGATGTTCCTAAACCAAAATATAAAGAAGTTTTAATTGAAATGGAAACTTCAGGTATCTGTCATACAGACTTGCATGCGGCAAATTATGACTGATTAGTAGAACCTAAATATCCACTTATTCCAGGTCATGAAGGAATTGGAAAGGTAGTTGCATTAGGGGAAGGATGCACACGTTTGAAAATTGGTGATAGAGTTGCTTTAGCATGATTACATGATGCTTGTGGCTACTGTGAATTTTGTCTAACAGGTAGAGAAACACTTTGTCCAAATCAAAATATGTCGGCTTACACTAAAGACGGATCATATGCTGAATATGCAATTGGTCATGAAGATTATGTAGGATTGGTTCCTGAAAAATTAGATATTGTAACTGGTGCACCAGTTGTTTGTGCAGGTGTTACAACTTATAAATCATTAAAACAAACCAAAGCAAAAGCTGGTAACTTTGTAGCTGTTATCGGTGTCGGTGGCTTAGGTCAAATGGCTATTCAATATGCAAAAGCTATGGGACTAAGACCTATTGGTGTTGACTTGCAAGATGAAAAATGCGAATTAGCTCTTAAATCAGGTGCAGAATATGCATTTAACTCAGCAAAAGATCCTAAATTTATTGAAAAAATTATTGAAGTAACTGGCGGAGGTGTACACGCTGTAGTTAATACATCTGTTCACCCAAGTGCTGCTGAACAAGGTATGGATATGCTTCGTCGTGGTGGCCGTCAAGTATTAGTTGGTTTACCAGCAAAAGATAAACACGGAAAAGACGACTTTAAAGTTTCAATTTTCTGGTCAGTATTATTAGAACGTGAGCTTGCTGGCTCAATTGTTGGAACTAGACAAGACTTAGCAGAAGCTTTAGAATATGCTGCTGAAGGAAAAGTTAAATCAGAAGTTACTAAGGTTGTCAAATTAGAAGAAGTTGCAGATATTTTTGAAAAACTTCAAAAAGGCGAGTTCTTAGGACGCGCTGTTATTGACTTTAGAAAATAATTAAACATCATTTAAAAAACATCCGGATTATTTAAATTCAGGGTGTTTTTTTATTATTTAAACTTACTTACAGCGCTATAAAACAAGAATTTAAGTCAAAGAATACTTTTTTTCAAACATTACATTGAGTAAAATAACAAATTTTGTGTTGCAGTCGCATTTTAGTGAGCAAAAACATCATTATTTTCTTTAAGGAAATGATTTCATATTTTGACTCGTCTCTCTCTCTCTCTCTCTCTCTCTGGTTATTTTTTCTTACTTATATAATTCCATTTTATTACATAACTATTACTAAAGGGAGAACAGTAAATATTGTATGAAAAAATCTAAGATTTTAATTTTGGGTTCTATTGCTTCTTTAGGTGCAATTCCATTTGTAGCTGCTAAGTGTGGCAATGAAAACCAAAATAGCATTAAGGAAGATAAAACTGATAGCCAAAGCAAATCTGAAAAAAGCAGTGGAACAGTTAAAAAAGACAGCACATCTGAAAATTCAACTATTGACAAAAAAGAAAATGAAACAGCACCTAAGAAACAATTAGAAAGCGAAAATTCGAAAAGTGAAAAAAGTGATTCAGTAAGTAATATGAACACTGAAATGCCAAAAGTTACTGAAAGTGTTGCAAATGAAACTGATGATGGTGAATCAATTTCAGATATTTTAGATGATGAGGCCAAAAAATACTTTAAAAAAGAGATTGATGCAGAATATGAAAATATTGAAAAAATGATCAACAAAGTATTAAAAAGTGATTCTGATAAAAAAAGTGAAGTTTTGGAATATTTTAAAAAATTAAAGACGTTATTAAACTCAATGTTTGATAATGCCAAAACATTTGAAGATATAGACAAAATATTTGATTATTTAGGAAAAGTAGTCATTGTTGGTAAAACAAAATAAAACAACCAAAATCATTGTTTTATAGATACTTAAGTAATAGATAGATGGAGACACTATCTATTTTTATTTTTGATTTAATCTAATATTTTGATACTCAACAATCTCTAAAAAAATTGGGTCAATCTTTCCACATTTAAAAATTTAAATGGACAACTTAATATCATTTAATTATTATTATGAAAATAGTGAGAAGGTTTTAAATATGAATAAAATGAAAGCTTTTGTTGTTAAGGCTCCAAAGGAATATAGTGTTGAATTAATTGATATTCCTGAGCCAGTTGATAATGAGGTTTTAGTTAAATTAGAAACTAGCGGTGTTTGTCATACGGATTTACACATAGCAAATTTTGACTGACCTAGACAGCCAAATTATCCAATGGTTCCAGGGCATGAAGGAATAGGAATTGTTACAAAAGTTGGGCCAAATTGTACCAAAATAAAAGTTGGTGACAGAGTTGGTGTTGGCTATATGTATAGTGCTTGTGGTCAATGTGAATATTGCATAAGCGGAAAAGAAATTTTGTGTGTTTCTAGGGTTGTAACATCATTAGTTAAACCCGGAACTTTTGCTGAATATACAATTGGACATGAAGATTATGTTTTACCTATTCCCAAAGAACTAGATATTGTATCTGGGGCTCCTATTTTGTGTGGAGGAGTAACTAGTTACAAAGCACTTAAACAAGCTGAATTAAAAGTTGGAGACTATGTTGCAATTATAGGCATTGGGGGATTAGGCCATTTTGCAATATCATATGCAAAGGCAATGGGGCTAAATATTGTTGCAATTGATATAGACGATAAAAAGTTAGAATCAGCTAAGTATGAAGGTGCTCATTATATTTATAATGCTAATGATTTATCGTTTGTACAAGAAGTAAAGGAACTTACAAATGGTGGTGTTCACGCAGTTATTAATACATCAGTTTCAACTAGTTCTGCATCTTTAGCTATGTATATTTTACGTCGTGCTGGCAGACAAGTCTTAGTTGGTGTTCCTCCTAAAGATGAAAATGGAAAAATAGAATTTCCTTTATCAATTTTAGGAACAATTTCAGGGGAACAGCATGTTTTAGGATCGGTTGTTGGCACTAGACAAGATACAAAAGAAGCATTAATATTAGGAACAAAAGGAATAGTTTCTAAGATTGGAAGAATTATTAGCTTAGATGAAGTAAAAGACGTGTTTGAACAACTAGCAAAAGGCGAGTTAATTGGTCGTGCTGTAATTGACTTTAGATCCTATAAATAAGGTTATTAGGTCATTTAAACAACAAAAAGAGCAATTGCTCTTTTTAAAATTCTTTTGTAAGTATCATATATATATTATTTTTTCTAAATTGATTTCTTAATGCAATGTATTCTTTGCGTTTTTCATTTAAATAAATATTAGGAATTTTAGTGCACTTATCAAATTCATACAATTCATTTATTTTTAATTCATTGTCTAGCAAAAAAATATTTCCGTCTTGGTCATATGTGAATTTATTCTTGTCAAACCAATCATGAACTTGCTTAGGTAAATTTATTAAATTATTCTCATCATTTATTGAGTCTAAAGCATTTTGGCACTGCTTAGATTTAATTATCATTTCCGCAGTTTTATTTAATTTAAGAGTTGAATTTTTGTAAGAAGTATTTTAGATATTTTAAAGAATCTTTGTTTTTAGTTAGATCATCTATAGTTTCCGCATATAGTATATGAAGTTGTTTAAAACAATGTTTTGGCAAAAAATATCAACTTCTTATATAGCACATTTTAAATACATACCTAATTTATCTTTGATTTCATTATACTGAACTTAAATTTTTTTGAGGTTTTTTAATAGAATTTTAGGAATAATTTCCTTTCCTTCTTATTTTATATCTTGAAGTTTTAAACTATGATAATAAATTAGGACTAAAATTGATAATTTTAATTAGATATTTAATGAATTTAGGCGACAAAAACTTATTATTATATTAATTTTTGTTCTTTCAAATCCTTCTCTATTTCTGTTTTGTATTCTTCTATAAACTCCTTAACGGTTTTGAATCAACTTTCAGGTTTTTGTCTTTTTTCTACTATGTTCTTAAATTGTAAGTAATAGTTCCACTTATGACCAAGGCGACCACGATAAATATCTCCAAATCAATTATTTAAAACATCAGAGTAATTTGAGTTTTTTATTAAGTTTTCATTTTCTTTTTCTGTTTTTTCATAATCTTTTCGAATTTTTTCAAGTTGTTCTAATAAGTCTCTAGGGTCATCACTTTGTTCTTTTTCTTTAATATTATCTTCTTGGTGGTTTTGATTATCTTGAATTTGTGGGTTAGTATTTGAAGAAGAATTACCAGAACCACTAGGGTCATCACTTTGTTCTTTTTCTTTAATATTATCTTCTTGGTGGTTTTGATTATCTTGAGTTTGTGGGGTAGTATTTGGAGAAGAATTACCAGAACCACTAGGGTCATCACTTTGCTCTTTTTCTTTAATATTATCTTCTTGGTGGTTTTGATTATCTTGAATTTGTGGGGTAGTATTTGGAGAAGAATTACCAGAACCACTAGGGTCATCACTTTGTTCTTTTTCTTTAATATTATCTTCTTGGTGGTTTTGATTATCTTGAGTTTGTGGGGTAGTATTTGGAGAAGAATTACCAGAACCATTAGGTTTTTCTTCTTTACTCTTATCTTCTTGTTGCTTTTGATTATCTATAGTTTGGGGGGGTAATATTATTAATTATGCTTTCATCTGTTCGATTCTTGTTTTGACATGATGCAGCTATTAATGGCATTGAAGAAATTGAAATTATTGAAGATAAAGAAATAATTATTTTATTTGTCTTTTTCATAATTTTTTTTCCTAAATTTTTATAGTTTTATATTATCTAATTATTTGTTTTAAATTATAAAATAAATATTTTAAAAAAATAAGATACACAAAGTCTTTAGTAATAATTTCCAACTTAAAGAAATTAGTGCATCAGCAAGTCAAAATACTAATTCAGACAAAACATTTGGCAAATATTCATTAAAAGTTACATTAAATCTAAATGAAGTATCTTCAGATAAAGGAAACTTTATTGTAACAAATGCAATGGTTAATAATGTTAAAAAAGTTAGTGATGGCCATATTGTTTACTTAGATCACTTTGCAAAATACGAAAAAACTAAAGTTAAACTAGATATTAAAAAATATGGCCATAAATTCAATATTACTGGCACAAATGAATTTGAATTTGATGTTCAAAAATATGAAACACCAAAAGCAAAATTAATTGCTTTAAGTGACAAATCAATAAAATTAATTGATGTTTCTTCTGGCATGGAATACAGAAATAACTTTGGTGAGTGAAAAGATATTACAAGTAATGACTTTGTAGTAAAAGACGCTGTACATGGCTCAGTATCAGTTCGTTATAAAAACGGTGTTGATAAATATGAATCTGATATTCAAGTAATTTCATAACTAAAAGGTAATGATAATGATGTTAGAAACAAGGTTAAGGTTCATAATGGAGTGATTTTTGGTGTTGATAACACAATGGAATTTCGTTTAGAAAATCAAAGCGAATGAAAACAAATTACAACTTGAAAAATAGAAAAACTAGCAAAAGAAACTTATCAAATAAGAACAAAGGCAACCGAAAATGATTTAGCTTCTGAAGTAATTACAGTCACTGTAAATTAAAATTAGTTAGAAAAAAACTCCAGGGATGGAGTTTTTCGCCTGTTTTATAAAGTTAATGGAATTTCTAAGAATTGTCACATAAGCCAATACGCTTTTATTTCATAGACATTGATTTTTTGCATATTTCGCATTGATTATTTTTTTCACAACAGAACATAGGACAATTTTCAAGTTTACATTCTGGCTCTTTTAATTTACATTTTAATCCTGAATTGTTGCAAAAATTATTATGGTTAGTAACTTTTTTGACATCTCATCCACTTATATTTTTGTCAAATTTTGCTGCTCCATCGAACATAAATGACATATTTGTAACATTGCTTGTTTTTCAATTTGAAAGTTCTTGATTGAATTCAGCAGCGCCATAAAACATCGATTGCATATTTGTTACATTATAAGTATCTCAACTATTTAGTGGACTATTGAACTTTTTGGCATTATAAAATGTTGCTGACATATCTGTAACTTTTGTAGTTTTTCATTTTGATAAGTCTTGGTTGAAATTTTCAGCGCCACTAAAAGTTTCAGATAAATTAGATATGTTTGAAGTATCTCAATTTTCAATACCCATAACTTTTTCGCTTTTTAATCCACTAAATGTTTTTTCCAAGCTTGTGATTACTGAAGGTAGTTCGCTTGGAACTCGTTTAATATTTTTTGGTAATGTAGGGACTCTAATAACTCCTTTGTAATCGTGAAAGCCAATTTTTGTTATTACTGTGGCATCAATATTAGATAGATCTCATCCGTCATCGGTGACCTCTTTACCATTTTTGTCAATATATTTGGTGGGAACTGTACCTCCCCTAGCAAACCCTATTTCAAGCTTTATATCATGCTTGTTTTCAACTTTAACAGTAATTTCTTTATTGTTGTTATTTCCTTGCAAATTATTAGTACCAGAAATACTATTGCCTTTTAATAATGAAGTAATGTAAACATTTTTTTGATCTTTGTCAAGGGAAATTTTGCTATCTTCTCTGTTTACTTTTTTAACTAACTGCCCAAAAACCTCACCTAAGGTCATTAGACTATGTAATTTATTTTTAAATGATTTCTCTCAGGTTGTTTTTACCAATCCGACTGTTTCATTGTGGTATTTTTCTTGTTCGCTATTTGTTCTAGCTCTATATTTAAGCTTTATTTCGCCTGAAAAATCATCCTTATTCTTTGAAGTAATAGTTGAACCTTGTTTTGAAATATTTTCAACACTTAGTGATTGTAATGCTTTTTCATTTAAGCCTGGATTTTCTTTTTTTACTAAATCTATAATTTCTTTTTCAGTTGGTAAGCTATCATTTGTGATGATTAATCCAAAACTAGTTTTATTAATAAGCGAACTTAAATCTACAGGCTCAGACTTCATTGGTGATGGATTATCATCCATCATCTTATTCCCATCATTTAATTTTAATTCATCCATATCTACAGGCTCAGACTTCATTGGCGATGAATTATCATCCATATCTATAGGCTTAGTAATAATACTTGAATCATTATTAATTATTAAAGGCTTATTTTTATTTTTTTGTTGCAAAGTAATTGGCACCGCAATTGCTGTTGCAAGAGCAATTGTGCCAATTACTGATGAAAGGGCAATAGTAAGTTTTTTCTTCATATTTACAATAGTCCTTTTAATATATTTAAAATATCATCTGGATATAAAAAAACTAATTAATTTTCAATGTGCTTGTAGATATTGTCTAAAGCATTAAGAGCAACTTCAAACATTTGTGAAAATTCTAATAACCTTTCATCACTAGTCATTGACTTTCCTGTTACTATATTTTCTGAAACGCTTAATAAAGCGGCCGCTTTTTTGTTACATCTTTTCGCAGTTGTAAATAAGCCAAAGCATTCATTATCAACTACTTGACACTTAGTTTTATTTATTGTTTCTTCTAAGGATCTTATGCTATAAAAAACATCGGTTGTGTGGCAAGAGACATCTAAAACATTTATTTTCTTCTTTTTAGCTGATCTTTTTAATAGTTTAACAATTTCTTTATCAGGGTAAGCATTGTGTGTTTTTTCGCCTGTCATAAGCGAAACAAACCCTAGTCCATCAGCATATGCCCTCTTTACCAAAACGGGCTGTTTAACATCTAAATTGTCAACATATGAACCTGTTGAGCCTAGTCTTATAATTACGTCAACATCATATTCAGTAAATAACTCATAGGCATAGATTCCCATACTAGCTACTCCCATTCCGCTAGCTCCAATAGTTACTAATTTCCCTTTATATTCGCCTGTATAAAAGTAAATGTTTCTTACTAATGAAACTAATTTTGGATTAGTTAAAAATTTTTTAGCCATGTATTCTGCTCTTAATGGATCTCCTGGCATTAAGACAATCTTAGCAATTTCGCCTTTATTGCAACTTAAATGTGGTGTAGGCATAGTGACTCCTAAATATCAAAATGTAATTGTTTTTATTATAGCATACGCAACTGTTGTGACTTAATTTATAAAAGAGCAAACAAGAAAAATTAAATATCAAGAATATCTAAAAATGCGTCTGCAAATAAGGAATTGAGAGCCAAATAAATGGTAAAATTTAGAAATAATTATGTCTAATAAGAAAAAAGTAATTTTAGGAATGTCAGGTGGCGTTGATTCGTCTGTTTGTGCATATTTATTGCTTAAACAAGGCTATGAAGTTGAAGGCCTTTTTATGCGTAACTGAGACTCAATGCTTAATAACGATTTTTTAGGTAATGAAAATATTTCACAGGATATATGCCCACAAGAACAAGACTATCATGATGCTTTAGAAGTGGCAAATAAATTAGGAATTAAGCTTCACAGAGTTGATTTTGTGAATGAATACTGAAATGATGTTTTTAAAACATTTATTTCTGAATATGAAGCCGGAAGAACTCCAAATCCAGATATTTTGTGTAACAAATATATTAAATTTAAGGCTTTTAGTGACTATGCTTTTAATAATCTTGGAGCTGATTATATTGCAATGGGTCATTATGCTAAAGTTACTGATGGCAGGCTTTATCGGGCCAAAGACCAGAATAAAGATCAAACATACTTTTTGGCACAATTAAGTCATGAGCAATTAAAAAGGGTGCTTATGCCTTTAGCTGAATTTAACTCAAAAGAGGAAGTAAGAAAAATAGCACAAGAGCAAGGTTTAATAACTGCTAGCAAAAAAGATTCAACTGGTATATGTTTTATAGGTGAGCGTAAATTTACAAAGTTTTTACAAAATTATATTCCGATGCAACCTGGAGATATTGTTGATATAAGAACTAATAATAAGCTTGGTAAGCATGAAGGATGTTTCTATTACACAATAGGCCAAAGAAAAGGACTTAATTTAGGCGGACAAGCTGAGCCATATTATGTTTGTGGACATGATGTGAAGAAAAACATTTTATATGTTGCGCCTAGCAGTGATTTAAGTTATTTAACTTCTGATGCACTATTAGCAACAGGGCTTACCCTTAATCATAATGACTTTGATCATAATAATCTAAGTGCTAAATTTAGATACAGACAAGAGAATATTCCAGTAACAATTGAATTATTACCGAATAATACTATAAAAGTTTATTATCCGTCAGAAGCACAAGCTGTTACACCTGGCCAACAAGTAGTGATTTATGAAGGCCAAAAATGTCTTGGCGGAGCAGTTATTGAAAAAATTTATTATAAGGGCAGTGAAAAAACTTATTTATAAGGCGGTATTTATGAAAAAATTAACATCGACTGAGATAAGACAGAAGTGATTAGATTTTTTTGAATCAAAAAATCACTTAGTAATTGAAAGCAAGTCATTAATTCCTGTTAATGATCCATCACTATTATGAATTAATTCAGGTGTTGCAACTTTGAAAAATTACTTTTCTGGTAAAAAAGTACCACCTGCATTTAGACTTACTAATAGTCAAAAAGCCATAAGAACTAATGATATAGAAAATGTAGGCGTAACCAGCAGGCACCATACCTTTTTTGAAATGCTTGGCAATTTTTCAATTGGCAACTATTTTAAAAAAGAAGCTATTGCATATGCTAAAGAATTTTTAGTAAATGTCTTAGAAATGGACTTTGAAAAATTATACTTTACATACTATGAAGAAGATTTAGAAGCTAAAAATTATTGACTAGAAAATGGCGTTGATGAATCGCATTTAATTAGCGGTACAAGAGACACAAATTTTTGAGATTTAGGATCTGGCCCATGTGGACCATGTACTGAAATTTTTTATGACCGTGGTGAAAAATATGACAGCCGTGGGATTGATTTATTAAAAAATGATATAGAAAATGACAGGTATATTGAAATCTGAAATATAGTTTTTTCACAATTCAATAATGATGGCGAAGGTAATTACACTGAATTAAAGCAAAAAAACATCGATACTGGTGCTGGCTTAGAAAGATTAGCAAGCATTATGCAGGATGTACCTACTAACTACGATTCTGATTTATTTATTAACATTATTAGAGAAATTGAAAAATACTCACGATATAAATATATAATAGAAAACTATTTTGTTAAAGATGAGCATCAGAGTGAAATTAACACTAATTTTAAGATTATTGCCGACCATATTAGAACAGTAGTTAACGCAATAGCCGATGGCGCAAAAGTTTCTAATGTTGGTCGTGGTTATATAATTAGAAGACTTTTAAGAAGGTCATACTACAAAGGTATGCAATTGGGTATAAAAGACTTATTTTTACACAAATTGGTCAAAGTGGTAAAAGATTCATTACCTTATGAATATGATGAAAAAGATGTTATTGACGCTATTAAAGAAGAAGAGTTATTGTTTAGCAAGACAATTGAAAAAGGCAAAATATTATTAGAGTCATTTTTAGATAATGAAAACAAAGTTTTTGATGGTGCTGTTGCATTCAATTTATTGGAAACATATGGTTTTCCAATTGAACTTACAGCTGAAATATTACATCAAAAAGGCATCAGAGTTGACATGGAGGCCTTTGAATTAGCTAAAGAAAAACATGCCTTAGCTTCAAAAGGTGGTAAAGCTACTGGGATGGATAAAGTTATTAACTCACTAGCATTAATTGATAAAAAAATGGATAACTTTGTTGGTTATTCTGAGCTAAGCGCTAGTTCTAAAGTGCTTAAACTTTTTGATGAAGAAAATGAAGTAGAAAGCTTTGAAACAGGCGGATATGTGCTTTTAGAAACTACTCCATTTTATGCAACTAGTGGCGGTCAAAGACATGATAAAGGCTTTATTATCCAAGGCGAAAATAAGATCAAAATAATTGATGTTTTCAAAGATAAATTTGGCAACCACATTCATTTTGTAGAAGGAAAAATGAATAACTATGAACCAGTTTCTTCATTTGTTGATCCTAACATAAGAATTGGCTTAGAAAGAAACCACTCAGGGACTCACTTATTATTCTGCGCTTTAAGAAATGTCTTGGGTTCTCACATTGAGCAATTAGGTTCAGATAATAATGAAGAAAGACTCACATTTGACTTTCCAGCTGATGAAAAACCTAGTGATGAACAAATAAAAGCAATAGAAGATTTAGTAAGAAGCTACATTACAAAATCTATTGACCGTGAATATATCACAACCACAGTTGATAAAGCTAGAGAAATGGGTGCAATCATGACCTTAGAAGAGGGTGAATATATGGATCCTAGGGCAGTTAGAGTTGTTCGTTTTGGTGATATAACTAGTGACCTATGTGGTGGTACTCACTTAAGCAATACTTCAAAATTGGAAAGCTTTAAAATTACTAATGTCGAGAAAAAACAAGCAGGTGTATTTAGAATTAGAGCTATAAGTTCTATCAAATTGGTTAATGAATACTTAAGTGAAGTTAATAAAAAACTTAACGAAGAATTAGCTACAATTATCAAAAAAATTAAGGAGCTTAAAAATGACTATGTAGCTCCTGTGATTAATGAAAATGAGCCTGATATTGAAACATTGAATTTATCAATTAATAAAAGAATTGATGAGCTCAGAGAAGTTTACAAACAATTATTAAAAGAAAGCTCAAATCTTGAATTTGACTATGAAACAGTCAAATTTGACAAAATTAATAATTATGATGTTTACATTAATTTAGATGTTGATGCTTCATCAGTTAAATTAATTGCTGCTTCAATAAGAGATAAATTCCAATCAGGCAAAACAGTAGCCATAATAGGATCAAAAAATGAAAAGGAATTATTGCTAGCTATTGCAACCAGAGCAATTGATGCTAATAAAATGTTCAAAAAACTATCTTCAGAACTTAACGGCCGTGGTGGTGGTGCACCAATATTAGCTATGGGCAAGATGAATTATTCTGAAAATATTGAAAGTCTAATTAAGGACTATTTACTTAATGCGTAAGCTTTCATTTGACTTAGGAACCAAAACATGTGGCTTTGCAATTAGCGACATATTAGAAATAAGCGCTAATGCCTTGGAAACAATAAGATTTGATGAAAATGATTTTAATGTTGTAATAACCAAAGTTAAGGAAATAATAAAAATGTATCAAAATTCAATTGATGCTTTTGTTTTAGGTTATCCGCTTAGGAGTAATGGTTCAAAAAGCGAAAGAACTGTAATGGTTGATAATTTTGCTACTCTTTTAGCTAATGAATTTCCAGGCATTAATATTTACTTAGTTGATGAATATGGTTCAACAATTAAGGCACAAAGAATTTTAAAGGATGCTAAACTATCTAATAAAAAAACAAAAAGCAAAAAAGATACTGTCAGTGCTGTTATCATATTAAATGATTTCTTACAATATGGAGGTCAAAAATATGAGCTTTAAGGAAAAGTTAGTCCAAAATGGCTCTCCAACTTCTTTAGGTTGAGGCTTAATCGCTTCAGCAATAATAGCATCTTTAATAGGCATAATAACTTCAATTACTGTTTTTGTAAGAGCGTTTAAAATTAGAAAACAATTTAATAAAACTCTGGAAGAAAATGCTAAAAATGCAATAATGAAAATTAAAGGCTCTGAGTTAGATGCTAAAGATGAATTTATTAATAAAGCTTTTAGCACAAATATTAATGAATTTGATATGCTTCATATAGTTAAGTCTGTTTATTTAAATTATGCGCAAAATGTCTTAATTGATGGGCTTAATTTAGAAAATTTATATCTTACTCTTAAAACAATGACCTTAGCAAACATAGAAATTGATCTCAGAGCAATAAATTCCAAAACTTGAAATGAAGCAGTAATCAAATTCAAGGACAAAATAACAGAAAAGCCTTGTTTTATAGACTCAGAAGACAAAAAGTATAATTTAATCATTAGCGCTAATGATAATAGTAGCAATACTGAAATTTTTAACAAACTATACCCAAAATTAACACTTGGCGGCCTTTTAATGGTTATTCAGAATCCTATTATTAAAAGTGACTTAAAAGATTTAAAAAGAGATCTAAAAATCAAAAACATTCGTTTTGAAGCTTCTAAAAATAAAGCTTTATTTTTATACATTGTTAAGTCTGAATCTGACAGTTTACCATATCTACAATAGAAATAAATAGTTTGGCCAGTGTGCGCATACTATTTTTTTACTTATTTATTATGACAATAAAAAAATAAAAAGACAATATTAGCCAGGACAGAAAATTTTAGGATAAAACAATGTAATTATTTTTTTATATTTATGCAATCAAACAGCATTTTGCATTAATAAAAAAGTTTATTTTAAAAAAAATAATGGTTATAATGATAGCGAAATCAAAATAGCATTATAATGCTATATCACAAAACCTAACTCGATAAATTCAAACAATAATAATTTTGAGGTTCTAAATATGTCATACATTAAGTTAGAGAAGAAGTTCAAACTGCTATTAGGTACAATTACATCTGCAGTGCCACTATCTTTTGTTTTATCTTGCACAAATAATAAAGAGTCTGTTCTACCTAAATTAGACGATGATAAAATGATTGATAAAAACAGTGATACTGAAGCCAAAACTCCTATAAAACAGGCAGACAAGCATTTTTTAGCTATTGATCAATTAATTAAATTAAGCCCAAGAGAAATACATTCTAAAACAAAGACTTATATAGAAAAAAATAAAAAATTTAAGAACTTTTTAAAGACCAGAAATATTAACTTTATATCCGAAGAATATCCAAGACATGAAAACGAATTAGATAAAGAATATTGAACCTATGCAAAGTACTTAGGCGAATATGGCAATCATGGAGATGATTCATATCAAAAAACTCAATTTTTTAATCCTTCAATTCCTATAGGTCATTATTTAAATCATCAACACCTAGAAAAATTTAGTGAAGAAGAAGTAAAAGGTTTAGAAGTTAAAACTATAGATCTTAGTAGCCTAATTAGAAATAATCCATTTGGATATTTACCTTCAAATTTAAGCCAGCTACTATCTTATGCAACTTATGAATCTATAGAAAAGAAATTCAACTTAAGAAATATTTCAAACATAAAAAGTAGCTATGATGACATAAAAGGTGTTATATATTTACTTATTTATACAAATAATAATAAAAATAAACATTATTATCTAATAAACAAAGATAACAATAAAGAACTAAAAGCAAACATTGATTTTTTTACATATATAAAAGATCGTAGTATTGAGCTTAATGTTAATGCTAAACAATGAGTCAGCACAGTAGACCAACAAAAAAATATATCAGGAATTTTTAGTTTTCCTAAATTTCTTGGAACTGCTTGGGTAATTGATAGAATAAAAAATAATAACAAAGATTATTATGAATTATTGTTAGCTACAAATATGCATGTTTTTAACTTAAGAAGTGCATTTGATAAAACTTATCATTATGATAAATTTAAAAAATATGAAAGTGGTTATAAAGATAAGGATTATCAATGAAAAGAATTTCCTCCCGGATTCTATGATGGAATAAAAACAGATGATTCTGGTGACAATAGAAATATAAAACCTAAACCTGCTTTTAAAGTAGGCAGAATTAAAGAAAACTCTTTAGATTTAGACTTTGGAGTTTTTGAAAAAAATAAGTATAAATATGAATTAGATCATAGTGACAGAATTGATGCTTTTGAAGATGCCTATGCACAATATTTAGATGCGCCATATTATACCCCAAGATATGAAAGCAATAATACATACCTAAAAGCTATTGAAAAAATTCCTGAAACGTTAAAGAACAATTTTAGTTATTTTAATACTAAAAATTCAGGTGCAGATTTTCTAACGCTCCGTTTAAAAATTAAAAAAGATAAATTAAAAAATGTATTACCTAAGTTAGCAAGTGTTATTGGAACAGATGAAGAAAAAGATTTTTATGTCAACTTTAGTAATAAAGAATTTAGTCCAATTAAAACGCAGTTTTATGCAGGGTATCCAAAACACTGGGATCCTTTTTCAAAGAAGTCTCAATTTAGAGGTATAAAATCAGAAGGTGGGATTATTTCAACTAAAAGAAGAATTGTTGATGAAAATTGATTTAGAGATGTGTGATTAAGATATGATGAAAAATTAAATAAAGAATATAATTCTGAAAATAATTTATGAGAAAAATATCAACAACCATTTATTAAGAAAAAAGATAAAGATGATAAATATCAACTTATTAAAGAAGAACATGGAATGCCACTTACTACGCTAGATCAATTTTCTACACTGTATACAAATATACCTTTTGGTGATCTTAATCTAAAAGAGGGAGCTTCTGGTTCAATGGCGATTGATTCATCATTTAATGTAATAGGAATACTTAATACAAGAGTAGATAACGTAATTGGGGATAAAAAAGTAATTAAGTTTGATAAACCATATGGAAAAGACGGAATAATTGATGGTATAGTAGTAAGACCACAAACTAATGGAATTGTTTTGTTTAAGAGTTTAAGTGATGACTATATTGGCAAAGAAAAACAACCTTTTATCATTGATGGATTAAAAAACAAACTAATTAATGACAAATTAGAAACAATTAAATTAAACCCTAACAGTAAATAATTAAGAATGTGCTATAAGCATATTTTTATTTACTCTTTCAGTTTTCTATCATTAAAAAGCTGTTTTATAGGATTTTTAGCAAATTGTATTATTCCAACAAGACATGCATTTTGCTTTATGCTAATTCATTTTTTAATAAAATAAAATTGTTAACTAACTAAATTTAAGGACTATATGAAAAAACTAATTGCAATAACTGGCGCTAATTCTGGCATTGGACTAGCTTCAGCAAAATTATTTGCTTCTAAAAATTACCCTATGCTTTTAATTGATAAAAATATTGATGTCTTAGAGACAATAGATTTCAAAAACTGTTTAATTAAAAAGATTGATGTAAGAGATTTTAATAGTCTTAATCAAGCCATTATTGAAGCACAAAAAGAATTTGGTTCAGTTGATTTAATGCTTAATAATGCTGGCATTATGCCCCTAGATAAGTACTATGAGCAATCATTGCAAGATAAATATGACATTATAGACACCAATATAAAAGGTGTAATTAATGGTATGGATGCCGTACTTCCATCAATGATAAAAGAAAACAGCGGAACAATAATTAATATAAGTAGCACTGCAGGTAGATTTACTTATGATGATCACTCAGTTTATAATGGTTCAAAATTTGCAGTCAATGCTATAACTCAGCAAGCTAGAAGAGAACTAGCACATACCAACATTAGGTTTTCATTAATAGAGCCAGCAATTGTAAATACAAACTTATTAAGCACAGTTAAAAATCAAAAAATTAAGGACGAATACTTGCAATTCCAAAGAAGTATTGATAATGGTTTAAAACCCGAAACAATAGCTCAGACTATTTTATATATTTATGAACTGCCACAGGATGTGACTATTAAAGAAATTTTGATTTCACATACGAACGAATCTGAGGTTTAAGTTTTTTATTTTGTTTTATATCGTGGCAGCTCAATCATCTATAAAATAGTGATATACATAACTATTTATTACATAGTAAAGCACAATTAATTATTTCAATACTTAAAGATAAAATTCCAGAACATGTGCTTAATAATTCAAATATTGTTTTAGAGCTATCACCAAATGACAAACTTTTTAAAGTTTAATTTTTACTAAAAAACTAATTAGAAAGTAATTACTTTATAATTACTCGCTAATTATATTCTAATTGCATTATTAGGTATTTTACTAGTACTTTTTTAAGTGTGATAAAATTTATAATGTAATTAAAGGAGTTGAAATATGAACAAGAAATATAGTTATAAAGATGTTTCAAACTGATTTTTGTCAAAAGAAAGTATGACTCCTAAAAAGCTTCAAAAATTAACATATTATGCTGAAGCATGAGCAAATGCATTGCTTGGTGAAGGCATTCTAAGTGACACTGCTTTTCAAGCATGAGTTCATGGTCCAGTTTCTCCTGAACTTTGACATGATTATAAAGAATATGGCTGAAATGAAATTGAACAATTAAAGCCAAATGATGAGAAATTCAGCAAAAACATTTTAGAGCTACTAGATGCTGTTTGGATTACTTATGGGGATAAATCAGGATATGAATTAGAAGCAATATCACATTCAGAAGAACCATGGCTAAAAGCTAGAAATGGTCTATCAGAATTTGAAATATCAACTAAAGTAATTGATCCGGCCGATATGAAAAATTTTTATAAAAGCATTTATTCAGGAGATTAACTTTGAATAAAAAATTAACAAGTGAGTTAAATTTAAATAAGAAAACAAATTTATTTCATACAAACAAAGAGATAGTTTTTAAGTTTGCAATTGTAAATAAACTAGATAATGGGTATGATTTTAAATCTTTGGATTTAGATGGATTAAAGAAGTTTAATAATTTTGTTAATGACATTCTTGAAAAAAAGATGACAATATCTCAAGTAGAAAAAACATATATGAGAAAACGTTTTAAGCCATTAGTTAAAAGGCACATTGAAGAGCAAGATATGGATGTTAGAGAAATTCATTTAGGTAAAGATCAGCAAAAATTTAGACTATTTGGCTATTTTAATGAGAACAATTATTTTGTATTAACAAAAATTGATTCTAAACACAATTTTAACGAATAGAAGCATTTGTGTTTAACTAATAAATTACTATGAAATTTCATAGTTTTTTTATTTAATTTCATACATTAAAAATAGTGTTAAATTTCAACATAAATATTTTGTGTATTCCTACGTTTCCCAGTTTAAGCATAAAACAAGAAAACATAATTATGTAAATTTTTGATTTCATAAGTTATGTTTTTTTACAATGTAATGTCTAAGTGACTTTTTCTTTTGTTAAAAGTTCTAATAATATTTGATAAGTTTGCCAACTTTCTTGTAACTCGTCGTTATAAACTTGTATAGTTTCGATTTTTTGTTTATTTACAAATACTTCAATTTCTTTAACTTCTTTGATAACATTAATCACTTTATGCTCAGTAATTTTACTTTTTCCAGTCAGTCCTAATTTTGAATTTAGAATGTAGATGATGTAATTTAAAAACACTAATGAAATGAAACATAAACAGATGTAACCAACAATATGGTTTCAAGTTGATAAATACATTGGACGAAGAGATAATTTACCTTTTAATGTCTTGAAATTAGACTCAATTTGTCATTGTTTTGAATATAAATTAATAACTTCTTTTACTGATAAATCTGTTCTGTTTGTTTCGTAAACATAGTATCCATCATATTTTTGATCTTCTTGTATTTTTTCTATGTCAAGTTCATAAAATGCACCTTTGTTTATAGGTTTGAAGAATCTATATTTTTTAGATCCCGCTAGATCATCACAAGAAACAAGATTATCTTTATTCATTTTCTTAGTGAAATTTTGAATTAAAATGTCTCTATCGTTTTTGTCTTTAGTTGCTCGTTTTTGGCTAAAACTAATTATTTGTCTTCTAAAATGTTCATTAATTCTTTTTTTATTGTATGATGATGCAATATCACGAGTTTTGTATATCAAACCACCATCATTTACATAATCTTTTTCATCTAATACATACTCTTTAAATTGTTTGCTTCCAGCTTTCATTCTATATGAAATTATGTATTTTCAATTCTTAGATTCTAAAAATCTAATATTTCTATTAACACTCATTCCTTTGTCAGCAATTATAGTTACACTGTTAACTTCATAAATATCTGCAATTTCAAGCATAAATGGTATGAAAGTATTTGAATCGGTAACATTTCCTGGAAATATTTTGTAGTGTAACGGTATCCCATTTTCATCAGTTGCCATACCTATAACAATCTGGTCTTCTTTAAATTTTCCATCTTTTGAATAGCCAGGTTTTTTATAACCTTCACGAGAAAATGTTTCAAAATAAGTAGTTGTTGCATCAAATCATAATACATCAATTTTTCTATTAGTATTTGCACAAATTTGTGCATTTAAATTTCTTAAAATTTCATCTTTGTTTTTTGCTATATAGTCTAATGATCTATAAAATGAATTTTTTGAATAAGTGTCTATTTTTTCTTTTTTTGCTGTCATATAAGTGTTAAAAACGCTTATTGGATTTTTAATTCTTTGATAAATCAACTGTAAAACAACATCTTTTAATGTTGTCGATTTTGTGGGTGAACAATCGTTAAAAATATTTAAATAATCAAATAGTTTTTCAACTACTTCGTAACCTTTGAACCTTTCTAAAACTTCTTTTTTGGTCTCTTTTTTCTCTTTAAGAATCTCATCTAATTTAGTTCTTGCTTGTTCTTTTGTTCAAGACAATGGAAAGTTTGCAATAATTGCTTTGATAATTGTTAGCGGATCATCGTGATATTGTTTTAATTCATGCAAATAACCATATCCTAATCTGTATACAAAACCTTTGTTATCTGGTCTTGGCACTCCAATTGATAAGTATTCACCTTTTTTGACTCTTGCTATTGATGTTCTTCATTGTCTTTTTGCATCATTTTTCGACTTCTTCATGTTTTTATTATATCATATTTAAGCATAAAAGTATAATAAATTATATTTTTTTATAAAAAAATATAGTCGCCGAAAACTGAGTGTTTTCGCGACTAAGTGGGAAACGTAGGATAAATATTTTGTGTATTTTTGTTTTATGGTATAAATAGGATGTTTTTACAACATATTAATATTATTGATGAATTATTTACATATAAACCAAGTAAATTAAAGGAAAAAACTTTAGAATGAAGAAGATTAAAAAAATTATATCTATTGGATCTTTATCATCTCTCTTACTTATGCCATTAGTTGCTGCTTCTTGTAAGAAAAATGATAATGATGAAAAAGTTCAAATAATAAACAACGAATCTAACTCGCAAACTTCAAAACAGATGACCCCCCCAATTCTATTAATGATAATGATGATAAGTCTGATAAAAATGAGAAAACAGACAACAATCAAAATTCAGAATCTCTAGTAAATCCAAACGAAACAGATGATGAAAAAGAAAAGAAGAAAATAGAAGAAGAAAAGCAAAAGAAATTAGAAGAAGAAAAGAAAAAAATAGAAGATGAAAAGAAGAAAATAGAGGAAGAAAAGAAATTAAAAGAGAAACAAGAGCAAGAAGATAAAAATAATATTGAGAAAGTTAAAAAAATCATAGAAGAACAAAAGGATGCTTTCGGTTCATTTCATACTCGTAAAGACTTCTTAGACCAAATAAATGTTTTTGCTAAAGAAGAAGGAATTAAAAACTTAGAACTGGCTCATGGAAATAAAGATACAACTTTTGAAGTGGGTAATAATAAACCAGAAAATAATGTTAAATTACGTTTAGGGATTCATGAATTCGAAGTACAATTGGGAAAAGTTTTAAAAGATAGAGTGGCCACAAAATATTATATTGAAAATAATAAAGGAAACATCATTACAGTTCCAGATGGCAAGTTTTCAAATTTACAAGATAATGAGCAAAATGTAATTATTACTCAAATAGGTTATTCATTGAAAAGCAAAGAATATTCTAATAATGAAAAAGTAATAGAAATAGATAACATGCCAAAAAATACAAAAGAAGTTCCAAAACATCTTCCTTTGAAAATTTCAAGTCTAAAATTTGCTTTTAAAGACTTTAAATTTGAAAAAGTTTTAAACTTAGATAAATGAGATGTTTCTAATGTAGAATTAATGAATCAAATGTTTTATGATGCAAAAGAATTTAATCAAGATATTTCAAAAT
Source organism: Mycoplasmopsis bovis PG45 (assembly GCF_000183385.1). Lineage (GTDB taxonomy): Bacteria > Bacillota_I > Bacilli_A > Mycoplasmatales > Metamycoplasmataceae > Mycoplasmopsis > Mycoplasmopsis bovis. Next base: position 573,627 of record NC_014760.1, on the reverse strand, counting down.
GAAATACTAAAAATGTAAAAAATATGTTATCTTTATTTGCTGGTGCAGAAAAATTTAACCAACCACTTAATTCGTGAAATGTGTCTAATGTAAGTCAAATGTCTGAAATGTTCCATGACGCAAAAAAATTTAACCAAGATTTAGATAAATGAGATGTTTCCAATGTAGTAGATATGGAATCAATGTTTAAAGGTGCAAATTCTTTTAATGGAAAAATAGAAAACTGAAACGTTCAGAAAGTTGGCAATATAGCTGAATTGTTTCTTTATGCGTATGCATTTTCAAAAGACTTGTCAAAATGAAGAATTAAAAAGGATGTAGTAGCAAAACCAAGTAATATATTTGAACCTAACTATAAATACAAACAAATAGTATTAAATGCCTGAAATAAAAATTAAAAGTTTCCCAAAAATTAACTATATAAGATTTTTTCAATAAGTTCCATACTTTTTTTGGGGAGCTCAGTTTCATACCAAATGTCATTTTTATATGGCATTTGTATTTTTTTATATTGCTTAAATATTTTCATTACATCAAGATAAGTTTTAGTCTCTAAAATTCTTGAGTCAGCAAATTTATTCTTTATTCTGTTTCCAATTATAAGGGTAAGCATATTTAAAAACTCATCACCATAAACACTGTAATCATCATGCTGTCTAACAGTTTCTAACTCTAATGTATTTTAAACTGTAAAAACAAAGTATAACTAGCCTCCTATTCAATCTGGGGGCTCTTTTATTTGCTCGCTTTAGGTAATTAATTTGCTCCAATGGTTATATTACAAAAAGCAGTTTTTAGCACATATGTTAAACGTAGAGACAATGCAATAAGCAATTATTTTTTCTAAGCAAAACAAAATATGAAAACCAAAAATACTAAGAACTAAATATAGGACAAATTTAACTACTTTTAAAAGTAAACTAAAAATTGACTACAAACATTTAAAAAATTTATGGAAGGAAAAGTGTTTTGGAATTACTAACATTTATAAAACAATCAGGACTAGTGTCAAATTTGTTTCAATTTCCAAATTAAAAAGCATTAACTTTAAGCGTTTTATACAAATTGCACAATTAAAGCTTTTGCAAATATAGGATATGCTGAACATAATGAAAATGCACAAAAATAATTCATTTTCAAAAAGCTTAATTCTATTTAAAAACGAGTATGAGTTCTTTGTCAATTCAAAAAGAATTACGCGGACATTTCAATCAATAAAACTAGATAATAAGAGATTTTTAATAAATTCAATTATCAACTAGAAGGTAATAGAAGGTATATAAAAGACAACTAATAAAGGTAATAAGAACTAGAAGGTAATAGAAGGTATATAAAAGACAATAAATAAAGACAATAAATAAAGACAATAACTAGAAGGTATATGAAAGGTAATAACTAGAAGAGATATAAAAGGTAATAAGAACTAGAAGGTAATAGAAGGTAAATATGAAAAATAAGATACTAGAGAATATTGATTCAAAAGTTAAAAACACTTTAAAAGCTTTAATTTCCGATATTAAGATAGAAACAAAATATACATATGAGTGTAATTTAGCAATCAAGGACTAAAAATTGTATTTATATTTTGAATTTGCTAAGCCTAAGATGAAAAAGAAGCCTAATAAAAATACTCATAAAATCCATAACTATGAATATTACACTAGCGGAAGATACATAGACTACATAAGCAGGCCAAGCGCTGTATATATTCAAAATGATAATGAGAATAGAACTACTTTATTAGCTGAAATGGATAGTAAAAAACTAAATGTTAATTTGTTTATGAAATCTAAATTGTTAATAAATCAATTATCCGAAAAGCATATAGATGGATATAGCCCTAAAGAAGAATCGAAAAAACTAGAAGGTAAAACTGGTTTACACAAGCTTTTTGAAAAAAATCTTATTGATATTGATCCAAAAGAAGCTAAAAAAGAGTTTGAAAAACTAGAAAACAATAATCAATTTATTTGAGAAATAACTCTTAATCCTGGCCAATTAGGCATTGATAATCAAATGGTTGATAAAAATGAATGAAACGAAATACTTAATAAGCATATGAAATCATTGCTTAAAGCTAATAAATTAGATCCTAACAAAATAGAAGGCTACTGGGCATTGCACTCTAACAGCAAATATCCGCATATTCATTTAGGCTTTTTTGAAAAAGAAACTAATCATAGCAATAACTATAGACAATCTGGCAAATTTAGCTCTAAGTCGGTAGAACGCTTTAAGTATCTATTCGAAAATTCAATTAAGACTCAAGCTGAATATCAAAATTTATTTAGCCTTAAAAATAGTATTTGAAACAATAGAAAAGAAATTAAAGAACTATTCCTAAGCACTATTGCTTTAAATAATAAGCAAGAGACTAAGAGTTATGAAACTTTAAGCGCAAATGAATTGAAAATACTCAATGCGTCAAAAGTTATTGCCAACTTTTATAAAAATTCTAAAAGTAAATCTTATGCCGCTGCTAAGAATAACTTAGAAGTTAAAGAAGCTATTAATGATATTTATGAAGCAATAGTAGAAAATAATCAAAAAATAGCTCTAGCAGTTACTAAATATAAGCAAGAGTTCGAAAGTATAAATAAAGCAAAATTTAGCAATAAATATAGTACTGGACTAAAAGATGAATTTGATGCTAATGAAAAAGATGAATTCGAAAAGCAAATAGGCAACATAATTGTTAAACAGTGCTTAAAGATGAATGCTAAAGAAAAAGAAGTACAAACTAGCTTAAATTATCAAGAAAAGGATCTAAAGCAAGACTTTAATGATGATGAATTACCTATAGGCCTAAGTTTCTATCCTTATAAGTATGATGAAATTTCTAAACTTAAGAGAATGATAAGAAGTTTAAATTATGAATTTAACCGCTTAAGTAGAAGTCAAAAATTCCAAGCTTTAAGAAAGTACAAAAAGAATATATCCGGAGTAAAGTCGAAAGTTATTTTATAAATGAGTGATAAAAAAGCAATTAAGAAAAGTAAAGTTCAACATTTTTTAATTTATACATTTGTTTTTATTATCTGACCTAGCATATGTTTATTACTACTACCTATACTTACGTATTTAATACAAGCTAAAAGTGCAAGTATTTTTGAAAGCTGAGTAAAAGGACAACGCAGTTTTATAAACGATATATGGCTATTTTGAAAAATAAATACTAACTATAGAAACTATTCATTCTTAATTATTTTTGCTGGTATGTTATTTTGATTCATTGCTTTAAGCTATCAAGTGTGAATAAGATGAATAATTTACAAAATTAAGAATAGAAATAATTCTAATAGTGAAAATAACTGAACTTATAATCAATTTACTAATGAAGGAAGCAGTAAATTACTCCGTAAAAAGTTTAAAAGTGGCAAGGCAAACTTTATTTTAGGAAAAGTCGATAAGCCTATATGAAACAACCCTTATATTGTCAATAATACTGACGCACACGGGATAGTAATAGGTATAGCTGGTAGTAAAAAAACTGAAAAAATTGTTATTCCATCAATACACTATAATGCCAATTTAGACTATAAAGAACGACCTAATATGATAATTTCTGATCCTAAAAAGCAAATATTAGCTAGAACCGGCAATATCTTAAAGCAAAAAGGATATGAAATAAAAGTATTTGACTTTATAGATCCTAAAAACTCACTAAATTGAAATCCCTTACAGCAAATATGAGATGAATTACACTCAATTAAAAAAGAAGACTTAAGTGATGATAATTACAATAAGGCATTTGAAAAAATTATCGAAATTACTGACGCATTGCCCTGGCCTTTAGAAAGAGACACAATTTGAGTTAATCAAGCTAAGGCAATGATTCATGTAGTTATACAATTTCTACTCCTTTATAGCTTAGAAGATCCTAATTTTACAATTGAACACTTTACATTTAGAAACGTCGCAGCTTATACTTCGGCGGCAGTATTTAAACAAGGCAAATGAATTGAGATAACTACTAAAAATAAAGAAAAAAATAAATACTGAAGCAACTTATTTAAAGAACAAGATCAATTAGTAAACATAGTTAATGAAACGCTTTCTGGTATGTTAGCTAATGCAAGTAATGTATTAATTGCCTTTAGCCAAAATCCGACTGTATCTAAGCTAACTAGCAAAACTAATATTAATATTAAAGAAGTTGTAAGAAATGATAAGCCTTATGTTGTTTTCCTTTGTTTCCCTGATCATAAACAAGTATTTAATTTCCTACTTAGCATGTTAGTTACACAAATTTATCGAGACACTATTGACTATGCTAATTCATTAGCAAACCAAAAATTACCTCGAATGTTGCAATTCTATTTAGAAGAGTTTAACTCTTTAAGAATTCCTGAAATAGCTGACTGAATGTCAATTAGTAGAAGTAGAAATATTCTTTTCCTATTAGTTTTGCAATCATATGAACAATTAAGAAAATACAGTGAAAAAGGTAAAGACGCTGACGCAATTAAAGCACAAGCTAGACTAGTAATACTATTAGAAACTAATAGTGATGAAACTCTTAAGTCACTATCAAATACATTAGGCGAAAAAGCTGTTAAAAAGGAAAGCATTTCAAAACAAAGTGACAGTAATAGGCAAACTGTTTCTACGTCCGAAAGTAAAGAAAATGTAATGACTGTGGCTGAGTTAAAGTATAAAGATCCTGATATGACTATTATTTCATCCGGTGGTAGTAGGCCTATTGCCCTTAGACTTAAGCCTGCTTATAGTTATTTGAAAAAAGATTCTTATATTCATGACTACATTGATATTTATGATGGTGAGTTTACAACTGACTGAGATCTTAAGGAAATGAAAATAATAGATCTTTATAAAGCTAATACTCTTATTGATGAAGTCAAAATTGAAAAACAAGATGAAGATAGCATAGATATTAAAGATAAACTAGCTTTAATAAACTTTGAAGAAATAAAAAATTATAGCTGTTTTAATAGCAATAATGAAAGTTTAAGGTAGCCATAAGGCATATTAATGAATAAATTCAATTATGAGAATGAGAAAGAGTAAGAAGAAATGCAATTAGAAACTAATGAGATAAAAAGTCAATTAAGACAAATTCAAAAAGAATTAAAAACATTAAAAGACAAAATAGAAAAAACTAAAAAGCCTTATGCATTCGGCTTTGCTACATTTAAAAATAGTGTAACTGCTTTATATAACAAAATATTTGTATTTTTAGTCTCCAAGCCTTTTATTGGTTCTCTTAATTACTGTAAGAAAAAATATTCGTATATTTTAGAAATTAATAATAAAAATAAGTTTTTAGTTCCTAATGAATAATCAAGTTAAAACTACTAACATAAACTACATTTTAGAGAACAGCATTAAAGATATAAAAGAGTTCTTTTCTAAAGATTCAAAACTAAAAAATTTCTTAGCTTTTGCCGGCAAAATAAGCCCGCAATTATCATTAATTAATCTTAGATATTTGTATTTTAAAAGAAATACACTTAGTGAAAATAAAGAAATTAGAAAACCTACATTTAGCATAATCAAAACACTTAGTCAGTGACACGACTTAAATATTTATGCTAATAAAGATGAAAAGCCCCTGTACCTTTTTACTCCAATAAATAATAAAGCTACAAATGAAATAACTTTTAGTGCAATGAAAGTTTACGATATTTCGCAAACTAGCTATAAAAACTATAAAGCTAAGAAATGAGATGAAAATTCTTTTAAAGAAGCTATATTTACTCTCTTTAAAGACTATAGTATCAAATGAATTGATGATATAGAAATGCAAGGTGCAAAATTAGCTATTGATAATTTAAGCAAATACATATTCATTAATAAAAATTATAAAAAGTGAGAAAACTATTTAATATTGCACGAATATGCCCATCAATTAGCTAATCATAGTAGCAACGATAGAAAAGATATTCTAAAAGAATATCAAATTATAAAGGCCTGTGAAATGTTTATAAACTCCTTAGAGTTCGAAAATGAGTTTTATAAACAGGCCTATCCTAGATATGAAAATATGCAAGTATTGACTGTAATTAAAAGTTTAAGCAATAAAGAGAAATATAAGGTGTTAGATGAAATACTAACTATAGGCTACAAGCTTATTGATAAGTTTAGTAGTAGTGATGATATTTTAAAGGATGAAATATATGGATAGCAATGGTGAATGATTTTTATTTTTACATATTTTGAAAGAAGCTGTACATTTCTTTTTATATCTTAAAGAAAAAGAAGAAGCAGTGACAATAGGCCAAAAATTATTAGAAGTTGATAAGTGAATAGAAACTAATAAAGAAACTTTCTTTATTCCTAAAGGTTATAGTAAAGAAAAGTGGATAAAAGAATTAAGAACATGAATAAAAGAATCAATAGAAGAAGACAAGGAAGGTGACAATGAGTATGAGAAGAGAAGATAATAACACAATAGTATTAAGCGGAAATGTAGTTAATGATGAATATTATTTAAAAGAATTTAAAAGTAATAAAGATACTGATGGAAAACTACTTAAATTAAAGCTACATAGCACAAGCGGTAATAAGCACAATTACTTTGATATAGCACTATGAAATGCTAATGCACAGTTTATTTTAGAAAAAGTTAAAAAGAATGATCTTATTGAAATAATAGGACACTTAGAATCTGGATCATATTCTAAAGATAATGAAAAAGTTTATTTCTTAAGCATTGTCGCTGATAAAGTAAAAATTATCCAAACAGCTTATGAAGTTGAATTAGAAGAAAAAAGAGAAATTATTAAACATGCTAACACTAGCAGTTATAGTGCAGTAGATGTGCCAACGGCTGAATTTCTTATTGAAGACTAAAAAGGGGAAATAATGAAAAATTATTTTGAAAATTATTTTGAAAATTATTTCGAGAAATCAGATTATTATAATTTAGATTTTGTGTTTTCGACCTTCCCATGTGGAGCTGTAGCAAGTTACTTTAATGATAAAGCTAATGGTTACAAAGACGAATTAGACAAATTAACTTATGCAGAATTAATTAAAAAAACTATAGAGAATATGGCTGATTTGCCTACAAGAATTAATAAAAATATCTATAAGTCAATTCATCAAGAAAACGACTTAAATAAGTTAGCCGGATATTACAAATTAAGCAAAGAATTAGTCGATGATTTCGAAGTCACTGATATATGAGACGACTTTCTAAATAAAGAAGATATCCATAGACTCGATGACTTATGAAAACAATTAGATATTGACTTAAAAACTAAAGGCCTTGGTGCGAATCTCACTCTATTAAACTTCATATGAGAAAGAGACGCAGATATTGAATGAATAAGATTCGATGAACGTAAAAACCCATATGAAATTAGATATATAGATGACGAATTTGTAAACTGACTTTCTAGTCAAGACTTAGAAAACTACTCAAGTTCATATGATAAAGATGACTTTATAGACGAGTTCAAATTAGAAGAAAAATTAGTAAAAGAAAAACTAGAAGCCAAAAAAGAAAAAGCTTTGGTTATGTAAGGATAAAGTCAAATAATGAAAAAAAATTTTAATTTTAAAGATATAGCACATTTAACACAATATGTACATAAAAATGTTACTAATGAAATGATTAAAAATCATTTTGAGTATATGGCTAATAGTTATAAGGATGAATTAGACAAATTAGCTTATGCAGAATTAATTAAAAAAACTATAGAGAATATGGCTGATTTGCCTACAACAATTAATAAAAATATCTATAAGTCAATTTACAATGAAAACGACTTAGATAAGTTAGCTGGATATTACAAATTAAGCAAAGAATTAGTCGATAATAGTTACGAAGTTAATGATTTATGAGAAGACTTTTTAAATAAAGAAGATATCCATAGACTCGATGACTTATGAAGACAATTAGATATTGACTTAAAAACTAAAGGCCTTGGTGCGAATCTCACTCTATTAAACTACTTATGAGAAAGAGATCCAAATATTGAATGAATAAGATTCGATGAATATGAAAACCCAAACGAAATTAGATATATAGATCGCGAATTTTGAGACTACATTGCTGATGTAGACTTAGAAAACTACTTAAGTGCATATGATAAAGAAGACTTTATAGAAGAATTTAAATTAGTAAAAAAATTAAAAGAAGAAGAACTAGAAAAACTAGAAGCAAAAGAAGAAAAAACAAAAGCTTTGGTTATGTAAGGAGAAAAATGAGTAATTTTTCCCTAAAAAGTTCATCTTTTCCATAATGAACTTATTTACAAAATAACATTATGAAAGGATGGTTATTAAAGTAAAAATAAAACAAATTAAGAAGTAAAAGCAATGGTATTTACTTTAAAAAATAAGAGTTAACGGTCAATATTTTATCATAGATAAAATATTATGATATAATATATCTAACTAATTTTGATAGTGAGATAAGAAAATGAAAAAGAGAATGATAATAGGCGGACTAGGCTTAGTAACACTAATGCCTTTAGTTACAGTTAGTTGCAAATTTTTTGGACTTAATGTTAGTGAGATTATCACGGGTGGCCCATCTCATACAACGCCCCCTAGAAAAGATCCTGATCATAAAGATTCATTTAATGAAAATGAACAAGAGATTGTACCTACCAAATTTACATATAATGGCAAGACTTATACAATTAATAGAGAAGATATATTAGATACTAAAAATGCAGTTTATGCAAATTTAGTGCTTAATAATAACGCTGAAGGCTTTAAAAAATTAATTCCTAGTGTGGAAGAGTATAGAAAAGTTAAAAATTTATATGCTGATGATACTGGCTTTCCATCAATAGCTGAAGTTTCTTATTATGTTAGAAACTTAGAACACTTTAAAAATGGCTTTATTTATCGAGAAAAAAGCAATTCTCCGGAGAGAATTAGTAAAGATGAGTATATTTCTTTAGTTGATAAAGTTTCTGAAATTATGGCTAATTCTAATTTAGAGAAAGCATTAACTGGTGTTGATAAAGAATATGTTGACTTTGATAATGTTAGAAATTATACATTAGCAAAATTAGAAGAATTTCACGGTAAAGCCGGAAAGTATGAATGGGGTGAGTTAACAACAAAAAAAGTTTCCGACTTAGCACCTGGTTCATTTAAAATGGAAGAGTACTATAAAGAGATACCGCCTGAAAATAATTATGATGGATTAAGAACGAATGAATCAAAAAAGCGGCCATCTAAATTGTGAGTTTACAATAGGATGATCAATAATACTGATTTTTATAATTACAATAAAACTAATAAGCCTAATGAATTATTCATACATAATGAGTTTTTATACGGAAGAAAATTAGATCCTAAAAAGTATTATTTAGAAATTGATGTTCTAATGTTAATAATTTGACTTAAAGCCAAACGTTATACAATGCAATATCCATTGTGAAAAATGCTAACAACTTATTTAGAATTGCAAAAAGCTTTAATTAAAAAGCAAGAGTGAGATAAAGAGAAGTCGCTGACTGATAACTTTAAGAAGTTAAAACTAATTGAAAAGTTAGATAGCTTTCATGACGCAGTATTAGATTATATGAAATTAGGGCAATTAGTTGGCTTTACTGATGATAGATCTAATGATTTATACTTATTCCCTACTGATGTAAATAAAGAAGTTAAAACTGACTTTAGAGACGCTTATAGATGGGCATATTATGAGTATCATTTGTTTATACAGCCAATGTATGTTGCATTAAGCCGGGGCACTAAGGAAGCATTCGAGAAAGCATTCGAGAAAGAAGAATTAAAGCCTTACTATGACTTTATTTGAGAGAATATAAAGCTAGCTGATAAAGTTGATAAGCCTAGAATTTTAAGCAAAAATGAAGCCTTAGAAAAAGCAAAAGAAATAATTAAACACTATCAAAACAATTTTGGTTGAGAATTTAAAAGCGATGAATCTAGAGAAGATGAAGATGAATAATAAAAAAGAGTTGATTAAGTCTTTAAATGAAAATGTTGATAATTCATTAGAAGAAGTAATTGATGATAATGATCCTTTAGTTAAGCAAATTATTTTAGATCTTATACCTGAATAACTCTTAAAGTAATAAGTAAATACCAACAGTAAATTTTATTGTTGGCTTTTTTAGTTTCTTTTATTAAAAGAAAAGGAGAAAAACTATTCACGCAATTTTTCCAATTTTCATTTTTATGCTATTTAGCATAATGGCATTTTCCCTAAGTATAACTCTATTATTAATTGAATTTAAAAACTGCTTTAAAAAAGATAAAGCAGCTAGAAATAGGGCTAGGGAATTATATGGGCATAGTTGAAAATTATGCCTAGGCATAACAATAAGCACTGGCTTATTAAGTGCAATTACTATTGCATCGTTTATTGGTGCATTAGTATCAATAATTTAAATATTTTAAGGAGATAAATAATTATGAATGGTGCAACTAGGCCTATTGACGCTGGCGCATTAAATACTAGTTTAGGTGAACTAGCAGCGACAGTTCAAAAATATATAAATATTACACTAGGTGCTTTAGCAGGTATCTTAGTAATAGCAATTTTAATTGTTGGGGCTACAGCTTGATTTAAAGCTTCTAAAGCTGATAGCGATGAACAAAGAGCAAATGAATTAAAGAAAATTAAATGACTAGCTGGTTTTATTATTTTCGTTGTTATTGCCTGAGCAATAAGTGGAGTGATAACGGGTATATTACAAAGTGTATGAAAGGTTAGCTAGGTTAGCTATCCCTTTATTTAATTCATAATAAAACTTTAAAAATTACTATAGTGAAAGGATAATATAAATGTTTGCATGACTAGGCTATACCATATGGTTTGGTTTGTTTAATATTACTGTTAGACTTCCGCTGTGATTGCTTGATTCCGTTGTAAAGATATATAAGATGATTACTTTTGCCTTACCATCTTATTTACTTTTTGGCATTAGCCCTGGTGAATCATTTGCCAATGCACAATTACCAATACTATTTTTAAGAATGGCAATAATATCATTTTTTGTTTTTGCAATTCTTTTTGCACTTAGTGCTGTTAGAGTGCAATTTCAAAAGTCGGATCAACCTTCACCTATTTCAATTGCTATGAAAAATAGCCTACTAGGCACATTGTTTTTAATTGGTATACCAATTGCCTTATATGTATTTTCTATACTGATAAGCATACTAGTTGAATTAGTTTTAGGCGGAAATGTTGGTTTAGGACAAAGTATATTTGAATCGCTTTATGATAAAGCGTGAGCTAATAAAGGAGTTTCTTTTGCTACTTGGTCAAAGCCTCATCCTGAATATGGATCTTACTATGTATCATATGATACATATAGTAATTTACCTAATGGTGCAAATGCACAGTCTTGGTTTATGGGGACTATATTATCTATAGGTTCATTAATACCTATGGTATTAGGCATAATAACAGTAGTACAAAAAATATTCCAACAGTTCTTTTTATTTGTAATTAGCCCTTTCATTGTCGCGGCTTCTGTTTCTGATGATGGCAAAAGAATGAAACAATTTATTGAAATGTATTCTACTAAGTCGTTTGCAATTATAGGTATGCTAATTGGATTGCAAATGCTGACAGTATGAATTACTAAAACTACACAGTGGAGTAATACATTAGATATTAATTTCTTAGAAAGATTCTTAATGAATATTGCCTTAATTATTGGTGGAATAATTAGTGTTATGAGTTTAACTAGTGTTACAGCGGCTTTTGCTGGTGAAAGTGCTAGTGCAAGAGAAACTATGGCTGAAACTAAAGGAACTATCGCAGCTGGTGCTGGATTATTAGCTGGATCATTGGTAGCTGGTAAATTCGGTAAAAAACTACTAGGTGGCGCTATTAGCCCGGCTAAGAGTATTATGAATAAAACTCACGCTGGTAGATCATTCTTAGAAAACTTAAGCGAAAAGAGAAATATTAACAAAAACTTTAAAGCTGGTAGAACTACATTAAAACAAAGAAACGAAGCTTTAGAAGCCCTTAAAGCACAAAGACAAGCTGAAAAGGTTAATAAGCTTAAATTAAGAGACCAAAAACAAGCTGACTTAAGTCTTAAGTCACAATTAGATGGCCCTATTGCTTCATCTAATGTTGCTAATGAAGCTTCTAACTTTAATTCAATTTCTCCAAGCCCTGCAGTAGGTAATGCAATACCTACAGGCTTATTTGCTAATGCTAATTCATTAGTAACTAATGCAAATGTACCTAATAATGCAGTAGATAATAGTGCTAATTTACAAGCTGATAAAAGCTATTTAAAAGAATTAAGTGATAAAGATATTAAATCATCTGGTGGCTTATTACAGCATAAAGCCAATGCGGCATCTAGGGTAGCAAGAAGAAAAGATAAAGAAGAAAAAAGACTTACAGAGTCAATTAGCAAAAACAAGGATAAGTTAGATAAAACTAATAATAAGCTAGAAAAGAAGCTTTTAAAAACACAAGAGAAGCTACTTAAAGCTAAAAGTAGCAAAGAAGAAAATAAACTTAATAAAGTATTTGATAAAACTAAGAGTCAATTAGATAAAACTAATGACAAGTTAGATAACAAACTTAATAAACAAGAAGCACAATTAGATAAAACTAAATTAACTAAAGAAAAAGCAATTAGAAGAACTACTGCACTAAGTGCAATGCAAGAAGATAGATCAAAATTCTATACAAGCGCACAAAATAGAAATTTATTTACTAGAAACAGCTCATCAAATGTTGATGGTAATGTAGGCGCATATAAACTAAGCAAAATTACTGATAATAAAAAATGAAGTGATATTGATAAGCAGGATAAAGCAAATGAAATTGTAAATTCTAATACTAATAGTAGTAATAGTAATGTAGAAAGTCAAGCAAGCAGTAATTCATCTAATTCAAATACTGATAAAGAAACTAAGAGTAAAGATAATAAAGAAATTAAGAATCTAGTTGAAAAAAATGCTAAAGAAGTAAAACGTATTAATGATGAATTAGAAACTCTAAAACTTAATGATATTAAAGAGAAAAGTAAAGGAAAGAAGGGTAAATAATGCTACAGCCTAAAAATTTAAAAAAGACTCAAAACTACTTTTGAAAGTCCTTTAGCTGACTAGACTTTCTGGTAGTGTGCATTGTGATTATTCTTAGTGTAACAATAGGTTATACAGTATTTCCCCCTAATTATCCTAAGAAGTGAAGTTTAATTCTTTCTATATTACTAATACTAGCATTTTCAACAATTTTAATTAAGTCGAATAAATATGACTGTCGACTATACATTCTATTTTTTAGAATGATTAAATATCTTTTTAGTGTCAAAAAATACAATAAGAATCAATATAGCCCTAAATTATTAGTTCCTTATAAAGCTATTATTGAGAATAAGTTTATAAAAACTAAACAATTAAAAGCAGGTTCAAAATATATTGCTATTTTACGTTTCCAAGGTAAAAGTCCATGAAATGAAGATTCTGAAGATAGAGAAGTATTTTTAAATAAGTTTACTGAACTATTAGATACAAGTGACTATCATTTAACTTTTATAAGAAAAAAAGAGTTAGCTGACTACAGGCAAAATTTTGAATGCTTAAAGAAAAATAAAAAAAGAAAATTAGCTACATTAGCTGCTAATAAAAGTGCAAAAAGTGTAGTTAAAAGTTATAAAACATATTATGAATATGTAAATAACGACTTAGAGTTACTAGATACTGAATTATTAGTGGATACATACTATATAGCAGTATATGCTAAAGATCTTTTAGAACTTAAAAAAATGGTGCTTAATACTATTGCTAACTTTAATGCAATGGATATTGAAAGCGAATTAATAGAAGGCTTAGAATTGCTAAAGTTTTTAGCGTCTGTAAGCCTTAAGACTTTAAATGAAGAAGAAGCAATTAAATATTTAGAATATCAAATGAATAATAACCAACGAGATTCATTTAATGCTAAAGATGATCATATTTTTGAAACATTAACTTTTAGAGAAAAAGTTAAAGAGTTTTTCAAGTTTTTAAAAAGCAATTTTAAAAAGAAGCCTATAAGTAAAGAAATTAAAACTAATAAGCCTAAAACATTAGATGAATTGCTTTCATCTGATACAGTGTTTAAGCGTAATTACTTTATTAAAGATGGCAAATACTATTCAATACATACAATAAGCGAATTACCGCTTAATTTAAGCGAAGGCTGGGCTATAAGCTTATTTGACAATGACGCTACTATTGTCTGAAATATGGGCATATTCAATGAAGCGTCGCAAGCTGCTTTATTGGATAAGTCTGGCAAAAGGATGAGTGATAATAAAACATTAATTAAGTCAAATTACTTTAGGGCTTCATCTAGTTTACAAATTGAAGCCTTAGAATATTTACAGAGTCAATTACAAGAGAATAAAAACTTATTAATGAATAGTTCATTAATGATAATTAATGAAGCTAACAGCTTAAAAGAATTAAGAAAAGCTGAAAGTAAAGTTTTAACTACTGCTAAAAGGGCTAAGTTAAACATTAACACTGTACCTTTTAAACAATTTGAAGCCTTAGCGCAAGCGTGCTTAATTACTAGTGATAACTTACACGAAGCAATACCAATGAGTAGTTATAACATTAGCCATGGCTGGGCATTTGAGAATGAAACTAATAATGATAATAATGCATTTATCCTAGGCAGTACCGCTTCTACTGGAGAACCTATAATTTTTGACCAATTTTATAAAAAGAGTGCAAGAAGAGTTAATTACAATATGTTTACTGTAGGTTCATCAGGTAAAGGTAAGTCGACTGATGTTAAAAAGGCTATTTTAGGCCATTTAGCACACAATAATAAGGTATATATTATCGATCCACAAAATGAGTATTCAAAATTAGGCAATAATTTTGGCGCTACTTTAATTGATTTAGGCCTAGGGCATAAAACAATAATTAATCCATTACATGTACAAATACAGCTTTTTAATGATGATGAAGAAATTAGCACTAAGTTAATAATTAATAAACATTTAGAATGGTTAGAAACATACTTTAAGTTAATTAATGCTGACTGGAATCAAGACTACATTGTATTTTTAATGTCAATGGTAAGAAGCCTATATGAAAAGATAGGGCTTTATAACTTAAAAAACATTAATGAATTAAAAGAGTTTAATTATCCAATAATTAGTGACTTAATTAAGCATTTACAAGAGTACAAATGAAAAGATGAATTTGAAAAACAGAGAAAGAAAATTGTTTTAGCTAATATTATTGATAGGCTTTCATTTGACTATGAAAATAACGGTAAATATGAATATATTTACAACGGGCAAACAAATATTGATCTTTCTAATGACTTTATCATTTTCAATACGCAAAAATTATTTAATACTTCTAAAGATAGTGGACAAGTAGGACTATTTGTTCTCCTAAGCTTTATTCAAAACAAAATATTTAATAATGCAATAGAAGATAAAGAAGCAAAAACAGTATTAGTTATTGATGAATTGCACATGTATATTGATCCAAGCAATACAGCTACATTAGACTTTGTTTATACAATGACAAAAACAGTTAGAAAGTTTAATGCAGGTATGATACTTTGTACACAGAATCCATCCGACTTTTTAGGTTCAAGCAATATAACTAAAAAAGCTGAAGCTATATTGCAAAACTGTCAATATGCTAAGTTCTTTGGCCTTAAGCAAAAAGACTTAGAAGCAGTTATGGATATGTTCAAGTCAACTGGTGGGCTTAATAATACACACCAACGCTTTTTAGCTGATAGCGACGTCGGAAACTTAATTTTTAGCTTACATATGTATTCAAAAATAAAAGGCAGTATTTACTACAACGAGTATGAAAAACAATTATTTTTTGATAAAGGCATAATAGGTCAATAAGGCCATTTTGCTTTTATTTTTTTAAACAAAAAAGGAGAAAACAATGAGTAAGAAAAACGATCCATTAAGGATAACTTTTAGACTATATGAAAAAGAAGATATAGCAAGGTTCGAAAAGTTTAGAAAGATAATTGAAATAGATAATAAAAGCACATCGGAAGCAATTGCTGAAGTGTTTAAAGAATATTTATATAACAAGGAAAAAGAGATAGTTTTTAAAGACGCATTAGATGATATTTACTATGCAATGAGAAAGGTGTTTTATTCATCATTAGCCCCTTTTCAAGCAAATATAACTAGAGAGTTATTAAAAAATAGGGCTGAGTTAATGCTTATTAATAAAAAGTTAGATATCTTAATTAATACTAATAGCAAGTTAGACAAAAGAGTTTTGGCTAATTTAAGTATGGAGTTATTAGAAGAAGCACAGTATTTTGAAAAAATGAGAGAGTTATTAGATATTAAGCACGATGAAACAATGACTAAGATCAATGAAAAAGTAAAGACAGTTAAAGATAGTGAAAAGAAATTTGAACGTTATAGAATGCATAATGGCGAATTAGATTCGCACATTATAAGCCAAAAGTATGATGAATTAGAAGCTTTAATTAATGACAATAGAAATGAGTAAGTATGAATAAAAAGAAACTAAAAATAATACTATCTACTACTTTTTCATTACCTTTAGTAGCACTAAATACTAGTGCTTTTTTCCATACTAATTCAAGCAATACAAATACTAGATATTTTGACTTTCCAACTAGTAAATATCCAATAACTGTTGAATATGAAAATAAAGGTTCTCAATTTTGAAATTATTTTAAGGTGCCTGATGAAGTACCTAATAATACAGCAGGAACTGAGTTTTTTATGCGAACTTGAGAACCTAAAACAGTAAATGATTATACAGGCTTTTTTGACAAAGTAAAAGGAAAATGACGTTCATTATACTATAATGAGAACCCTTGTGAAAGTATGTTTGGTTGCCCTGAAATTACTAGCAAAGAAGTTAGAGGTTTTGAGAAAACTACGGAGTACTCTAATTTAAGCTCACTTGTCAATTCTCTTTATTGAAAACGACTTCAAAATGAAGATGACACTAAAAATAAAGAAGCTTTTATAAACACATTTAAATATTATGTAACTAAACATACACAGAATCCATTTTCAAATTATGAAAATATTGAAAAATATATCACAAAAATTACGCTAGAACAAAAGGCTGAAAATTTGTTTGGGCATAATAAAGAGAATGAGGCTGAAATAACATATGACACAAATAAGCCTAAATGAGATCATGTAACTGGCTATAAAATAACGGTTGATCTAAGAATTCCTAAAGAAGTTGCTCATCCTTTTAGTAAATATAAAACTGACTTTAACAATATTAAAAGTAGGTTAGAAGCATATAACTTTAATTTTGAATCTGACACTGGCGGACAATTAGGCACTGATGAATATAAGGAAAACGGTGATAAAACTAACATTCAAAAGTTAGATGAAAAATTGCAGGAGTTTAATAGGCAAAATACTAATAATTCTAAACTAAGGGCTGAATTTGAAGTTACTAGCCCTAGCACAATTGATATTTATTTAAAAAATGAAAATGGCTCATTTAAAGAATTAGTTGCTCACAATGTAAAAGTTAATATTACTCCATCTGCTACATATAATGGAAGAATTGCTACAAAAGACTTAGAACAGAGACTAATAATTAAATTAGGAAAATGAGTTGACTTTCAAAATGGCACGACAAAATTGGTGGATGATAAATTAGTAAAATATCCTAGTGATAAGCCGGAAATTAAAACAGGACCAGATAGATATGGCGGAAAATGAATTGCACATACGCCATTAAAAGTTAACTTTACTGCTACTAGTGATGAAACTGAAGTTATTACTATAAATGGTAAAAAAATTGACGTTATTAACTATAGATTCGAAGAAGACTTAACTGACAATAGAAAAGACGCTAATGATAATGAAAGAGTTTTTAATGCTGATATTAAAGATCAAAATGATAAAACAGTTAAGAATGATTCTAACTCGCATGCTAAAAATGAATATAAAATTGAAATAACTAAGTATAGAGATAAAGCACACAAACAAGTTGAGTATAAATATACAAAAATAATTGTAATTGATTCTAGAAGCAGTCAAATGGACTATAAATGGTTTGCCTGAGATCCTGAGAAAAATAAACACCAAAAAGAATTAATAGAAGAGTTTTTAACTGATGAAAAAGGCGAAGCTAAAAAAGATAAAGATGGTAAGCCAATTCCTAACCCTAAATATGATCCATTAATTGATAAAAAAACTGGTACTAAAAAACAATTAGTATGATTTGATTTTAAGAATGGCAATACTAAGCCGGATTCGGGCTTATTTGCTCATGATGATATTAATAAATATCCTGAAAAAGATGGATGGTATTATACTAATAGTGATTTTGCTGAAGATATTTCTGGCAGTGACAAAAACTACTATAAGATAACTAAAGCACCATATAAAACTAAAACATTATTTGCTCCGCATAGTAATGAAAACGACTTAGATCCTGGAGTAATTGCTGAAGCAGTTGTATTAGATGGTAAAGGGGCATTAAAACAGTTAATAGGTAAAAATGAAAATGCTACATTATTTAAGCTAACTAGCCGCGGGCTTTATAAAATACCTAAAAATGCTAAAAAACGCTTTCTAGAGTTAGCAAATGAAACAGGATCTGATAATTACTTTTCTGAAGAAGGTATTTGACTTTTTACGTCAAATGCTAAAGATTCAATATCAAATTATAAATTTGTATTAATTAATAAAGACAGTAGCCCTTATAGTCAATTTTTAGATAACTTACCTAATTTTGATTCATTAAAGCCTTTATGAGAAACTAAACAAGGTAAAAGATTTTTTGAATACTTAGAAGCTACTAAAAAATTAAAATATGAACAAATAAAGTTGCTCAATTATGAAGATGTAATGGAGTATTATAAGCAATATATTAATGATTTATGAAATGGCTTTGAAGTTAATAGCCCTATTGCTATAACTCCTAAGTTTAAGAAAATACCAAAACAAAAAAATATTTCTGATATTGCAACTGTTGATAAATTTAAACAATATTTAGATGAATTCGAAAATAGCGATAAAGTAGAATTAAGTAAAGTTGAAGTTGGGGGAGATAACTATTTAAAAGTATTTTTTAAGTTTAAAACTACAAATACTAGATATAGACTAAGTCAAGATGAATATGCTGTACCTGTTGAAATTGATAACTCTGCTAATGGCAATTCAAATAGTGGCGATAGCAATGATCCATCTAATAAAAAAGAAACTAAAGAAAACATTTACCTTAACCTTAACTCACAATTATTCTTAAATTTAGCGGCTAAAAATAGCTATAGTTCATTTAAAAAATATTTGCCATCTATACCTAAAAAAGATGTGTTTTTATCTTTAGATGAAAAACATTTAAAGTTACTAAATATTAATTATGAATTAAACGAACGACTTAAATTGTTAATAGTCAACGTTTCATTTATTGATTCAAATAATAATGAGAAATATAACTTATTGCCTAAGAATAGTTTCACTATTTTGTTAGATTTTGCTAAGTCTATTAGTGATGATGGTTCAAATAATAGAAAGCCTTCTAATTCATCTAATGGTAGTGACTGAGAAAAAGTAAGTCCTAAAGATGATGATTCAAATAATAGAGATGGAAACAGTAATAATGGTTCAAATAGTGGCGTTGACAATAATTCTAGTGGCTCAAATAGAAATAATGGCTCTGCTAATGGCAATAGTACTAATGGCAATAGAAACGGAAACAACGGCTCAAGTAGTGGAGATGGAAACAGTAATAACGGCTCAAATAGTGGCATAGATCCTAATAAGAATCCTTATGCAGATCCATTTAGTGAAAAATGACCTAATGACAATTCATCCGGCAATAATGGTATTAATGATGATGAAAGCGATATTTCTGAAGATAAAAGAAGTATTTTTAATGGCATAGTATTTAAAAGAATTAACTTAAAAGGCACTAGCACATTTGAAGAAGCTAAAGAATGAATTAAGAAATTAATTCAAAAACAGACTCCTAATTTAAAACTAGGCAGTGACTATGAAATTAAGAATTTAGATCAAATTGCAAGAGAAAGAATATATCCGCAAACTAATGTAAGTGACTTTAAAAATGTTAATATTTCTATTGCTAACTTACAGGCTTTAGGCAAAAAATTTGGTTATGCAAGAGTTGAAGTAGTTAATGTTGTAGCGCAAGCTTTAGATGAAGATATTGACTTATCAAAAATTAAACTTAATGATATTAATTTAAATGAAAGCAAGCTTTCATCATTAAAAACTAAGGTTATTGATGAAATTAATAAGCAGTTTAAAGATAAAAACTTAGAATTAGGTAAAGACTTATTAATTAAAAATTATGAAGCTACTATTAGGGCTTTAGCCTTAGGTAAAGGTATTAGTGCAAATGCTGAAATTATAGGTAATAACATTAGAATTAAAAACTCTGCTTTTGTAAAAATTACTAATAGTGCTACTAAGGTTATAAACGATGAACTATCAAGCAATAACGGCTTTATAGATCCAAATAATAATTCTAATAATGGCAATAGAAATGCTCCTAATGGTGAATCATCAAATGATAATTCATCAAGCAATAATGCTAATGATAAAAATGAAAATGAAAGCACAAGTACTATCTATGACTTATCATTTTTAAAACTAGAAAAACTAGAATTTACCGAACATATAATGAGTGAATTAAGAAATAAAATAGTTAATGCTATCATTATGCAATTAAAAGAAAAATACTTTTTAGAGTACAAAAAGCATTATGATATTGATCTAAATGAATTAAATGCTGTTGTTAAAAAACTAGCTACTAAAAGCAATGAATCAATTGAATCTGTTTTAACAATAAGATCTATACCTAAAGTATCTAGAAGAAGTGCTTTAGCTACAATATCTAATTTAAATAAGTTATTAGATCCTATTGAAGATTTAGATAAGCCATTAAACATTAATAATAATAGCAATAGCAGGAAATTAACTCAAAAGCAAATACTATTAATATTTATTCCTTTAGGCCTTTTAGGCGCTACTGGTATTGGTACATTAATTGGTTTTATATACATTAGAAAAGTTAAGAATAAAATTAAGTAATTATTTTGTGTATAGCAAAAAAAGTTATAATAAAAGTGTTCTGAATAAGAACTAGATTGGCAGTTTAGTTCTAACTGACCCTGCCTACCATTTGAGATGGCGAAATGAGGAGATAGAACTACTATAGGCTATTATGTCTATAGTTTTTTTATATAATTTAAGCATATGACAAATAAATTAATTGGTAAAGTTTATAAACAAAGAAATAAAGAAAACAAATTTCCTATTGCAAAAGATAGATTAGGTGATGATATTTTTGGCCACGGTATAAACAGGCCTTACTTAATTTTTTATTCTGACGATAAAGTTTATTATCTATCTGCAAAGTCTGTAAGTGATAAAAATAGAAAAAATACTGAAGATGATAAAGGTAACTTAATTTTAAAAACTGATCTTTATGGTAATGATAAAGAAATAGCTATTAACTGTTCTGTTATAAATGTAATGGATAGAAAACTTTTTGAAAGTTTATATATCGAAGATAGCGAATGAAATAACGTTCAAACTTCGGCTATTATATATGACAATGTAATGCAAAAGTTGTATGAGAATTTAAATGATATTCAATATTTTGAAATTGATAGTTTTAGTGATACTCAAACAAACTGAAAATTTAGAGATGAAGCCTTAAAAAACAAAAAAGTCTGTGAAGCAATTATTAAAAATTATTGCATATATTTTAGTAAACAACTATCTGATGAAATAACAAACAATATGAACGATCTATTCTTTAAGGAATTAGAGTACAAATATAAAAATATTGTCTATGAATCTCAAAAAGAAGAACGTAGGTTTACTTTAAAGTTATAGAACACGCTTAATTTAAGCAAAATAAGCCCGAATAAGGCTTACTTTTAATGAAGATGAATAAATTTTTAATCATCTCAAGCAATAACAACGATTTTAAGGGCATTTAAAGGCCTTTTTTATTTTGCAGGTTTTAATGCCAAAAGTAGCAGGGCATATAGAACAGGCTTAATTTAAGCAAAATAAGCCCGAATAAGGCTTACTTTTAATGAAGATGAATATTTTATCATCTTAAGCAATAACAACGATTTTAAGGGCATTTAAAGGCCTTTTTTATTTTGCAGGTTTTAATGCCAAAAGTAGCAGGGCATATAATTTAGGTATTATGAATGAATTCGATATTGATATTTTTGATGAAGTTTTAAACACTACTAAAAGTCTATATGCAGCTAAAGCTAAAGAGTTAAATGATAAAGAACTTTACTTTAGAACAGTACTAAGAAAAAGTCTTTATCCTGACTGAAGAATTTTTAGAAAAACTAGTAGAGTCTGAATTACCTTAGGTGGTATTTTTACTCTCAATATTACAATGTATGAAACTATTGATACTAACGGAAAGCGTAAGCGTTTTACATATTATCACGATGAAAAATTAAAGCAAATATCTAAGTTTAAGTATGACCTAGATGTTATTAAATTAGCACTTAAATTTTATTTTGAAGGAAACAAAATTCCTGATAGTTTAAAAAGAATTTTCCCTAGTAAGCAACTAATAAATTATTATCTTAAAGCATTTAATCTTAAAGAAAAAATAGAGAAGAAGAATGATGAAATATTAGCAAATATTGAATCTAATTTACAAAAAACTAATAGCAAATTAATGTTAGAAATGGATGACTTTTATATCTTTCATAAAAGCGAAAGAATTAGGAAAATGAGAGTAAGACAGGTAATAATGCACACTGTTAATGGAAGCAAATTATCAAACATAATCAATATGTTTTTTACTAAAAATATTGATGAAGCAACTACAAAATTTAATGATATGCAGTTTATCAAAACTACAGTAAGTAAGCAATTAAATAAGTTTAAAAGCAACAAGGAAATTATTGTAAATGGCGATGGCGCTAGATGAATAAAGCATCTAGCAAATGAATTAAATGCTTCATATTCCTTAGATCTTTTTCATATCAAAAAAGCAATTAATGACACATTTGGTGCAAATAAATTTGCTTCTAAAGAGAATAAAATATACTTTAAAAACAATATAAATTATTGCTTAAATAAGCCCTGAAAAAATGCTTTTTCCGATGCAGTTTTTACTAAAAATGAATTAATGTTTCACACACTTTATAATGAATTTTTTGCTTACTCTAGTGTTATAAACATACCGAAAGTTATTCATCAAAATGTACAAAATTTTTATAAATTCATCAAAAATAACTCCCTAACTGTCTTTAAAAATAATGAAAATGATAGTTCATATACTGAGCATTTTGTCTACAATTCATTCAAAAAACACATTAAAAAAGATCAAAGTTTATACTGTTTTGAGCTTATAAAACTAAGAGTAATTTACAAAAATATTGCAAAAAATCAAGCCACACTTTTTTATTAAAATTCAAAAAATGCGAAAATTTTCCACTAGCAAACTAAAAAATTTGCTGTTTTTTTAACTAAAAAAATATCAATTTCTGACTTAATTTTCTATATAAATTTCAAACACTTCTACCAAGTTTTGGGAAAACATTATTTTTTTAATGTTTCAAATAATTGCCATATTAATAAATTCTCTCTATCTAAATATTAGATATTTAGATAAATACACCAACTATTTTGCTATACTTTACTTTGTAAAGTATAAATAAATCTAATTTTATTAAAATATCTTATATTTTAATACAAGTAAGCTGGCGCAAATTTATTATTTTTTGACACTAAAAAAACTAATAGGTGCATTTGTGACAAAAAATTCTATTAATATCTTTATTTTTCTTAAAAATAAAGAATGCGTAAAAGTGTCGTCCGGTAAGGACTTTGTGACACTCCCTTATCTTGCCTATAAAGGCAAATAAAAAACTAGGCAAAAAAATTTTAAAACCTAGTTTTTTGCAATTTGCGCCAAAAAAAATTTTTATTTGAGTTTTCTTACAAAACGATGTAAAATTTTAATGATTGGATAGGGTTAAAAAGCTATCGCATACTTAGATTTTACTGTTCCTAATTATTCATAAAAATAATTCGAGTTAATTATTCAATAATACCATTCTGGTTTGATTATAAATCGTAATCTTTGTTAAACAACAATTACTATATTTGCCTGTTTTATAGTCATATATGTAATGTGTTAATTGCTGTAGTATTTAAAAAATGGCTTATGTAGCTTAAATAAGATGCATTTTTTATTGCATTTAGCTGGTATAGCTGCATAAACAAATTAAAGTGCTAATTTAAAATTAACAATTTTAAACATTAGCTTTTTCATATATAATTTGAAATTAATTCATTAAAACATAAGGTGGAGTACTTAATGGCATTACTTGGGAATGAAAAAATTTATTTGTCAGAAGAGACATACAACAAATATAAAAATGAATATACAGAGTTAGTAACTGTTGAGCGTCCAGCAGTGCAAGCTTCTCTAAAAGAAGCTAGAGCACAAGGTGACTTGTCAGAAAACGCTGAGTATGATGCAGCACGTGATCGTCAAAGTGAAGTTGAAAGAAGAATTTTAGAACTAGAACGCATTTTAGAAAATGCAGAAATTATTGACACCAAAAGTGCGGTGCAAAATAAAGCAGGAATTGGTGCAACTGTTAAATATTTAAATATGAAAACTAATAAAGAATTAGTTGTCACAATTATGGGGCCTCATGACAGCAATCCTATTGAAAACAAGATCAGCAATGAATCACCAGTTGCACAGGCAATTATGGAAGCTAATGGAATTGGCGATGTTGTTGAAGTAGAAGTTCCTCAAAAGTACAATATTAAAGTTTTAGACATTAGCTATGCAAAATAATATTGATAAGAGAGTTCTTAAAGTTGTTTATTCAAAAGAAGAATTAGAAAATAGAATATCTGAGCTAGCTTCTTGAGTAAATAATGTATATGCTAAAACTGATGGTTTAATAATTGTAGGTTTACTAAAAGGTTGTGTACCATTTTTAGCACAATTAATTAAAGACGTAACTGTTGATCACAAACTAGACTTTATGATAGCTTCTAGCTATGCCGGTGGCTCTAAATCACTAGGAAGTGTTAAAATAATTATGGATATGGCTGAAGAAATTGCAAACAAGGATGTCTTAATTGTTGAAGACATAATTGACTCAGGAATTACTTTAAATAAAGTTAAAGAAATTTTGGAAACGAGAAATCCTAAATCAATACGAATCTTGACATTACTAGATAAACCATATCGCAGAAAAGTGGCTTTAAATGCAGATATGTTTGGTTTTCATGCTCCGGATGAATTTTTAGTAGGCTTTGGTTTAGACTATCAAGAAGAAATGAGAAATCTACCTTATGTCGGAATTTTTAACAAAGAGTATTTAAAATAATAATTAGAAAACAGCAGAAATTACAACTGCTGTTTTTTTCTTTTGAACTTGTTTTATAGTTTTATACGTATTTATATTTGTAAAAAAATGCCATAAGGCATTTAACTAACTTTTACTTTATTTTCTGTTGGTATATTTATATTCATATTAGTTGCATCTTTTGGAAATTTCTTTAATTCAACTAATAACATAATTATGCCAACAAGCGCTACTATATTAAATATAGTACCAACAACAAATAAAACTAAGTATTTTTGGTTTGGTGCAATTATTGCAGCTAAAATTAGCAGAATTATCATTGCAATATGAATTGGAATTATAAGTAAATAAATAAGCAAGTATGCAAAAAATGCAAGAGTTGTTGTGTTTACTGACGAACTGTTTAAAAAATCATTAATATTTAAAATTTTTGGATCGAGTTCAGTAGTTGAGGGAACAACTGAATTTTTAATACTGTATTGTCATACTAACAACAAAATAAGAGCTATTAAGAAAATAACGAAATTGGTTACAAACAGAGACAAGTAAGCAATAGATAGCTTTTTAAGCTTAGTTAAATTTTTTGTGTTTTGTGAATTCATAATAGCAATATTATATCTATATTTTGACTTAGGATAAAAATATGAGAATTAATTGCTAAAACTAAAAAAATATAACAAAAAGCCTGTTTTACAGGCTTAAATGGCATTTACAAATATTTGGCGGGAGTTAAAGGAATCGAACCCTTACAAGCAGTTTTGGAGACTGCAGTACTGCCATTATACTAAACTCCCATAAAAAAAATTACTTACCAAACTTGAAGTGACATATATCACCGTCTTGCATAATATAATTTTTGCCTTCGCTTCTAATTTTGCCAGCATTGCGAGCACCTTGCTCACCATTATATTGTATATAATTTTCATAACTTATAATGTCGGCCTTAATAAATTTTTTCTCAAAATCACTATGAATTAGGCCTGCACATTGTGGTGCTAGCATTCCATCTTTAAAAGTTCAAGCTTTAACTTCCATTGGTCCAGCAGTAAAATATGTTTTTAATTTTAATAAGTCGAATGATTCTTTAGTTAGAATATCAAGCCCGCTAAGATTAATATTGTATGAATTAAGTCATTCATTTGCTTCTGTTTCATCAACTTGAGATAATTCAGACTCTAATTGTACTGAAATAGGAATTATTTTTTCCTCTTCAGATAATGAATTTTTTAATTCATTAAATAACTTATCGTCAGCATAGTTGCTAATTTGTTCTGTTGATAAATTTGCTACATAGATAACAGGCTTAGCAGTTAAAAGGTGATATGTTTTGATAAGTTTTGCTTCTTCCTCAGAAAGATTATTTATTAATGATCTAGCAGGAAGTTCATTTTCTAAAGTTTGTTTAATTTTTTGAGCTAAGTTATATTCAATAAGCGCAGTTTTGTCACCAGATTTAGCCTTCTTACTTATTCTGTTTACTATATTTGAAACAGTTTCAATATCAGCTAGCATAAGTTCATAGTTAATGACATTTTTATCATTAACAGGGTTAATTTCGTTTGCAACATGCATAATATCTTTGTTTTCAAAACATCTAACAACATGAATTATTGCATCTACTTCTCTGATATTTGAAAGAAATTTATTTCCTAATCCTTCGCCTTTGGAAGCTCCCTTAACTAATCCTGCAATATCAACAAAGTCAAAAGTAGCTGGAACAATTTTTGATGGATTAACAATTTTTGCCAATTCAATTAATCTTTGATCTTTAAGTGCAACACTGCTTATATTTGGATCTATGGTTGTAAAGGCATAATTAGATGCTTCAACCTGATGCTTTGTAAGAGCACTAAATAATGTGCTTTTGCCAACATTTGGCAAGCCTACAATACCTGCTTTTAATCCCATAAATTATTACTCCTTTTATGTATTAAGCTGCTTTATAGTACTATTGGAAATTGTCTAAGTACACTATAATTTGCCTTATTTCTTTATTTCTAGCCTTAAAGTCTGGCATTATAAATGAACCGCATTCATAAAATTTGTCACTGTGATTTGGGTGAAATTCATGAACTAGTTCATGTAGAATTATGGCTTCAATTAGCCTTATAGGCAGTGCTATCATTTTAACATCATATGTTATTTTACTAAGTCTTTTACCTTTTTTTATATTTGTTCCTCAAGCTCTCTTTTTCAAATTTATTTTAAAAGGAGGATTTGATAAAGCAAAACCAGATTGATTCATTATTTTTACAAATTCTAACTGCTTGTTTCTAATAAATTCTTCTAAAATTCTGCTTAAAACATATATAAATAAATTTTTTCTTTTGATTTCATCATCTTTAAGTGATGCATTACAAAAAATTTGTAATTTGGAATTATCTTCATCAAAATTAAAACTGTAATTTGAATGCAAATGATATTTTCATTCTAAATCAACTAATTTGTCATATATAGTAATTTTATGATTATCCGGACTATAACTTAAATAAATTTGCTTGTAATCATTGGATGAGTTTAGCTTGCTATTTTTACCTTTGTGCTTGTTTAACAGTCTAAAAAGTAAATTATCTAATTGAAAATTATTCCAATTTTCAATTGAAAAATTTTCAATTGGTGAAGTTAAAACAATTTTGTTCTCATTATCATTTAGCGTTAATTTTAATTTCTTTGAACCTGGGCTATATTTATGAAACACAATATATGTCTTAGCATCAAATGTTATGCTCTTAAGTTCTGTTAAAGTACTGGTTTTCATTATTCTGCGAAATTATTTGATTAAATTTAATATTATCGCTAGTTGATTGTGCCCTATTTTCATTGATTGCATCGATAACTAAATTTATTTTTGATACTTCCAAATCAGGCTCATCAACCATATAAGTTTCAACTTCATCTAAGAGCAAATCAACATTGCTTTTAGATGCTATTATAGTTGATGGCTCTTGTTTGTCAATGTCCAAAGAAGTTGAATCAGGGAAAATAATTAGTGAAAAGATAGGAACATTAATTTTACACATATTAATAAAATGTCTTATGTGCCTATAATTTTGGTTAAATGGATTTTTAACTCTTATTTCTTTCTTATCATCTTTTAAAAGTAGATAGTCATCAAAAAAACCGCCATGTAAATGTCCAATGTACCTTTTTGCTTCACTTATATAAACTGCTTTATTTGATATTAATATGCCATCTAGTTCAAAATAATTATTATCAGCATACTTAAATAAGCCACCATCTAAATAATGAAAATTTTTACTAGATGCAATTGATA
Organism: Mycoplasmopsis bovis PG45; assembly: GCF_000183385.1. GTDB lineage: Bacteria > Bacillota_I > Bacilli_A > Mycoplasmatales > Metamycoplasmataceae > Mycoplasmopsis > Mycoplasmopsis bovis. The sequence goes on along the minus strand of NC_014760.1, from coordinate 545,083 downwards.
TCATTTTTTCTTTAATGGTTTCTTCAAAAATTTTTCCTCTAGTTTTAGTTTGCGTTTTCTTTTTGCTAGTAAATATTCATATTACCAGAGTAATTATGATAAATAAAGTAACTAAAAATAGTGCCGTTATAATTCCTAACATATTTTCCCTATAGTCCTATAAATTAAGTATTTTCTTCAAATATTGACCAGTATAACTTTTTTCGATTTTAGCAACTTGCTCAGGTGTTCCTGTTGCTATAACCATACCACCATTTTTACCGCCATCAGGCCCTAGATCAATAATATGGTCGCAACACTTAATAACATCTAAATTATGCTCAATTACTACAACTGTATCACCATTATCGACAATTTTATTTAAAACACTTAGTAAGTTAGCTACATCATAAGAGTGTAATCCAGTTGTTGGCTCATCTAGAACATAAATTGTTTTGCCTGTAGGCGGTTTTTGTAAATATGTAGCAAGTTTAACCCTTTGTGCTTCCCCACCGCTTAATGTTGTAGATGGCTGGCCTAATTTTATATAGTTTAGCCCCACATCGCTAAGCGTTTGTAATTTATTTTTTATATTAGCACGTGCTTCAAAAAACACTAAAGCATCTTCAACGGTCATATCCAAGACATCAGCAATATTTTTGCCTCTATATTTTATTTCTAATGTCTCCCTATTGTATCTTTTGCCTTCGCATTCATCACAAGGTACATAAACATCAGGTAAAAAGTGCATTTCAATTTTTAGATAACCATCTCCTGAACACTTTTCACATCTTCCGCCAGGAACATTAAAGCTAAATCTTCCCTTAGCATATCCCCTTGCCTTAGATTCTTCTACGGAAGCAAATATATCTCTAATATCGTCAAAAACCGAAGTATAGGTTGCTGGATTACTTCTAGGAGTTCTGCCAATTGGACTCTGGTTAACTGCCACAATTTTATCCACATTAAATGAGCCACTAAATGAGCTAAATTTACCAACTTTTTCAGTTTGCGATTTTGATAAATATTTAGTTAGTCCTTTAACCAATATCTCATTAACTAAGCTACTTTTGCCGCTTCCAGAAACACCTGTAACTCCTATAAATTTACCTAAAGGAAACTTTACGTTAATGTTTTTTAAATTATTTTCACTGGCACCATTGATTATTAATGTTTTACCATTTCCACTTCTTCTAAACGAAGGAGTTAGAATTTTTCTTTTACCACTTAAATAGTTTCCAGTTAATGATTCTTCACAATTTTTAATATCTTCTAGAGTCCCTTGAGCCACAATTTTGCCACCATGCACTCCAGCATATGGTCCAATATCGACAATATAATCAGCACTTTTAATAGTATCTTCATCATGCTCAACCACAATTAAGGTATTTCCTAAATTAACCATATTTTTAAGTGTTTGAATAAGTTTTTCATTATCCTTTTGATGAAGTCCAATTGATGGTTCATCTAAAACATATAAAACTCCAGTTAAATTTGAGCCAATTTGAGTTGCAAGTTTGATTCTTTGACTTTCACCTCCACTAAGAGTTTCGGCATTCCTATTAAGTGTCAAGTAACCTAAACCAACATTTTTTAAAAAATACAAACGGTTATAAAGTTCATTTAAAATAAGTTGAGAAATGTACGTTTCTTCACTATTAAGCTTTAGGTTTTCTAACGTTTCTAATACATCTTCAACACTCATTCTGGTAAAGTCATCAATATTAAAATCATTAACTTTTATGCTAAGTGCATATTTATTTAATCTAGAACCCTTGCATTTTTCACAAGTGAATGAACCCATATATTTTTTAAGTCAGTCTCTAATTCTTTCGCTTGATGTATTGAAGTAGTCATTTTCAATTTTTTCTAAAATTCCAGGAATGTGTCTGTTTCTTCTAGTTTTATTGCCACTTGACGAAACTAAAACATATTCAATATCTTCTTTAGAGCCATATTTTATTATTTCAATTTCTTCCTTGGAAAGCTGATCAATTGGAGTGTTTTTGTCTATTTTATAGGTGTTTAGCAAAATATCAAACTCTTGCCATTCTAAGTTTTGACTATTAACTATATTGGCATAAATTTTGATAGCACCATCATTAATAGTTCTTCATTTTTCAGGCACTAAAGCATCAAAATCAGCTCTTAGGTTAACTCCTAAACCTTTACATAACTCACATGAGCCAAATGGTGCATTAAATGAAAATAATTTAGTATCAATTTTAGGCATATCAAAGTCTTTGTAAATACATGAGTGTAATTTAGAAAACTTTTTAATTTCTCCTTCAGTAGTCTCTACTTTCAAAAGCCCTTTAGAATAATCTAAAGCAACACTAATAGCTTCAGAAATTCTATTTTGATTTTCTTCATTAAGTACAACTCTATCAACTACAATATCAATATAGTGTTTTATGTTTTTTTCTAACTTAATTTCATCATCTAGTGAGTAAATTTGACCATCAACTTGAACACGCAAAAAGCCATCTTTTTTTAGTTTCTCAAAAAGGTTAGCGTGAGTGCCTTTTTCACCATCAATAATTGGCGAAAGTATGTATAAACGAGTTTGATCAGGAAATTCATATATACTTTTTAAAATGTCATTATTAGTTTGCGTAGTAATAGGAATTTTATGATTTGGACAATAAGGTTTACCAATACGAGCAAATAGTAATCTAAAGTAGTCATAAATTTCAGTTACGGTTCCAACAGTTGATCTAGGGTTATTATGAGTAGTTTTTTGCTCAATTGAAATAGAAGGACTAAGTCCTTCGATTGAATCAACATTAGGTTTGTTAGTTCCGCCTAGAAATAGGCGCGCATAATTACTTAAGCTATCAACATATCTTCTGCGACCTTCTTCATAAATTGTATTAAATGCCAAACTACTTTTACCACTGCCAGATAGACCTGTAAATACAATTAACTGATTTTGGGGAATCGTAAGATCTATATTTTTTAAATTATTTTCTTTAGCACCATGAATAATAATTTGATCTCTTGCACTCATATTATGGCTCCTTACTTTTACTTATATTACCTTCGCGCAGTTCAATAATAATATCTCTCATTTCCATTGCTCTTTCATAATCAAGTTCTTTAGCCGCTTGTTCCATTTGTTTTCTTAATTTTTCAATTAATTCATCTTTTGAAAGTTTTTCATCTTGATTTTTTGAATTAGAATTTTTGAAATAAAAAGAGATAGCATCAGTCATTTTTTGATTATGAATAGGCTCTGGGATAGGTTTTATTATAGTCTTGGGAATAATGTTGTGTTTCAAGTTATACTGTTCCTGAATTTGGCGAATCTCGCTGTTTTGTAGCATTGTTTCATGCATGCTCTTTGATACTGAATCGGCATAAAATATAACTCTACCATTGCTATTTCTAGCAGCTCTACCAGTTATCTGAATTAAGCTTCTGGTTGAACGAAAAAAACTTTCATTATCTGCATCTAGCACCATTATTAAGCTAACTTCAGGCAAGTCAATTCCTTCACGAAGCAAATTAATTCCGACTACACAATCATAAATACCTTTTCTAAGTTTTCTTAAAATTTCATTCCTTTCAAATGTTTTGTGCTCGCTATGAATATAAGCAATTTTCTCATTTTTCTCCATAAAGAATCTAGTTAATTCTTCAGCCAACGATTTTGTTGTAGTTAGAATTAGCGTTCTTTCACCTCTTTCTTTTTGTTTTTGTAACTCATCATATATATCTTCAATTTGGCCTTTAGCAGGTCTTACTTCAATTAAAGGATTTAGTAATCCAGTTGGACGAACAAATAAAGTAGTTACAATACCATTAGTTTTGTCTAATTCATATTCATCTGGAGTAGCAGAAATATATATTTTTTGAAAATCAAAACTAGTTTCAAATTCATCAAAAGTTAATGGTCTGTTATCTAAAGCACTAGGTAGTCTAAAACCATAATCAACTAAGGTCTGCTTGCGAGATCTATCACCTTTAAACATAGCTCTTAATTGTGGCATCATCATATGTGATTCATCAATAAAAACAATAGGATTTTTGTCATGGAAGTAGTCTAATAATGTATAGGGTCTTTGACCAAAAGTCCTGTTATCAAGGTACATAGAGTAATTTTCAATTCCAGGGCAGGTTCCAAATTCAGCTAATGAATCAAGGTCTCTTTCAACCCGTTCTTTTATTCTTTGAGTTTCTAATAATCTATTGTTTTTTTCAAAATATGCAATACGCTCATCTAATTCAATTTTGGCTAATTCTACAGTTTGCTTAATTATGTCATTATTAACAGTATATGCATCACCAGGGAATAGTAAAAATTCATTATAACTTTGAAACACTTCTTTTGTTATTGGGTGCAATGTCTTAATTGATTCAATTTCGTCACCAAAAAAATCAACTCTAATCATAAATGAATTATCATAAATTGGTTGTATCAAAACTAAGTCACCCTTAACAGCAAATGATCCTAGTTCTGAATTAGCATCATTACGAAAGTAATTTCTTTTTATAAGCATTCTAATAAAATCATTACGTGAAATTTTTTGACCTTTATGTATAGTCATAAAATTATTTTCATACTCATATGGATTTAGAGCACCATAAATAGCCGACACAGAGGCTACAACAATAGTATCATTACGGCTTAAAATTGAGTTAACTGCGCTCATACGCATTGAATCTATTTCAGCATTGCGCTTACTAGTTTTATCAATATATGAATCACTAGATGGAATATATGCTTCAGGACGGTAATAGTCAAAATATGAAACAAAGTATTCAACCTTGTTTTCAGGAAAAAAGCCTTTTAATTCGCTATATAGCTGGCTTGCTAATGTTTTATTGTGTGACAAAACCAAAACCGGGCGGTTAAACTTATTAATGACATTTGCAATAGTAAATGTTTTTCCACTTCCTGTTACACCTTGTAGCACTTGTTCCTTAACATTATTTTTAATGCCTTCTACCAATTCATTAATTGCTTTAGGCTGGTCGCCAGCAGGAGCATATGTTGAATGCAATTTAAAACTATACATATTAATAAATTATAATGTTATTATGTTTACAGCTGCATAAATATGACTATGCTATATCTGACTTTATAATATCACCAGTTTGCAGGCTAACAACAGCATAATGCTTAATACCATACTTTTCAATATAGTTCTTAATTATTGACAATCTAGGTCTCTTTCCATCTTTTTGGAACTTCTCGAATGTATTATGCGAATTAACATTTATCATTTTCAAATCATCAATAGGAATTTTATATAAGTACAGGAGATCTTGTGTTTGATCTAATCTTGCAAATTCTAAAATGTCAAACTCGCTTTTGGGACCAAAACTTGTTATGTCAAGATTTCAATTTGAAGTTGCTTTAATTTGAACTTTTTTAAAATCATTTGTTAATGCGTCTTCAGAACCATTTCCAGAGCTTAAATAATAGTCATTAACATAACAAACTATTATTTCACTAAATGATTCATGAAAATTAACTCCACGCGTATAAATATTTTTAATATGATTGGTTAAATATTTTCAAACAGGATAAAGATCTATTATCTTGGTATATCTATCCTTAGTTACTTTGCTAACATTCATTATATAATTATAATGTTTTAGTAAGTTAAATTCATTTAATATAAATGTGCTTTAAATAAAGCTACTAAAATTAAGGTTGTTTTTCATCACAATTCAATTGTTGCAATTTTACAATAACAAATACTAAAGGAGACAAATGTATAAAGTAGGTAGCTTGTTTGCTGGAGTTGGCGGGATTGACTTAGGTTTTGAACAAACCGGAAAATTCAAGACCATATGAGCAAATGAATTTGACAAAAATGCATTATTGACGTATAAGTCTAACTTTTCTACATTTGTTTCAAACGTAGACATTAGAAAAGTAAATGTTAATGACATTCCTGATGTTGATATTATTCTATCTGGATTTCCATGCACATCATTTAGCATCGCAGGTTATCGCAAAGGATTTGAGGATGAAAAATCTGGGGATTTGTTTTTTGAAACGCTAAGAGTAATTGTTTCAAAGCAACCAAAGGCATTTCTTTTAGAAAATGTTAAAAACTTAGTTGGTCATGACGACGGCAAGACTTTTAAAATTATCAAGCAGTCATTAGAGGCGAATGGATACTTTATTAAGTTTGCAATTTTAAATGCTAAAGATTATGGAGATATTCCACAGAATAGAGAGCGTATTTATATTGTTGGTTTTAAAGACAAACATTCACATGATGCTTTCTCTTTTCCGCTACCTGTTAAACTAAGAACATCAATAAATGATTGTTTAGAAGTTAATGTTGATGATGACAGTTTTTACTATTCTGCAGACAAAAATGTTTTTTACAGTAAACTTGCTATTGAAATTAAAAATTCTAATTCTATCTATCAGTGAAGAAGAAAATATGTAAGAGAAAACAAAAATGGTGTTTGTCCTACGCTAACTGCAAATATGGGAACCGGCGGGCATAACGTGCCTTTAATTTTGACTAAAAAAGGCATAAGAAAACTAACTCCACGTGAGTGTTTTAATTTTCAAGGTTTTCCATCTTCATTTAAGCTACCTAATATTGTTAAATCACAGTTGTATAAACAGGCAGGCAATTCAGTTGTTGTGCCTGTGATAAGAAGAATTGCAGAAAAAATATTTGTTGCTCTTGACAAATAAACGCTTTGATTAATAACAAAGCAGTGCAATATATATTAAACAAAATGTATATCAGCGAAAATGCTGATAATTTTTTATAAAAAAACTAAAAAGTTGAAGATAGTTATTTACAATGAGCAAAAAGTTTCACTTAAGTGTTTAAAAAATTAAAAAGGTAGGAAACCTATTTTTCTATCAGATCAAATTTTCAAAGAATAAAATTTGCAACATATTACTTAAACAAAAAAATAAAAGCTCTGCAACAATTACAAAGCTTATTTGGTTTTATTATTTATTCATTAGGCTAATATTATCATTTTGGTTAAATAGTCATGTAACTAGTTTTTGCTTTTCGTCCTTTGTAAATCAGTGCTTTCTATTATTGATTAGATTATAGGCATATAGGGCAAAAAAAGTCTGAAAATTTAAGATTCAAAGATATGGTTTCTTACTGCGTCATGGATTAGGATCGTTTTCTAATGCTCTAAATGCTATGAATGATAAATTAAATAATTGCAAAACCGGCCCTAAAAATAATATTCAGATAACGCCTAAAACCATTAAGGAAATGGCTAAGCCTAATGAAACATTATTTCATTTACGGTATACAAGTAGTGCAATAATAACTGAAACAATATATAAGAATGCTAATAAGCCTATAAAATAGACGGTATAGAGAAATTTTTTGTTTCTTGAATATGAAGCAAATCTTTCTAATTTGTCAATGTTAATGTCATTCATAACACACTCCTTTATCCAATTGTAACTGATTCAGATATGTAATTGTATTTATAGGCATAATTTTTCTTGCTAGTTCATATTAAGACGCTACTGCTTACCCCAAATTGTCCAATGAACATTAATACACTTAAAACAATCTTAGAACCAACATTTAGTGAACTAGTAATTCCTGTTGTTAATCCCGAAGTTCCAAAAGCAGAAAAAACTTCAAAAAATATATGTGTAGCATTATATTGAGATCTAGGAACCAAACCACTAAAGTTATCAAAACTAGACATAACAACTAAAGAAACAAAGCCAACTAAAACTACACTTATGGTTGAAACAATTGTACTCATTTTCACTGTGTCGCTATCAACTTGACGCTTAAATGCTCTAACATTTGGCCGGCCAAATACCTTGCTTATAATTAATAAGAATAAAATTGCAAAGGTTGTTGTTCTTATGCCACCGCCAGTAGAAGCAGGTGCAGCACCAATGAACATTAAAGTTCCCAAAACTCATAATGTAGGCTCAGATAGAAGATGCAAATTAAGCGTTGAAAATCCAGCACTACGTGTTGATATTACCATAAATAATAGTGATCAAGTTTTGTATGCATTGTTCCCATAGTACTGTAAATTAGACTTGAAAATCGAATCAGTAGATGATAATTCAAATGAAATTACAAAAATAAAGCCAAATAATGTAACAATTAAATATGTAACTACAGAGATTTTAGTAAATAAACTTCAATTGTAATATGCATTTTTATTAATGCTTTTAATTCTTATATAGTTAACCACATCATGAATAACTGGATATCCAATGCCACCTATCAAAAACAAGATCATAATTATTACTTGTAAACCAATATTTTTATAATATGGCATTAATGAATTGTCGCCGATTATGTCAAAGCCAGCATTATTAATTGCACTTATAGCATGAAAAATACCAAATCGAAAACTATGGCTTCAATTACGATAAGGGTTATCAAAGTTAACTGAATTATTATTAACAACCTCTCTTAGGTGTGCTAGTTCTGTTTTTGGAGCAACATAATAAAAATAAAATGATAAACCAATGCTTGCTAATACTAAAGTTACCATCAAGAAGATCATTGAATCAATAATCATTCTCTTGTTTTTAAAAAAGTCAGAGTGGCCTCTTTCATATGAAACTAATTCAACATCACTTAGGCTTACATGACCTTTCATAAATATGACATTAATCAAAAATATTTTTAAAGCAAAGAGGCCAAAACCACCTAAAAGTGCGGCAATAGCAATCAGACTCTGCCCAAACATATTTCATGCTTTATATGTGGGGTGACTAACCAATCCAGTGTTGCTAAAAGCACTACAGGTTGTAAAAAATGCGTCTCAAAAAGTAATTTTGTTTTCGGCAACATAACTAGGATTATGAGTTATTTTGCTATTAAGAAAAAGAGTGATTATTAAAACCACTAATGCATACATTAGTAATATAAATTTAACTTTTGTACCATTCTTAGTTCACAATTTGATTTTTCTAAGAAAATTTCTAAATTTACTGTTTCTTCATCGATAGGCAAATTTATTTGATCTCATTTTACTTAACCGCCTGTAAGTGTGCAAGCATTATAATATAAAATTATACAGTTTAATTACAAGTATTAATTTATCATTTTATCTGTGTAGATAGTATCAATCGCTTTATATAAGTTTACGAGTCTTAATGAAAATGTATAATATTAACATTAAATATTTTTTTATTTAAGGTGGTAACTTATGGCTAAAAAAAGAAATCAAGACATATGCATTATAGGCACTGGTCGTTTTGGTAGTGCAGTTATTGGACAATTATCTAAAATGGATTGTTCTCTTTTATTAGTTGATAGCGATGAGCATGTATTAAATGAATATAAAGATGTGGCACAAAAAATAGTTGTAGCAGATGCTACAAACATTAAAGCCTTAAAAGCCTTGAACATAGCCGAAATGGATACAGTGGTTGTAGCTGTTTCAGACAATATTGAAATAGTAGCTGCACTATTAGAACTGAATGTTAAAAACTTAATTGTTAGGGCCAAATCTAAAACCCATGCCAGGGTATTGAAACAAATTGGTGCCAATGTAATTATTCAGCCTGAATATGAAGCGGGTGTAAGAACTGCCTTAATAGCTGCTAATCCTAACTTTATGCGTTTTAGCCAAAACTTGCAAGAAATTGGCGACAATTTCGTAATGGGAACTACTTCCTTAAACTCACAGTTTTTTGAAGGAAAACCAATTAAAGAAATTAAATTCAGAGACCTTGGGGTAAGTGTTGTTTTAATTAAAAGAGGCGCTAGAAGCATTTTGCCTAGCGGGCTAACAACCTTAGAAAGAGGAGATTTACTTACCTTAATTGGTAAAGTTGAAGATGTTACGGTAATGCTTGCCGAACTAAATAAATAATTTATAACGCTATTTTATAGACTAATTTGTTGTTTTAACAAAACAATATAACTACTGAAAAATGGACTGCTGTGATGCAGTTATTTTTTTATTTTGCATAAATTTATGATTTTTTATAAATTCCCAAAAGTAACTTTATGCATTTTTATTATTTCAATAAAAACGCAAAAGTGTATAATAGTGGTGGATAGTGGAGGATTGTGGAATATGTTTGGTGAATTTACGCGGACAATTGATGAAAAAAACAGAATTGCAATTCCGGCTAAATTAAGAGATAGCTTAGGCAGCAAGTTTTATATCACAATTGGTCTTGATGACGTTGTTGAATTAAGAAGTGAAGAGACTTTTATGACTTTTAGCAATAAGTTAATTGCTCAAAGTCAATTCAGCTCAGAAGCTCGTTTAATCAGAAGAGCATGACTTGGCAAAAGTCAGGAAATTGAACTTGATTCACAAGGCCGTTTTACAATTCCAAAACAATTTTTAACCCATGCAGCTATCCAAAAAGAAGTTCTACTTATTGGCGTTGGTGATTTAGTCGAATTATGAAGTGTAGAACAGTATGCAAAGTATGAAAGCGAATTAGACAAAAACTCAGTTGCAAATGCTGCAGCTAAGTTAGCAGAAAAAAACTAAAATGAAAAATAAGCATATACCAATTTTGTTAAAAGAAGCAATTAACTCATTAAATATCAAAAGTAATGGAATTTATGTTGACCTTACTGTTGGTATGGGCGGGCATTCTGCTGAGATACTAAAAAAACTTGATAATGGCATGCTAGTCGGTTTTGACAAAGATCTTTTTGCGATAGAAGAGAGTCGAAAAAGATTAAGTAAAATTGGCTTAAATTTTCAATTAATTCACTCTGATTTTGTAAATGTAACAGATGAATTAGCAAAATTGAATATTACTGCTGTTGATGGTATATTAGTTGATTTAGGAATTTCTAGCCCACAAGTTGATAATGCTGAAAGAGGATTTAGTTACAACAAGGATGCAAGATTAGATATGCGTATGAATACTAATCAAGTATTAGATGCTCATTTTGTAGTCAATAACTATGATGAAAACAATTTAATTTCAATTTTTTATAACTATGCAGAGGTAAAGCTTGCTAAGCAAGTTGCGAATGCTATTGCAAAAAATAGACCAATTAATACCACATTAGAGTTATCTGAAATTATAAAGTCAGCATACCCCGCAAAGTTACTAAGTCAAAAAAATCCATGTAAGGCTGTTTTTCAGGCAATTAGGATTGAAGTAAATAATGAATTTAGTTCAATTGAATCAATGCTTTCACAGGCACTTAACTTGCTAAAAAAAGACTCATCTTTAGCAGTTATAAGTTTTCATTCATTAGAAGATTCACTTGTCAAAAAATTCTTCGGGAATTTAATAAAAAGCAAACATCCATCAAAGATGCCAATTAAGGAAGATAAAAAATACATTGTTAAGGTTTATAACCCTTCGAAATCAGAAATTGAATTAAATAACAGATCAAGGAGCGCAAAACTAAGAGTATTAACTAAATTAACATAGATTTATTTATTTTTGATATTTAAATAACAAAAAAAGGGGGTAGCATGAGAACATTAAAAAAGCATAACTATTTTGGTGCATTTTATCTTAGCGAAAAAGAAATTGAATTTGTTGTGCTTTCTTTTATTGGAACACGCTACATTCCTGTTTATCATCGTTCATTTATTTATGATGCCAATGATAAAACTCAATTAAAGTTAAATATCAATCAAATTAAATCTGAGTTAAGCTCTAAGTCATCATTTTTAAATAAAAAAGAGCCTTATTCTATTGAATATTCATTAATTTTGGCTGATAAATATCTTGGCTACAAGGAAAAAAGCCTACAGATAAAAACTGATTATCTAACATTTAACTTGCATGAACAAAAAGTGTCAGATAACACTATAAATCAGTATCAAAACGAAATTAACAAAAGCAATTCACTTCCTAATACTTTTGTAATAAGTAACAAAACTTACTTATATCAGCTCTTTTCAGAGCATAATTATTCAAAAGAATATTTGCAAATGCCATATGAAAAAGAAGGCAAAAAATTAGTAACAAATCAGTTATTAATTACTGTCGATAACACTTCATTTATTGCAACATTGCATCTGCTTTTAAATAATGCAGGCTTTAATATTAAAAAGGTTCTCTTAGAATCAGAGTGCTTAAATATTAATAAGCTTGATAATAAATTTAGACTTATAGTTAATTTTTCTTGAAATTTTGTAAGTTTTCTTGGTCTTGTTAATAATAATCCATTTTTCTATAAAAAATATGTCTTAGACATAGAAAAGATAAATGAATTATTTACAAAAGAAGCTAATGTAAGTTTACATAATCTTGATTTACTAATTAATTCTGTAGTAAAAAACTATGATTTGTATTCCTCTTTAGATGATAGTCATCTAGAAAAACGAATTTTAAACGTTTTAGAAAATATTATTGCTGAAGTTTCTAGGGAATTAAAAATAATGCTAGCAGAAAATATTATTTATCCTGACATAGAAATTTTAGTTAATGGTAAAAGTACAGATTTTGTGTCTCACATTTTAAAAAATGAAATAAAAGGCTATTCTATAAGCAAGTCAGAAAATACTGATTCACTAATTTTTGGTTCTAATAAGTACTTTATTGGTGCAGCTTACTTAGCTAGTGAGAATGTGCCTAAAATAAGTAATACATTAGAATTACTAAATACTATTCCTTTATATAAAACAAAGACACCTGGAATAAACAAAATTTTAAAATCATTTTATAAAACAGTTAATGCATAATTTTTTAAATAAATCTATAAAAAAGGAGAATCGGTCATGAACGATTCAACAGTTTTTCCAAATTTAAAGGTTAAAGTTTTTGGAATCGGTGGTGCTGGTAACAATGCAATTAATAACATAATTGCAGACGATCAATTTGATAGTTCAGCAATTGAGTTTTGAGCAATTAATACTGATTCACAGCACTTACAAGACAACAGAAACAAATGCGAAAATAAATTGTTATTAGCTAATCCAATATACAGCGGTTGTGGTGCTGGTGGTGATCCTAAGGTTGGAAAAGAATGCGCTTTAAATTCTATTGACCAAATCAAAGAAATTTTAGCTGACACAAACGTTTTGATCCTAGCAGCAGGCCTTGGTGGTGGCACTGGCACTGGAGCAACACCTGTTATTGCAGATGTAGCTAAAAAAATGGGAATACTAACAATTGCTATTCTTACAACACCTTTTGATATGGAAGGTGAAATTAAAAAAAGTATTGCATTAGCTGGAATAAATGAAATCAAAAATCATTCAAATTCCTACTCATTAGTTTCAAATCAACAAATTTTGGAAACTTACAAAGACTTTCCATTAAATATGGCTATGCAAATGGCTGATAAGAAGCTAAAAAACCTTATTAAAAATGTAATTGATATTATAAATCTAAGTTGGTTTATAAATATTGACTTCCATGATTTAAAAAATGTTTTAGAAAATGGTCAGAATACTTTCATTGGCTATGCTAAAACTAGTGGGTCTGACAAAGTTAAAAAAGCAGTCGATGAAGTTGTTAGTGACAACATTAGTGAAATAAAGAGCAATAATAACTATAAAAATTTATTAGTCTCATTTCATATCGACTCTAAAGGCACATTAACAGAAATTAATGAGGCAATAGAACTATTGAAAGAACACTTTGGCACTGACACACACATTAAATTTGGCATTATTAATGATGCTTGAACAGATGAAAGAGAAGATTTTTTCACAATAGGTATAATTGCTGGTCAAGGCGAAATACATAGTAGCATTGACTATCATAACAAGATAAAAGGGTCAAAAGATAATTCATTAATAAATGAGCAAACTAATATCATCAATGTAGAAAACACTGATGAATACGACCAAATTGTTACTAAAAATGAAAAAATCTTAGAACAAAATTCTGACCTAATTCCTGATTTTTTTAAGTAGATTTATAAAATAAAAATGCATCCACAGTACTATAAAACAGTCTTGGATGCATTTTTATATATTAGCTTATTAATGATTGATATCTATCTCACATTGCAAATTCATCTAATTTATCATACTCTTCTTTATTGATATCTTTTAAAGTTGCAATTCAGTTTTCATCGTCATAGACAGATGAAATTAAAGTTGGTTTAGCAAGAATAGAATCATTAATTTTTATAATTGATGCTTTAATTGGCATTTTAAATTCTTTTTCTTCTTTAGCTGTGTGAATTATCATAAATAATTCATCTGTACTATAAGCAGAGTTTTCTTTTACTAATATCTTTAATTCTTTAATTGAAATCAACTCGTCTTGCGCATCAGGAGTAAGTCTTAAAACATATTCATTTTTGCCATCTAAGTATTCAAGTGTAAATTTACCAATTAACTTTTTCATATGTAACTCTCCTTATGTTAGTTTATTTTAAGCCCATAAAACAATGATTTTAGAAAATTTGAATGAGTAAAAATGTCAAATTATCAATTCATTTATCTAATTAAACTAACAAATATTACATCACAATAATTATACCAATTTGAAACTAGCTACAACTTGCAATATTTTTGTATAGCAAATAGATCTACTAGTAAATTTACATAAGAGTTTGAATATATTACAAATATTTATATAATTGAGTTAAGTATATAACTTAAATAAACCATAGAAAGAGAAAATGCATCGATTTTTTGTAGACCAAAAAGAAAATGATTATTTTATTCTTAATGAAAAAATAATAAAACACATAAAAAGCTCACGATTATTTAATGAGCATTTTTTATGCAATTATTTAGGACGTTTTTATGAATGTTTTTTAGAAAGCAACAAGGCTAAAATAGTTAAGGAATTATCTATAAGTCATGAATACACAAATGAGATAATATTAGCCGCTCCTATTATCAAAATTAAACGGTTTGAATGATTAATTCAAAAAGCAACTGAACTAGGAGTTAGCAGAATAATTCCAATGAATTCTAAGTATGTTGATCAAACAATTGTAAAGCATGAATTTAGCAAAAAAATCGATCGTTTTAATGAAATAATCAAAAATGCTGCTGAACAAAGCTTTAGAAATACTGTGCCAGAATTAGAATCAATTAAGACTTTTGAAGAAATTATTTTAAACAACCAGGATAAAAAAATCTATGTTGCATATGAGAATAAAGAATTAGACAGTCAGATTGATAAAATTGATACTAATAGCATTTTAATTGTTGGACCTGAAGGAGGACTATCAGATAGTGAAGTTGATTTTGCGCTCAAAAACAACTGTTTTATAGTGTCATTGGGAAAAACAATACTAAGAGCTGAAACAGCATGCATATATATGCTTTCTAATGTAAGAGAAAGTGGCAAATAGGAGAATAATATGAATGAAAAAATAAGATTAGAAGACGATTTTTATGAAAGTGTTAATGGCGAGTGACTAGAAAAAGCTCAAATACCAGCTGATAAGTCATCAATAAGTTCGTTTTATGAAATTCACAACCAAAGTGAAAAAAACTTGATGAAAGAAACTGCCGATTTAATAGCCGAAAAAAACATAAGCAGAAAAAGAATTAAAGATCCAGTTCTCTTAAATTATGCACTTTTTGCTGATATGGCTTATGATTTTAAAACTAGAGAAAAGCATGGTGTTTCACCAATTTTACCTACTTTAAAGGCTATTTCATCACTTAAAAACAAGGAACAACTAATTGAAAAATACAAATACTTTCGTTTTAGAGACATAGCTCTTCCTTTTGAATTTGGGATTATTCAAGATTTTAAAAATGTTGAGGAGCAAGTTTTATGCATCTCCGGCCCAAGTTTGATATTGCCTGAAAAATCTTATTATGATGATAAGCATCCGGCTAAGGAGTTGCTAATTTCTAAATTTAAAGAAATGAGTCTTAAGTTGCTTAAGTTTTATTATTCAGATGAGCAAAAAAATGAAAAGATTATTGACCAAGCATTAGCTTTTGACTCGTCATTAGTTGAGTTTTCTCCTAGTGCTGAGGAAAATGCTGATTATGTAAAATTATATAATCCATACAGCATTTCTGACGTAGTTACACTTTCTAAAAATGCTGATTTAAAGGCGATTGCGGAAAATTTAGTTAACAAAAACTCTAAATCAATTACTAATGTTGTAGATAAATTAATTGTTTTTTATCCTAAGTTTTTAGAAAATATTGACAAAGTATTCAATGATGAGAATTTTGAAAATATTAAGTCATGAATGTTTTTAAAAACAATTATTCAATACTCTAGCCTTTTAAATGATGAATCAAGAGTTATAGCAGGAGAATTTGACAGAACACTAACAGGTCAAGATAGTCCTATGACTAAAGAAAAACATGCATTTTATATTGCTTACAATAAATTTAAAATTCCTTTTGGTACTTATTTTGCTAAAAAAACATTTAGCGAAAAAGCAAAAGCAAATGTTGAACAAATGGTTACTAAAATGATTGGCATCTACAGAGATCGTCTTTTAAAAAATGACTGATTAAGTAAAAGTACTAAAGAAAAAGCAGTAGTTAAACTAGATGCTTTAGGTGTTCACATTGGTTACCCAAAAGAAATTCAACCTTTTTATGAACAAATGAAAATAAGTAACAAATTTTTCAAAAGGAATAACTTATTAAAAAATGCATTAGATTGCACAGTTGTTAAAAACACATGAGAATTTAATCAATATTTAAAGCCTATTAACAGAAACTACTGAAGTATGTCTCCTGCTGAAATTAATGCATACTATAATCCATTTATGAACCACATTGTTTTTCCTGCAGGAATATTGAATAAGCCATTTTATTCTATAGAACAGTCAGAAGCAACAAATTATGGTGGCATTGGAGCTGTAATTGCTCATGAAATAAGTCACGCTTTTGATAATAATGGTGCACAATTCGACGAAAAAGGTAATTTAAACTTATGATGAAGTTCCAAAGACTATAAAGCTTTTCAAGAAAAAGCAAAAGATATGATTGCCTTATTTGACAATAAAACAACTGAATATGGAAAATGCAATGGTACTTTAACAGTATCAGAAAACATTGCAGATGCTGGCGGATTTTCATGTGCACTAGAAGCTGCTATGTCTAATGATGCAAATGATATTAAAGACTTCTTCACTAGTTTTGCAGTAATATGAAAAAGTAAATATAAACCTGAAAGCGCAAGATTATTATTAGCAACTGATGTCCATGCTCCTGCGAAATTAAGAGCAAATATACAAATTCAAAATAGTGATGAATTTTACAAAGCATTTAATGTTAAGTCTAGTGACAAAATGTGATTACCTAAAAACAAGCGTGTAAAAATTTGATAGGAGCAACTTATGAATTTAAATAAAGTTATACTTATTGGTAGAGTTTCATCAGATGTTAGATATAGCAAAACTAACAGTGGTATATCTTTTGCTAGGACAAGAATAGCTATAAGCAGAAGTTATACAAGTGATAATGAAGTAACTGACTTTATTCCAGTAATTGCTTGAAGAAGCACTGCAGATTTTCTTAATGGATATGCGCCTAAAGGAACATTAGTTGCTATTGAAGGAACTTTAGTAACTTCAACATATGAATCAAACGGTCAAACTAACTATAGTGTAGAAGTGAGAATTGATAATTTGCACCTGCTTGAATCGCGTTCAGTTAGAAACCAAAGACAAACAAATGAATTTTCGGTTGTACAACCTAATTTTAAAAAAACTGATTCAAATACAACCAATTCTTTTGCTAAAAGCAATAAAGTATTTGGTAACAATTTTAATTTAGAAAGTACCGAAAAAAACAATAATATCCAGCAAAAGGTAAGTGTTGAGAAAGAAGTTTCTAAACCCGAAGAGCAACCATTTAACAATATTAATTTCAATTTTGATGATGATTTTGAAGAATAAAAACAAATCACTGCTTATAGATGAGTAAAAAATAGTGCTTTTTTCTTAAAAAGTGCTTTTTTATTATATTTACATAATAATATTAGATCATAAAATATAATATAAATTATTGGAGGTTAAAATGCTAAAAGTGCTTGATCATCCATTAATTAAAATTAAGCTAACAAATATGCGAAATAGAGAATCTGGACATTCAGTTTTTCGTCAAAATTTGAATGAAATTGGCTCATTAATGGTTTATGAAATTTTAAGAGACTACCAAACAAAAAGAAAAGAAATTGTAACTTCAATTAATAAGAAATATTTAGGTTACGAATTTGACAAAGATGTGGTTTTTGTACCTATTTTAAGGGCTGGCTTGGGAATGATTGATGGATTATTAAAACTAATTCCTGAAGCAAAAGTAGGGCACATTGGAATGAGTAGAGATGAAACAACATTTATGCCAAATGAATATTTTTATAAGATTCCTGAAGTACCTAAAGATAGCTATATTTTTGTAGTTGATCCTATGCTTGCGACAGGAAATAGTGCAGTTGATGCCATATCAAGACTTCGTAAAGATGGCTTTAACAATATCAGTTTAGTTTGTTTAGTTGGTGTTCAAGAAGGAGTAAGTAATGTTGAAAGTCATTTTGGAAATGACTTTAATATCTATTTAGCAGCATTAGATGAGTATCTTAATGAAGATAAATATATAGAGCCGGGGTTGGGTGATGCAGGAGACAGAATTTTTGGCACCAAGTAGTAACAACAACAAAAAGGAAAATATTTACTACTTCAAAAATAGAAGCAGTAGACTATCATATACAGGTATGATGCTTGCAGTTGCAATATTAGTTAACTTTGCAGGTAGCAAGTTATTATCAGTACCTTTTGTATCATTTTTAAAATTTGACTTTGCATTAGTCGTAATTACAGCAACGGCACTGTGAATTGGCTGGAGATACGCATTTTTAGTTATTCTGTTACTTTTTTTATTAGGGCCAAGTTACGGTTCACAAGGATATAGTTTACCTAGTGTTTTAGGTCACTTAATACTCTCAACAACGCAAGTTATATATATGACTATTTTTTATTGGTCAATAAAACTTTTAAAGAAAACAAAATTAGGCAAAACAAGCTTATTAATACTGCCAATAGTTCTTTCAATTTTAATAACTACTGGACTTTTAGTTCTCTTAAACATTTATTTATTTACACCATGATATTTTAAATTATTTGGGTTATTAGGCACTGATCCAGGCACTCATATTTCAATGATTGCGCACTGAGACAGAATTAAAGGATTATTTTTAAATATTCCAACATACTACAAGGGTGCTGGCTTAGTTTATCTTGTCTTTAACCTTGTTAATTTGGCAATGAACTCGGTATTTATATTTATAATTTTTAGTTTGAATAGTAAAAATAACTTTATTAATAAAAACATTTCATACCTATAACATTATCTCAAGGGGAATTTATGAAAAATTATGATTATATAACAATTGAGCAAAAATGACAAAATTACTGGGATAGCAGTAGTTATTTTGAGCCTAAAGATGATCATAAATTAGCCAAAAAGTATATTTTAAGTATGTTTCCTTATCCATCAGGGAATATACATATGGGGCATGTAAGAAACTATGCTATTGGAGATGCTTTAGCTCGTTTTTATAGACGAAAAGGTTTCAATGTGCTTCACCCATTTGGCTGAGATGCTTTTGGTTTGCCAGCTGAAAATGCAGCTATCAAACACAATATTCATCCTAAAACTTGAACTTATCAAAACATTAGTTCGATGAATGAAAATATTAAAAAATTAGGTATTTCTTTTGCTTGAAATTACGAATGCATAACTAGTGATGAAATCTATACTCGCTGAGAGCAAGAAATATTTATAAAAATGTGAAATAAAGGCTTAGTTTACAGAAAAAAAGCCTTGCTAAATTGATGCAACAAAGACAAAACAGTTTTAGCAAATGAGCAAGTAATTAATGGCAGATGCTGAAGATGTGATGAGCCAATTGAGCATAAAGAAACTGAACAATACTATCTGAAAATTAGAGATTATGCCAAGGAATTGCAAGAGTCTTTAGAATTGTTAAAAGGGAATTGGCCTGATAAAGTTTTATCAATGCAAAATAACTGAATTAACTATAAGACAGGCTTTTTAGCAACTTTTAGTGATTCAGCAAAATCATTAAAATCAAACGTTGAAGTATTTATTTCTGATAAAAAAGACTTAGATATAGTTAATTTTATATGCATTAGTGCAAATCATAATTTAGTTGATGAGTTAATCAAAAATAATTACTTAGATAGCAAGCAAATTGATCAAATTAATAAAATAAAAAATCTAGCACAAGCAAAAGACTTTTCACTAAAAGCAGCACTAAAATTGCCTTTAAGTGTTGTTTTAAAGGGAAATTCAGAAAAATTAATAGATGTTTATGTTTCAGATTTTGCTTCTTTAGGAACTAAAAATAATGCACTCATTATTAATGTTAATAAGCTATCTAGCTATGAAAAATTTGCAATAGCAAACAATATTAGTATTGAAAATTATCATTCTAATTTTGATTTATCGTCATTAGAATCAAGTCATTCAATTAATATGCAAGACTGAGGAATTAGCCGTCAAAGATACTGAGGCGCACCTATTCCAATGATTCACTGCTCTATATGCGGTATTGTTCCTGAAAAGTTTGAAAACTTACCAGTTAAATTGCCTGAAAATGTTGATTTTACTAAAAGCGGAAACCCTATTACTTCAAATTTAGAATGAATTAAAACAAAATGTCCTAAATGTAACTCTGTTGCAATGAGAGAAACTGACACATTTGACACATTTTTTGAATCTAGTTGATACTTTTTAAGATATACATGTCCCCCAGAATTAAGAAATGATATGGCTTTAGACAGAGACTCTGTTGAATATTGAAATTCAGTAGATACCTACATTGGCGGAATTGAACATGCAATCTTACACTTGCTTTATGCTCGTTTTTTCACAAAAGTAATGGCTGATTTAAATTATGTTTCATTTAGAGAGCCTTTTAATATTTTATTAACGCAAGGAATGGTGCTTAAAGATGGCGCAAAAATGTCAAAGAGCAAAGGTAACACTGTTTCTCCTACAGACTTATTAGAAAAATATGGCGCTGATACTGTTAGACTATTTATACTTTTTGCAGCTCCGCCTGCTAAGGAATTAGAATGATCTGATGATTCAGTTGAAGGATGCAATAGATTTATTAATAGACTTTATAATTTATATTCTAGGGTTCAAAATGTAAATGATTTAAGTATTCTAAAAAGCATTAATCATAATTCACTAACTGATTTTGAAAAAAATGCAAGAATGAAGCTATATCTATCATTAAAGAAGCAAGAATCAATTTATTTAGATAACAGAAATGAATATGCATTTAATACATTAATTGCTTCTGTGATGGAAACTTTAAATGCATATGAAAAAATTGATAATAATTTACTTTTATTAGAATTCTTCTATGTAGCTCTAAATATTTTGGAACCATTTATGCCACATTTAGTTTGAGAATTGAGCAATAATTTATTTAAGCTAAAAAACTTAACTGATTTTTATGTCGATTCTAAAGCATTAGAAACAGACCAAATTACTTATGCTGTTACAATAAACGGCAAAATTAGAGCTCAAATTTCTGTTTTAGTAGATAATAATAATAAAGATTATGTCTTAAGATTGGCTAAAAATGAAGCTGCAAAATGAATTGAAGGAAAAACTATAGTTAAGGAAATTTTTGTACCTAACAAAATAGTAAACATAGTAATTAAATAATTTTTTTAGCACTCGCATTGTAGAGTGCTAAAATTATATTATAATTAGTGCTATATTAATTTACATAGGAGGGCAATATGGGGAGACCTAAAGGAAGCACCAAAAGTAAAAAAAGAGAACTAGATGCACATTTTGATTATTTATTATTTTTAAATGTGTTTAAAAGAAGAACATACACAAAGGCAAATGATCCTGTAAAAAACTGCTTTGTGTTGCTTGATCGTGAAGTTGTTAAATTAGAACTTACAGATGACTTAATTAAAGAAGCAACATACTGAAAAGACATTATTGACAATTACACTAAAAATAACTCAAATGGATCAGATATCATTAAAAAAACTAAGGTTATGTTAGCATACTACAGACCAACAGTTACAAATAAAGTTATTAATGAATCTGATGTTGCATCAAAACCTTATGCAACTTATGCTGATGTCTTAGAAAACATCAATATTTCAAACCTTGATTCAAATATGACACTATGTCAGGTTGAATCTATTGACAAAGTGTATGACAATAATACTCAAAAATGACAATACATTGCAACTTTAAAAGCAATCCACAAATATGAATTACAGGATATATATGGTGATGAGCACACAATTGCCTCTTTAAACATTGATGACGAGGAGTTGCCGCTTAAATATGTTGACGGTGTAGTTGCTTTTAGATTTAGTTCTAAAAGTGATAATGATGAAGTAGCTCTTGCAGATCCTACATTGGACCTTAGTGGCTTTGAAGAAGTTATAAACACCTTAATTTATGACAGAAACTGAAATGACGCTATGCTTCTTTACAGATATATTAGAGGTTATTCTTCTGAAGAAATAAGACATTGAACAAAAGGTGCAGGAGAAATGGGGCCTGACTTTATCGGTGAAGGCGAATCTAGACTAGAAGCTTTGGTTAATGCATTAACCGGATTTTTCCTTCTGCCTCCATATGAACTATTTTCTATTTATTCATTACCTAATGCTGTGCTTCAATTCGAGGCATTAAAAAGCACATTCGTATTAATGACAGGCTTGATTCAAAAGTTTATTAATAACTTGAAAAAAGGTAACTCTGATAAGCTTTCAAATGTTTACAATGCATTGTCTGATAATGATTTATTTAAGACATCAATGGAGCAAATTAAAGAACATCCTGAATTAGAAAAACAATTTAAATTTGAAGTTGAAAGAATCTACAGATGATATGAAGAGTACTTGCTACTTGGCTATATATCTGAAGAAGATATGAAACTAATTTTAAAATTGATTGAACAAAACCAAAATGAATCTGGCAAGAAGGGCTTAAAAAAAGATAATACAGCGATGAAAGATCAAATTGACAAGGAATTAAATAAAAAAATTCAAAGCAATTTAGATAAACAACAAAAAGAGTTCTTACTTCGTGAAAAAATGAAAGCTATTAAAGAACAACTTAATGAATCTGATGATGATGAAGGCGATGAAGAGTATTCAAAAATTGTCAATGATCCTGTTCTTAAGCAAATGTATCCTGAATGAATTATTAAGTCAATTAAAGTCGAACGTGATAAGTTAAAAAACATGATGTCATCTAGCCCAGATGCTAATATTACTCAAACATACATTAGCAACCTTAAAAAACTTCCATGAAGAAAAGTAGAAGTTGAAAATTTAGATATAAATAGAGCTAGAGAAATTTTAGATAAAAATCATTATGGCCTTAAAGAGGTTAAAGAACGTGTAATTGAGTACTTATCATTAATAATTAACCACAGAAACATCAATAAAGAGGCAAGTGAAAAAGACTTAATAAAAATTGATGACCATTCACAAATTGATTTGCAGTTGTTTAAAGAAAATACCAAAAATAAAACACAAAAGCAATTTAATAATGTGCCAATTTTGACCTTGGTAGGTCCACCAGGTACTGGTAAAACTTCATTAGCTCGTTCAATAGCAGAAGCCTTAGACAAAAGTTATGTAAAACTAAGCTTAGGTGGCTTACATGATGAATCAGAAATAAGAGGACACAGAAAAACTTACATTGGTGCTATGCCTGGTAAAATAATCAAAGGACTTCAATCAGCCGGTGTATCGAATCCGCTTATTTTATTAGATGAAATAGATAAAATGTCAAGTGATATTAAGGGTGATCCTACTTCAGCTATGCTAGAAGTTTTAGACCCTGAGCAAAACACCAAGTTCCAAGATAATTACATTGAGCATGAATATGACTTATCAAAAGTATTATTTATTGCTACAGCTAATTACTACGAAAATATACCTGCACCATTATTAGACCGTGTTGAAATTATTGATCTTAATAGCTACACAATTAATGAAAAAATTAAGATTGCTAAGGAACATTTAGTTGAAATTGTTATTGCTCAAGCAGGCCTAAAACCAGATCAATTCATTATTGACGATAAAGCTTTAGAGTTTATAATAAAACACTATACAGCAGAAGCTGGTGTACGTTCATTAAAGAGAAACCTAGACAAAATAGCCCGTAAAATAGTTACAAAGATTGTTTCTGGCGAAAAAATTGACAAGTTTGTTATTGACCAAAACAATATCCCTGAGTTATTAGGAACTCCAAAAATAAGCGAGACCGAAAAAGAAATGGTGCCACAAATTGGTTCTGTTAATGGTTTAGCATTCACATCTATTGGTGGCACAACACTTCAAATTGAAGTTTCTTGATTCAAGTCAAAACAACCAGGAATTAAACTAACAGGACAGCTTAAAGAAGTTATGCAAGAATCAGCAAAGATCGCGCTTTCATATGTAAGGGCAAATGCTGATAAATTTGGAATTAAAAACATTGATTTCGATTCAACAGAAATCCATGTCCATGTTCCTGAAGGTGCTGTTCCAAAAGATGGACCTAGTGCTGGTGTTACATTCACTACTGCTCTAATTTCAGCTTTGGCTAAAATTCCTGTTTCACAAGAAGTTGCTATGACAGGGGAAATTACTCTTAGAGGAAAAGTTTTAGAAATTGGTGGGCTAAAAGAAAAATCTTTTGCGGCTTTTAAAAAAGGAATTAAGACTGTCTTCATTCCAAAAAACAATGAGAAGAATTTAAGTGATATTCCTGAGGAAGTAAAAGAAGCAATTAAATTCATTCCAGTTTCTCACTATGATGAAATTTGAGAACATTTATTTAAGGGCAAAAAATCTGAACAAATTGATTCAGAAAATAAAAAGTCTAAAACAACATCAAAGAAGTTTTAATTCATTCTAAATATGCAAAAAATGCACATCGAAATGTGCATTTTTAACTTTCAAAATTTAAATAATCATTAAATGTGTAAAATATAAAAATATGAATGTAATGTATAGTATTTTGATAAATTTAGCATTATTTTTAGTTGGATATTTACTTTTAGGATCATTCAACACATCAATTATATTAAGCAGAAGAGTTAAGAATGATGATATCAGAGAGCATAATAGCAAAAATGCTGGTGCAACTAATAGTTTAAGAACTTACGGCACTAAATTTGCTTTAGCTGTTTTTGCAGCTGATGTACTAAAAACACTTATTCCTATTTTAATAATTGCTGCAATTGTTAATCATATTCAAGCAGTTAAAGAGTTTTCGCTTATTTCTTATATTAGTCCACAAGCAATAGGTTTAGGTGTAGTGCTTGGACATATTTTCCCAATTTATTATAAATTTAAAGGTGGAAAAGGCGCAGCTTGTACAGTGGGTTTAATAATTTCAATTAACATTATCTTGTTTTTGATTGCATTTATAATATTTTTATTAATTGTTGGAATAACCAAAATTGTTTCGCTTGGGTCAATTACAGTGGCATTTTCACTTCTTTTATTTGTTTGAATGCCATGAATGGTTCAAGGGCCAGTTGGCTACTGACCTAATGCAGTTGAATATGCTAACCGATTTATTCCATTATCTAATTATTGATTTGTTAGCCCAATAATTTATACTTTATGTGCACTATTAGTTGTTGTAAGTCACCGCGATAATTTCAAAAGATTAATTAATAAAACAGAGAGAAAATTTTCAGTTAAAAAGGTAGCTTAGAAAACAAGAGCTGCTTTTTTAATTTAAACTAATAGGAACTCACATTTTATTAACACTACAAAATCAGTAAAAGCACAATTATTATTCCTTAAAGTAGCATAATTCACGCTTTTTGCGACTTATCTACAATTTTTCATAGTGGAAAAAGTTGATAAAAATAGAGCATATTGCTATTTTAAAATTATATTATGCAAAATGATTTAAATACAAAAGAAAGCAAAATAGAGTTACTGCCAGTCTTAAAGCCAATATCGCTATATCCTGAGTTCATAGATAAAATTGATGGAGAAAACAAATTAAAATCTAATGTTATAACAGTAATTGCAATAGATGATAATGATGTTTACTTTGTCAGTGGACTATTATCAGAAAATACTGATAGCGCCAACCAGAATATAATTAATATTGATACTGAAGACGGGATTCTCGAAAATGGAAAAAGTGCAAAAGTTATACTAGCTAAAGCAATTGACTTGTCAATTATCTACAAAATGAGTTATGATGAACTTGTACCTAAAATTCAAACTAGCTGAGACAATATGGCTAGATTGCCTTATATCTCGCTTAAAGACCAATTGAAAGTTGTTAACTGAGTCTCAGCCAATTTAGCTAATCAAAGTGGAACTCCTAAATTGGTTGTTATACGAAAAAAACGTAGAGATGACAGCGACAAAATAAATGGGGCATCAACTTAATTTTTGCAATATTCCAAAATTTTGCATAACTTGCTATTAAATTAGCAAGTTTTTAAAACTTGTAAATTAAAAACTCACTGCATTTAGTGAGTTTTGTAACTTTATTATGCCATAGCTTTTTGCGTTGTTACATCTTCATTTTGTGCTTTTTTAGCTTTGTCATTTTTAGATGAATTAAGAATTACATCATCAATAACTTTTACAAATGGTCTAAATAGAATAAAGAACAACATATATGGCGCAATTGGAAATATTAACAATCCTAATACAAATACAGTAGTAAATAGTCTCTTGTTTTCAGGTGTATCTGTAAATATCTTAAGAGTAACCAGATCTTGGTAGTATGGTAATGGTTTTACTCTATGAGATAAGTACATAAAGTTTCAACCTTTAAGAACTAATTCATTTGTAGTTGTTGCATAAACAATTTCATTTAAGATTACAGTTGCAATGAATATTGAAGCCATAAATACTATGTGGTAAACATATGTTTTTCAACTACGAAATGGTAATTTACCTTTTAGCACTAAATAACATCCTAATGAAAATGTTAAAGCAGATTGGAACATATAGTAAACATTGTTAGGTGTATTATTTGAGAATACAACAGCTGGATAAACCAATAAAAAAGCCCCAATGGTTAATCCTGATATTCCAATAAATGGCAATAATGCTGCTTCTAATCTTTTATTTGGTATAAAGAAGTAAAACGGTAGCACTCATAGGTAAAGCGAAACAATTTGTACTGGAACATATGCTAAATTATATTTTGCTGTTTCATGAACTTTCATTCAAGCAATTTGACCAAATTGCCTAAAAATCAGTTCTGAAAGGAAAATAAATATTCATACAAAGATTATTGCACCACGAACAACATTTCTGCTTGCACTTTGAAATACAAATAGTAAAAATATTGTTAATGCAATTGCTGCACAAATAAACAAAATGTGATTTAGACCAAAAATTTTAGGAACTTCAACAACTTGGTTGTATCAGTCATTAAACTTTACTCACATTTTCCCTCCTAGCTGACTTAAAATCTATTAATTAAATTTTATACTATTAATGGCATATCACTATAAAATGGTATAAAACAGAATTTTTGGACGCAAAAGCAAATAAAAAACCTCTGTGAATTAGAGGTCTTGTGATTATTTATTTTGAGAAACATTAATTCTGTTAATTGCCTTTTTTAGCTTAATTTCAAAGCGTGAAATAACTTCAGCATCGCTATTGCTACTTAAAACACTAATAGCTTTGTCTCTATCACTTTCGGCTTTTTTAACGTCAATGTCACTATTAAGAATAATATCATTAGTAATTATGTTGATGTTAGATTTATCAGCATAAACTATGCCATCACTTATAGAGTATACTTTTTCTTTATTATCAGGATAGTCTTTTATAACTAATTTACAGATATCAATAGTTGTTAATAGTTCACTTCTGTTTGGTTGTAAAACTATCGACCCACCACTTTTGGTTTTTAGCTCAACACTTAACACTGGCCCATTATAAAAGGTTCTAGCTTGTGTGACAATTTTTAAATTTGAATAACTTTGCATAGTGATGCTTACTTTCTAAGCTTTAGCTTTTTCAATTTCAGTAGTATTAGCTTTTAAGTAGTTTTCATAGTTTGCTTTAACTTCATCAATTGAGCCTACATATATGAAAAACTCTTCAGGATATGAATCGTACTTACCATCTAAGATTTCTTTAAAGCTTCTTACAGTATCATCTCTTTTTACATACTTACCAGGCTTGCCTGAAAATTTTTCAGCAACAAAGAATGGCTGACTTAAAAAGTTTCTAATTCTTCTTGCTCTAGCAACAACTTTTTTATCTTCTTCGCTTAGTTCGCCAATACCTAAAATTGCAATTATGTCTTGTAACTCTTTAAATCTTTGTAAAATAGAAACCACTCTTCTGGCTGTTTCATAGTGTTCTTGGCCAATTACAAGTGGGTCAAGCAATCTTGAAGAAGACTCAAGCGGATCAACAGCGGGATAAATTCCTAAGGCTGCAATGTTTCTATCTAAAACAGTTTTAGCATCAAGGTGGTTAAATGTAGTAGCAGGCGCTGGATCTGTTAAGTCATCGGCTGGAACATAAACAGCTTGCACTGATGTTATAGATCCTTTGTTAGTTGAAGCAATTCTCTCTTGTAACTGACCCATTTCTGTTGCTAATGTTGGTTGGTAGCCAACAGCACTAGGCATACGACCAAGAAGTGCGCTAACTTCGGAACCGGCTTGTGTGAATCTAAATATATTATCAATAAAAAGTAAAACATCTTGCTTTTCTTTATCTCTAAAGTATTCAGCCATTGTTAAGCCAGTTAGCGCAACTCTCATACGCGCACCAGGTGGCTCATTCATTTGTCCAAAGACTAATGCTGTTTTTTCTAAAACTCCTGAAGCTAACATTTCATTGTATAAGTCATTACCTTCTCTAGTTCTTTCGCCAACACCAGCAAAAACTGAAAGACCGCCATGTTCTCTAGCAATATTATTAATTAATTCTTGCACTAAAACAGTTTTGCCCACTCCAGCACCGCCGAAAAGTCCTATTTTACCGCCTTTTACGTAAGGCACTAAAAGATCTATAACTTTAATTCCTGTTTCAAAAATTTCGCTTTCAGTGCTTTGCTCTTCATAAGAAGGAGCTGGCGCATGAATAGGCATTTTTATAGTATCAGGCATAGGTTTTAAGTCAATAGGATTGCCTAAAACATCAAACATTCTACCTAATACTTTATTACCAACAGGAACACTAATTGGTGCGCCTGTGTCATAAACATCAATTCCACGTGATAATCCGCTTGTTGAAACCATTGAAACGGCTCTAACAGTGTCATCACCAATGTGCTGTGCTACTTCTAGAGTATAAGTATTGTTATTATAATTAATTATTAAAGCGTTTAATAATGAAGGCAATTGGCCTTTAGGAAAATGAACATCCACAACAGGGCCTACTATTTGTACAACCTTGCCTTTGTTGCTACTATTGTAATTTTCAGAGTTAATCATTATGTTTTCTTTCATAAACTCTCCTTAATAAATGCACTTATAGTTCTATAAAACAGATTTATTAGGCTTAAACTGCATCAGCACCAGAAACAATTTCTATTATTTCATTTGTAATTTTTGCTTGACGTTTACGTTTGAATTCCATATCTAAATCAGTTATTAAACTATCTGAGTTTCTAGTTGCATTTTCCATTGCACTTCTGCGTGCAGAGTGTTCACTAATAAGTGAAGTAGCCATTGCTAAATGTAATTTAGAATCAACAAAAAGCGGAATAGCATCAGCCAAAACATCCTTTGCACTTGGCTCAAATTCAAGATTAAAGTCAATTTCTTTGCGGTTGATGTGTTCACGAATCATAACTTCATTAAATGGAAAAACTCTTTCGCAAGTTTCTTCTTGAACTAAATTATTTATGAATTTAGTATAAATGAAGTTAATTGAACTTACAGTGCCATTTCTATAAAACTTGAATGCTTTCTTGATTATTTTTGAAACAACAGTACTAATTCTTTTACTTTGTAAAATGTCACTAATGTTAATTATTTGCTCGCCATAATTCTGCTTAAGAGCTCTATAGCCATATGATCCGATTATTATTAAATAATCATCGCTAGTTATAGTTTCTTTTACAAGTTTAATTATGTTAGCATTATAAGCCCCGGCTAGGCCTAAATTGCTAGTTACAATAATATAAAGTTTGCTTTTGCTATTGTTTCTAGACTTCATTAACTCTTCTAAATCATCATGGCTAATGTTTTCAAAAATTTTTTTAAATGTTTGATCTATAAGTAAGTTATATTTTTCGACTTCATCAAAGGCATTTTTTGCTTTTTTTAATTTAGAATAAGAGACCAATTCCATTGCATGAGTTATTTTTCTTATTGATTGGACAGTTTTAATTCTGCTTTGAATAGATTGAATACTAGACATTATTTTGTTCTACATACTTAGCTGGCATTGGAAGCTCAGCTTCAGGTTTGTAATCATGCAAGGAAGCTATTATTTTATTTACAATTTTAACTAATTGAGTAGTAATAGCATTTTTAATTTCGCTGTTTAATGCATTTTTGTTTTGTTTTATTGCAGCAACTATGCTCAACCCATCTAAATCTTTAGTCATATATTTGATAACTTCATCACGATATCTTCTTAATTGACTAACTGGAAGTGGATTAATAATTTTTTCCTTGATCCCTAGCAAAATAGCCGTTTGTGAAAAATGATCTATTGGATAATATTGCTCTTGTTTAAGAAGTTCATAAACTTTTAGACCATGTTTTAGAATAGCAATAGTAGAATCGTCTAAATCTGAGCCAAATTGGGCAAAAGCTTGCATTTCATTATATTGAGCAAGTTCTAATTTAAGAGAGCTAGAAACTTCCTTCATAGCTTTAGTTTGCGCACTAGAACCTACCCTAGAAACACTAAAACCAACATCAACAGCAGGTCTTTGTCCTGAGTGGAATAAGTTTTCTCTGGTAAAAATTTGACCATCAGTGATTGAAATAACATTAGTAGGAATATAAGCTGATATATCACCTTGTTGAGTTTCGATTATTGGTAAGGCAGTAATTGAACCACCGCCATATGAAGAGTTAACCTTAGCAGCTCTTTCTAATAATTGAGAGTGTAAGTAGAAAACATCACCAGGATAAGCTTCACGTCCGGGCGGACGTCTTAATAATAGTGATAAAGTTCTGTAAGCAATAGCATGTTTTGATAAATCATCATAAATAATTAAGCAATCTTTGCCTTCTGACATTCACTCTTCTGCTATTGCTGTGCCTGAATAAGGAGCAATGTATTGTTGAGGTGCTAATTCTGAAGCTCCAGAAACAATCACAGTTGTATAGTCCATTGCTCCAGCATCTTGTAATTTTTTAGTAATTTGGGCAACTGTTGAGTTTTTTTGTCCAATTGCTACATAAATGCACTTAACATTTTTATCTTTTTGATTAATTATAGTATCAATTGCTATTGACGTTTTTCCAGTTTGCCTATCACCAATAATTAATTCTCTTTGACCTTTACCAATAGGAATCATTGAATCAATTGCAATTATTCCAGTTTCCAAAGGCTCATTAACTTCAACCCTGCTCATAACACCAGGCGCTACCTTAAAAATTTCCCTACGTTTAGTGTTATTAAGTGGCCCTTTTCCATCAATAGGCTCTCCTATTGCATTTATAACTCTTCCAGTTAATTGATTACCAACTGGCACTGAAATAACTTCACCCGTTCTAGTGCATAAATCACCTTCACTAAGTGCATTAGCGTTACCAAATATAGCAACACCAACTACTTCTTCTTCTAAATTCAATACTAAGCCAGTAATATTGTCTTTGAACTTAACTATTTCACCATTTTTTGCATTATCTAGGCCGTTAATTAAGGCAATTCCATCACCAATAGTAACAATATATCCAATTTCTGAATAATCTATTTTTGAATCAAAACGCCTAATTCTATCTTTGATAATTGCGCTTATATCAGTGCTTTTGTTAGCCATTTAAGCCTCCATTTTTATCGTTAATTAATGATGAAATTTTTTCTAAATCAGCTTTAGCATTATGCTCAATTATGTCATTTCCAATCACTATTTTAAATCCAAAAATTAAGCTCTTGTCTATATAAGTATTGAGCACAATTTTTTTATTGTATTTTTGTTCTAGTTTTTGAATAATTTTAATTTTTAATTCATTGTCAATTTCAAAAGCAGAAATTAATTTTGCTCTTATTATATTTAAGTCATCTTCAACAATATGTATATATATTGATAGAGCTTGTTGCAACAGCGACGAATTGTTTTTAGCTATTAAAAGCTTTAAAAAGTTTGCAAAAGTTTTTAATTTTTCATCGTATTGAACTATTTCATTGGCTAATTCACACTTTTTTTCTACAGCAATCTTACTGCTGTTAAAAAATGAAGAGATTGCCCTATCATTACACAAAAGTTCATAGAAACTAAGTATATTCTCATATGTGCTACTTACACTATCTTCTTCTTTATGTAAGTCATATAGTGCCAAAGCATAACTATCGGCATTAGCTTTAATATACATAGCTAATTATCCTTTAAGAAGTTGTTAATCACTTCATCTTGTGACTCTTTTGTAACTTCTTTTTGCATAATTTTTTTTGAAATTTCAATAGCTGCCTTAGCAATGTTTGATTTAGAATCATCAATCATTTTTTGTCTTTCTGATTCAATTTCAGTATGAGCTTTATCTATTATTCTCTTTGATTCATTTCTAGCTTTATGAACATATTCTTCAATTACATTTTCGCCATGAATTTTGGCATTTTTGATTAATTCATCTGCTTCAGAATAAGCTTCAGCTAACCTTTTATTAGCTTCATTTAATTTTTGCTTAGAAATATCATTGGTTAATTTAGCTTCATCAATATTTTTTTGTATATAGTCATGACGTTCCTTCATTGCTTTTTTTATAGGCTTATGAAGCAAGAATCATAAAATTACAACAACTAAAACAAATGCAATTATAGTAGCCAAAAACATAGGTCAAGTTGGGAAAAGTGCTCTAAATTTATCCTTTAGTTCTTCTTTAATTCCACCATTATTTTGACTGCTTAAAAGCATATTGGCATTAAGTGATAAGTTATAAATTAAGTTCATATTATTAATTAAAAGCAAACATTAATAGAATTGATATAACTAATGCATAAATAGCAGCAGATTCAGAAACCGCTTGACCAACAAGCATCATTGTTCTAATCTTGCTTGCTGCTTCAGGATTTCTTCCAACTGCTTCAGCTGCCTTACCAGCAGCAAGACCTTGACCAAGACCAACACCTAGACCAGAAATCATACTAATGCCAATACCTATTGCAATTAATCCTTTTTCCATAATAATCTCCTTAACTTAATATATATTTTGAGCAACATTAAGTTGCTTAACTTTTATTTGATTAGATGAAAAATAATTACTTTTTTCATCAATTTTTACATTTTTTTCTTCTATTTCAGCTTCTTGTGCTCATCAAATAGTGGTAAGTGAGCAAAATACTAATGCTTGAATGAAGGCACTAAAAACATCAAAATAAAGATGTAATACAGGTGTGAAAATCACTGCTAAAAGCGGTAGTGGTGGTGAATTTGGAATCATTTTAGTTCAAATGTATCCAAAAAGTGAGTAAATCATAACCATAATTATGCTTCCACCAATAATGTTTCCAAAGATACGGAAACTAATTGAGATTAGCGGCGAAAACTGGCCTATTATCTCAATTGGATTTTTGTACCTAGCAAAAAATCTTCATTTTTGATAAATCAAGCCTGTTACATAAATCCCTAATCATGACATTAGTCCAAAAGTTAATGCAATTGAATAAGAAGTTGTAACAGGTTCCAACCCAATTAAGCCTAGCAAGTTTCCAAGCAATAAAAAGGTTGCTAAACCAAAAACATAAAATCTTGCTTTAGGAATTTTTCTATCAGTATTATCATCATAAACATTATCAATGTAATTTACATAGCCTTCCATTGCCAAAATAATGCCACTAGGGGCTTTGTCTTCTTTTGCATATTTTTTAATTTTTATAAACACATATAAAGAGAAAATTAAGCAAATTAACACAACAACAATCAATGATAGAAGTTGCTTTTGATTTCAGTCAGCATATCCGCCATTAATTCAATCACTAAAGATATTAGATTCGCCTGCACTTTTGACTGTATTCATTTATGCCTCCTTTCTTTTTTTTATTTATAAAACACAATAATAAACTCATTTTTAAAGTTACAAAACCAAAAGTATAAGTTATCAAATTAACTGGATAAAAAGCTATTTGAAAACTGCTTTTTGTGTAAATATTATTCATGTTCTTGATGCTTATTTTATTTACAAAAATTAATAAAACTGTCAAAAATCCCACAAGAGTAAAACTAGTAACAAAAGCTAAGACGCTTAAACTTGCAGCTTGAGATTTCTTTTTTCCAATAATTAAATAACTAAATGCCTCTTTTATTCAAAAAATTAAAAATGAAGTAGATGCCCCGATTACATAACCTAACAGTAATGATAATCTTGCATATTTATAAAAATATGCAAATATTACAGAAAAGTACAAAAGAATGATAAAAAAATTTATAGTAACTTTTTTACTATCTTCATACTGCATCCAATCTCCTAATGTTATATAAATAACATTTAAATTATAGTACTTATTAAATAGGTATGCTAATTTTCCTTATTTATTAGCATATTTTTTCAAACTAAATTTATTATTGATATTGAAAATATTTTCATAAATTCATTTATTAATGCTTAAGAAAGCTTTTTATTTTAAAATTTTAAATAACTAAGTTTAGGGAGAAAAAATGCACAAAAATTTCCTTTTTAATAATCTTGAAGAGTTAATGAATTATTCAAATAATTACAAAGGTTCTGATCCACTAGTGAAGCTTCCAAATATTATTGTTCAGAATTTGAATAACTCGATTAACTTAAACAAATGCGAAACTGAAGCAATTAGATTTTTAGCAACCGATTATGATAAGAAACTAGCAAAATTTCCTATTAAGTACTTAATTAATATTGAAGATAAAGCTGTTAAATATCATTTTTTAGCAATGATAATTCTTTACTTTTATTCAAAAGGAATTAATAATTTCATTATTTTAGGCCGAGAAAATGACTTTGAAGAGTATAGAAAAATGCTAGTTAATAATTTGTCAATTTCATACTTATTTGCCTATAAAATACAGTTTATGGGTAAATTGATAGATATTAAAGAAATTAGTAATCCTAGTTTATTTAGTAATAAAGAATCAATCAATTTAATATTTAGCAACCATAATAATTTTTTAAGCCAATATGAAAATATAGAATCAGATAAGAAATTTTTAATTATTAATAATATTGCTTCTATAGCTGATTTAAATAAATATAAAGAATTTAATATTTTTCATATTTTTGAACACTTTAATTTTGACCAATCATCCTATGAAAAAGATATATTAGACAATTTTATTTACAATTATGATAAAAATAAAATTCAAAAAGTAAATAACACAACTACAAAAGAGTTGCAACTATGTACTTTAAAAGATAGCTTTAAACAAAGCAATTTATTTAAAAATGGCTTTATATTTTTAAATAAAAAGGAAAAATTAGATAAGCAAATAAAAATTTTTCCTGATGAAATAAGTAAAAATATCACACATACTATTGGAGAAATAAGTAGTAAATATATATATTCAAAAACTTATAAACTTAGCAGTATTGATTTAGAACTTATTTATAAGTATGCAAAAAATTATCGTGAATTTAACCTAGAATATTTACGTTCAAAATTTAATAATGTAGATAGTACATTAGATCTTTTTAAATTAGAT
Source organism: Mycoplasmopsis bovis PG45 (assembly GCF_000183385.1). Classification (GTDB taxonomy): domain Bacteria; phylum Bacillota_I; class Bacilli_A; order Mycoplasmatales; family Metamycoplasmataceae; genus Mycoplasmopsis; species Mycoplasmopsis bovis. The sequence continues at coordinate 509,473 of NC_014760.1, read as the reverse complement.
GAGTACTTTGGCAATAATAAAGTGGAAGTGTGCTTTAATGATGAAAATGATTTTAATCATTCATTAAAATATTCAATTAATATTGCACTAAGCAATATTGCTACTTATGTTCATAATTTTAACTCTGTATATAATGGATCGAACAAATTCTTAGCTCATCCTATACAAAAAGTTTTTGATTTAACAGATATATATATTGACCAATATTCTTATAAAACAGACTTATCAGGAGAAAACTGATTTACATGCAAGTGCGATTTTTTTACCCATCAACAATATCAATTTATAAATTATTTTAAAAGTAATATAGTAGGTAAATTAAATGAAAAAGGTCTTAAGTTTTGATTAGTGAAAAACCATTCTCAAAATAAGGCGAACATTTACTCATTTACTAATGCAATAAAAATAATTCCTGATTTTTATTTATTTATTGAAGGCAAAAACAAAAATTATCAAGTATTAATTGAAACTAAAGAGAATTCAAAATGAATGAATGACTATTGACATGAAGATTTTTTTGATAGTTTAAATAAAATGATACCAGTAAAAGAAAATAATATTACTTATCAAATGTATGCACTACCATTAGCAAACTTTGATATTAATAGTGATGAATTTTTTAAAAAATTTGATGAACTAATTAATGCAATTGACTAACTTTAAAAGCTGCTGCATTTGGTGTTTGTAGCTTTTTAATTGTTTAATAATGCACAAAAAATGTTTCCAAGAATTTGACTTTAGTTAATTATTTCCTGGATTAACAACCTTTTATCATTAAAACATAATACAGATGCCAGTCAAGTTGCTAGCATTTTACATATTTTTTACAATTATTCTTATATTGCTAATATATGTTTAAATATTTTAATATAAACGCCATATGTTCTAATTAACCCTACAAATAGGCTTATAAAGAAAAGTGTATAATTTACACAGACAAAATGTTTAAGAGGAATCCAAATTTATGAAACACAAACTATTGTTAAGTTTAGGAACTGTATTAACTGCTACTTTTTCATTTCCTTTAATTGCTACTAAATGTGATGGCAGTAACAAGAAGGAAGAAAAGAAAAAAGTTGAAGAACCTGCAAAACAAGCTGAAGGAGCTGGAACAGGTCATAAAACAACCTCTGCAAGTGGAACTTCTAATTCTAATGGCGCAAGTTCTAATAGTGCTAATGCACAAAAAACAAATGAAAAAGAAATAAAAGAAACTTCTGATTCGCATAAAAAAGATGGAGAAAAGGTTTCGGATAATCAAGAAGTAGCTTACAAGGATATTGATTTTGATCTTTCTAAGGTTAAAATCATAATTAGTAAAAAAGACATCAAAGATGAAGACTTAATTCCGCCTAAAAAAGGCAATAATAAGCAAGTTTTCTTTGATACTCGTAATGGAGCTACAAAGTTAAGCGGAAAGTTCAAGAGAAAATTACCTTGAAAAGGCATTAAAATAGGAACAGTTACTGGTCTACCAGATGGATATTCAATTGCTGGTGTTGAAAATCCGATACACAAAACCAGAAAAGGCGAAATTAAAGCTAGTGGATTTGTCAACGTTGAAAAAGAAGGAGACAAACTAAAAATTAAGTTTAGATTCTTTAAGTACAACAAAGGTGCAAGCCCAACAGTTTCAACAAAGGTTTACGAAGCAATTATTTCTTAGAAATTAAAGACAAAAATCTTGCCCCGAGCAAGATTTTTTTATGTCTTTTGTGCATTTTGTGCACAAAAAGTTTTGTTAATAATCTGTTTTTTGTTAAGAACTAAAGGTTAACATTTTGTCAATAATTGGTAGCAGACTGTAAATATTAGACCCAAGTTCCATTGATTAAATGCTTGACGCATTTTAATAGATGACATCAAATATATAACTTTTAAGTTTTATGCATATGAAAGTGTGAAGGAAGTGGAAAACAGCTTTTAAGCTATCATGAAACTTGCATAAAACTTAGTTTTTTTATATAGAGGAATTCAAAGTTTTTTAAATTATTAACAAAAAGATTTTGAGACACAAAATATTATTTTATGCTCAGGCTCATTTTAAATGATGTTTTTTGATAGCCGTTCTTAAGTAACCAAAACTGCGGAAAAATATGGAATTACTTTCACACAGAAGAAGCAAGTCTGCCTATTAATATGTAATAGTATTTGTAAGGAAGTGAAATTACAATGAAAACTAATTGCTTAATAGCAATTATAAGCATAAAAACACCAAGGAAAATCTTGGTGTTTTGTTTATTATATAAGTCTATAAAATAGCCAAATTCGTATTTTATATCTTGCTCTTTTGTTTATTTTTGCTTAGAATTTTATCTTCTATTTTGCCTACGGCAATATTAGTTACTATTGCAACTAATATTCCAGCTATTGGAGCAATTATATACTTTATTCAAAATGGCATTTGTTCTAAACACAATCATATAATTAATGAAAATATTATTCCAAAAGGAATTGAAAAATTAAAGCTTCTAATATTTAAAAGTTTTGTTAACACAAACACAATATTAATTACTATTGATAAAGTCAAAATTAAAACAGGACTAAGTATTATTCACAAAGTCTTTGATATTTTAACATTGCCAAATTCAGGTGCAACTAGTATCCACACAACCGACATAGGAATAATTATAAAAAGTGTAACAAATAAAACAGTTAGTAGTGGACTATATGAAATAAGCCTATTAGCTTTAGTTGATTTTTTCGACTTATTCATAATTATTTCTTAATTTCTTAAGCAATTTTATAAAGTCATTTATAGAAACTGTTGTAGTTTCTTCTTTTCCATATTCACGATATGAAACCGTATTTGAGTTCATTTCATTTGAACCCAGAATAAGCTGGAATTTTGACTTAGAAACTTGCGCATTTCTAATTTTTTTATTCAATCTTTCGTCTGAATCATCAATTTTTACTCTAAAGTCACTATTTAAAAGCTTTTTAGCAACTTTCTTAGCATATTTTAAGTTTTCTGATAAGTTAACAGGAATTATTGTTGCTTGCTTAGGAGCTATTCAAAATGGCAAGTTACCTTTTGTTTGCTCTAGTAATATAGCAACAAATCTTTCATATGTGCCAATAAGGCCTCTATGAATCATAATTGGTCTTACTTCTTTATTATTTTTATCAATGTAACTTAAGTCAAATTTTTCAGGTTGTAAAAAGTCTAATTGTATAGTAGATACAGTAATTTCATGACCTAAAGCTGTATCGATTTGAATATCAATTTTAGGACCATAAAATGCTGCTTCACCTTCAACTTTTTTGTACTTTACCTTCATATCGTTCAAAGCTTTTTCAAGCATTACTTCGGCTTTGTTTCAAATTGAATCGTTATTAAAATACTTATCTTTGTTGTTTAAATCTCTTAATGAAAGTGAAATATAGCTAATTTCTATATTAAAAATAGATAATATTTCTTTTATTTGCTTGTACATTCTTTTAACTTCAGAAGCAATTTGGTCATATCTAACAAACAAGTGCCCTTCGGTTAAAAGCATACCCCTAACTCTTTCTAAGCCTGTAAGAGCGCCAGATTTTTCATAACGATACAACTGAGACTGTTCGCTATATCTTATTGGCAAGTCTCTGTACGAGTGTTTTTCAGTGTTATAAACAATTATGTGATGTGGACAAGTCATTGGTCTAGGGATTAATGTTTCATTTTCAACCAATAAAGGTTTAAACATATCATCTTTATAATGCGCTAAATGGCCACTAGTTTTATAAAGTAATTCTGCCCCAAAATGTGGGGTTAAAACTTCAGTAAAGCCATATTTTTTGTCTAATTTAAGCACTAAATTTTTTATTTCATTATGAATATACATTCCATTTTCTAATCATATTGGAAATCCTTGACCAGCTAATGGGCTAAAAGTAAAGATTTTCATATCTTTACCAATTTTACGGTGGTCTCTTTCTTTTCTATCAGATAGCAGAGCTAAATATTTATCTAATTCATCTTTTGTTTCTCATGATGTTCCGTAAATTCTAGTAAGCTGTTTATTTTTACTATCACCTCTTCAGTATGCTCCAGCTATGCTTAGTAATTTAAAGTTTTTAATATTTTTTGTGCTTTCAATATGATTACCAGCACATAAGTCCTTAAATACTATTTCTTTATTAAGAGGATCTTGCAATGCATAAAAAGTTATTTCTTTGTTTTGAGACTTTAATTCGTCATATAACTCTTTTTTATAGGGTTTATTGGCAAAATCATATTCATCTTCACTAATTTTAATAGTTACTAAATTTCTGCTTGCTAACTTTTTCATTAGTTTTTCAATTTTGCCTAATTCATTTTCGCTTAATGGTTCAGCGAAATCAAAGTCATAATAGAATCCTTCATCAGTAGCAGGTCCAAAACCTAATTTAACATTAGGATATAACATTTCAACTGCTGCCCCTAAAAGATGGCTAGTTGTATGATTTAATGGTTTATTAGCTTCAATTTTCATAATTCCTCTATTTGAATCCAAATTTTGAAAGTATTTTTTTTGTTATTGGAGCACAAATTTCTTTTGCTTTTTGTGCTCCTGATTTTGTAACTGAATCGACTATTTTATAAGCCTCTTCGTATTTTGCTTGAATTTTTATTAATTCATTTTTTACAACAGTTGCTACTGCAGTTTTAAATTCAACATAATTTGAGTCTTTGAACTGAGCTTCAGCTTCAACAAGTGTAATGTTAGTTAAAGCCGCATAAATATTTAATAAGTTCAATATTCCAGGTTTATCATTGGAAATATAAACCTTATTTTCTGAATCGGTAACTGACTTCATAATTTTTTTATAAGCTACTTCAGGATCGTCGTTTAAGTAAATCGTGCCTTTTGATGTTTTTTCGCTTTTTGACATTTTAGCTGTAGGATCTGATAAAGACTTAATTCTAGCACCTTCTTTAGGAATAATTCCTGTTGGAATTTTAAGGTCTAATTGATACTTTTTATTTATTCTTTCTGCTAGCATTCTAGTTAATTCTAAGTGCTGAACTTGATCTTCGCCGATAGGCACAAAGTCAGCATCATAAATTAAAATATCAGAAGCCATTAAGGTAGGGTACATAAATAAACCTACTGGTATTTTTTCAGTACCATTAGCTTGTTTAAGAGCTCCTTGACTCTTGTCCTTATATTGAGTCATTCTACTTAATTCGCCCATTGTTGATTCACAAGTTAAAAGCCATTGAACTAATGTATGCTCATAAATGTCTGATTGGTAAAAAATTGTGCACTTATTAGGATCTAGACCGCAAGCTAAATATGATGCAACTATTTCCTTTCTTCTTTTTTCTAACTCATCTGCATTATTATCGCCCATTGTTAGTGAGTGCAAGTCTGCTACAAAATAATATGATTCATATTCATCTTGCAATTTGACAAAATTTTTAATTGCACCGATATAATTTCCTAGCGTAAGATCACCTGTTGGCTTAATTCCACTTATTAGTCTCTTAATCATAATAATGATCCTTAAAATATTTAAATAATAATATTATAGCAATGTTTAATTTGCTCCAATTTATTTAAATTATAAATTCTGTTCATTAAAAAATAAATATAGTTATAATAATTCGCATGCAAAATAAAACTACAAATAAGAACATAAGATGATGGCTGTTTGGTTTTGGTTTGTTTGTGTTATTAACAACCCTTTTCTATGCTTTCTCATATGTAATTTGATACGATCCAAAAGATGAATTAAATAAAACTGGTGCACCAACACATCTTGCAGTTTTTAAAGGCTGAGGTTCATTTTTATACTATACTTACTTATCAAACTTTTTACTAGGTTTTGTCCTAATTATAGCTGGCGTTTTATGAACTAATATGTATGCTAAAAAAGCACTATTTATTTCTGTTGTTTCAATAACTATGACTTTTGTTGTCTATTGAGCATTGCTTTCATACCAAAAGTCAACATGGACTAATCCATTAAATGCTACCCGCTCACTGATTACACATGCAATAAATCCTATCTTAGGTTTTGTGGCCTTGTCTTTGATTAGAAAAGAAATTATCGTAACTAAAATTACATTTACAATTCCTGTGCTTATTTCAACTGTTTACACAATCTTTGCAATGATATTATTCTTTGCTACATTTGACAAAATAATTCAAGGCAGAGGCGCAGTTGTTTATGGATTTTTAGACTTCAAAAACCCTTATTTTTATAAAGGAAATAATACAGGAGTAATAATTATTCTTGATTTCCTTCTTTATGTTGTTTCAATGATAACACCATTATTATTTGGAATTATGTGGAAGTTTATTTATAAAATTAAGTATCAAAAGTCAAATTTAAAAAATGCTACAAAGATTAATGAAAATAATATGTCATAGCGCTATTGCTATGATTTTATTTATTCCGACATAAATACATTTGCTGTATTACATTATTTTTTGCTAGTTATATATTTTTATTAATTCTATTCATTCATTAACTGTTAGTTGTCTAGCTATAATAAAATAACCCTTCTACATAAAAAAATATTTGAACAAACATAATTATTTGTTCAAATATTTTTTCCTAGTTTATTATGTTTGTTTTTCTATTTTTTTATAAAAAACTAAATAAAAAAATAAGAGCTTCTTTTAATAAAAAAGTTTTAGTGTAATGCTATATTTCTAACAATTCCGCAAGGTTTTGAACATATTTCAACACCTTGCGTTTTTTTCATTCTGTATCATTTATTACTTCAACTTTGTAACTTCTCAAATATTCTATAATCTGTCTGAATGAGTAGTTTTGATGAAGATTTAGTCTTATTAAATTGTTCTTAACTTTTGTCGCAATTATTAGCGACAAGTAGTTTATAAACTCTGTTGTGTAAACTTTCATTTCTGAATGAACTCTTGTTTTTGATAGTTCCAAAATATTTTTATAAAAGTTAAACATTTCTTCAATTTCTCATCTTTGATCATATAGTGTGTATACATCCTCTAATGAAAGGTCAACATTGGATTCAAAAACAATGACACCAAAAAATTGATTATTTTTATTGAATTCATCAATGTTAAATGTATTTCTTTTTAGATGTTTTTGATAGTTTCCAACACTTTCTTTGCCAGCTATTTCTAAGTCTTTAAATAGATAAAAAAACTTTCCATCTATTTGCTTTTTAGACCCTAGTAATTGCTTATCTTTAATTTTTACAGGAGCCAAATTTTCATCAAGTTTTTCTGCTCTAATTAATGTTGTATTTCTCTTTAATGGCAAAAGATACTTAACATTTTTATTCTGTTCTAAAAGCTCTGTAATTGCTTTAGTTCTAAAGCCTTTATCAGCAACTAATATTTCCCCAGTGCTAGGTACATTTTCCAAAAAGTCCTCAAAAATAGTCGAATCCAGCATATTTCCTTGGTATGGTCTGTGATAAATTGGCTCTTTGGTATATAAGTCACAAGTGTAAAGTAAGGTAAAATCTTTGCTACCTTTAACCTTGCCTTTTCTTGATCATTGAGAAAAAGTTACTTCATCTGAATTATAAGATTTAAGTGTGCCATCAATAATTTGTACTTTACCTTTAAACTCATTTATTCTATCTAACATGAAGTTATGTATATTTGAATATGCTCTACCAGTTTTTTCAAAGAAGTCTGGTAATAATGATTCAGATAAATCAACCTTTTTAAATAATTCAGACATAAATGAAGTTTCATAGTAAAACTTTAAATCACGATTAACGGCTTTTGGATAAGCACATCTAAGAATAGCAATTACATATAATTTGTAAGCTGTTGATGAATCAAAATGTGTTAGTAATTTTTCCAAAATATCATTGCTATTTTTTGTAAAAATTGCTATGTTACCATAGTCTTTTATATCTGTTTTTTCTTGATTTTTCTTAGATCTTGTACCTACTGGGACAGGTGTTTCAAAAGGAACAAATTTGTAATCTACTATTTCGCCAACAATTGCCAAATCTTTTGGAATTGCTTTTCCATTCACATATTTGCTGGTTCTTTTTACAACTTTAAATTTTCCGAAGTAGTTCTTTACAACTGTGTTTTTAGGTCTTTCAACTTGTCTTATTTCAACTGGAATTGCCATTTTCAAATTCTCCTAAATATATAGCATTATAACTATATTATAACACAAAATTTAAATAGAGAAATAAATAAAATTAATTTTTTTATGATGACATTAGCAGCATTTTTTAAGTCTTTGTCAGAAAAATAAATAAAAAAATGTCTACATTGTTCAAAATGCGACATTTTGTATAGTATTATGGGGTATAACTTTTATATTTTAATTAAAAAAAGAGACTCCATAAATGAAAGTTCAAGTGCAACACCAATTAAAGTAAAATTTAATTGCGGAGCACTTGAACCCACAATCAAGCAAGCAGATTTGAAAAAATCTACTTTTGTCTCTTAAAGCCTTTTAATTCCTTAATTGCGTTTTTAATTTCCTCGCTGGATCCTTTATATTGTTTTAGTTTAACTGATAGTTCATTTTTATCTCTAGGATTTTTTAAAACTTCCTCAATTTCCTTTTTAAATGCATTAAGATCATATTTTGAGCTTTCATATAAACTTGATAATTCTTCTACTATTTTTCAAAGTCCAGGCTTCTTTAGTAATTCATTAACTTTTTCTTCCCTTTCTTTTCTCTCTTCTAATAGGGTGATTAGTTCTGATGCTTCTTTTCCGTATTCCATAACTTTATCTAAATAGTCGTTTATTCCAGAATTTTCTGTTGGCATATCATTTTGTGTCTTTTCACTAGGTTTTGTTAATTCATTACTACTGCCATTAGTTTCTGAATCTTGTTTTCCTGATTTAGATTGTGAGTTTGTTTCTGAATCTTGATTTTCTGATTTAGATTCTGAGTTGGGTTTTGAATCTTCTTTTTCTGATTTAGATTGTGAGTTTGTTTCTGAATCTTGATTTTCTGATTTAGATTCTGAGTTGGGTTTTGAACCTTGTTTTTTTGAGCTAGATGTTTCAACATCCTTTTTCTTTACATCACATGAAGCAGCTGTCATTGGGAAAGAACTAGCAAAAACTAAGCCCCCCCCCCCTATTAACATTAATTTTCTTTTCATATGTTAGTTCTTTACAAATTAAAATATTAAATAATTATAAATTATCAAAGCAAAAAGCACCTAATTTGAGTATTGGAAAAATAATACCAATTTTTGGTGGTTCTGACAAGAGAATGGCTAAAAGAATAAAAAAAGAATAAGAAAAGATACTTTTGAGTACTCAAAAGTGCAAAATTTTCTGTTGATGTTAATTTTTATTGCATTTGCTTGGCGCATTTAAAGCCAAGTACTCCTTTATAAATTCTTGGATGTGAATTTATAAAATCGGCCATTGGTTTTAGTTCTTGACCAACATATTTATCTATAGATTTTCCCTTTGGAATGTATCTTCTTAAAAGCCTGTGAGCATTTTCAATGCTACCTTTTTCTGATGATGAATAATAACTGACATAAAAATATGTTATCGGGCACATCAATTAGAACTGGAATATATGTTACATCTGTTGCATAAATATCATTATTAATTCCATTATAGTTTTTGTTAGCAAAGTTATAATATTCTGCTTTTATATTCTTGTATTTTTGTGCTCTTTTGCTTTTTATTCGGACATGACAAAATAACCCTTCTACATAAAAAATATTCGAACAAACATAATTATTTGTTCAAATATTCCATAAATGAAAGTTCAAGTGCAACATATGTGCTTGGCTTTTTTATTATAGCATTTTTGCATAATATGTGGCGTATGCCACATCTACCCCTTGTTTGAAATCAAGGGGCAGGGGGTTAAAAAAATCAGATGGAACATCTGCGTAAACCCTAAATAATGTTTTGTTATACCCCCTTATTTGTAATTAAGGGGGTTAGGGGGATAAAATAACTAAATAAAATGCAAAAAATAACCATTCATTTTTTTATGAATGCAGTCAATTAAATTCACATGTTTTAATTTAAAACGACACCATAGTCATTAGCTAACTTAAATAGTTCAATTGGTTTTTGCCAATTCAAAATTTTACGTGGCATTTCATTTATTTGATTTACAACATCATCCAGTTGAACTTGAGAGATAGAATTAAAATCAAAACCTTTATGAAACATTCTTCTAATCATTCCGTTTCAATTTTCGTTTGTTCCCCTTTGAAATGAAGCATACGGTTCAGCTCTAAATATTTTAATATTTAGTCATTTTCCTAATAAACCCATTCTTTCGAATTCTATCCCGTTATCAATTGTTATAGATTTGACAATTAAATTATGATCCTGGATTATTTTTTTAAGCTTTGAAATTACCAAAAAAGCTGATTTTGATTTAATTTTAACTGCAAACCCCATTCTGGTTTGCCTTTCAACAAGTGTTAATACATTATCATATCCATTCGATCTTTTGCCTATAATTAAGTCACTTTCTCAATGACCATATTCTTCTCTTAAATCAATATATTTTGGTCTTGCCCATATTGGATATACATAGTGAGAATCTCCAATTAATCTTGAGACAACTGATGCAGTTCTTTTTCCGCCTTTTTTATAAAAAATTCTCAATCTGTCTCTAGGTTTCAATTTTCATTTTCTTGTCTTAATCCAATTAAATATAGTCCTTATCGACGGAGACGCAATATTTGGAAAAGTTTGCTTAATGTATCGAGCTGTTGCAACAATTCCGTAAAATCTTTTATCGAATTTTTCTAAGAAAAATTTTTCAAATTCAGCATATTCAAAATTACTCGTAAATTTAAACAAGTATTTGTGCGAATGCCTATTTAATGCTTTCTGCTCTGCTATTTTACATTGATATGAACCGCTAAAAGCAGTGTTGCGTTTTAATTCGCGACTTACTGTGGATGGACTTCTGTTTAACTGTCTAGCTATAGATCTAATAGAATACCCAGATTTTATTTGAATTTCAATAAATGCACGTTCATCATATGTTAGATGATTATAATTTTTAGTATAATTCATATGAAAGTTTCCTACTGCCAAGTGTGGAACTTTTTTTGTTTAAAAATTCAAGTGCTCCACAATTAAATTTTACCTTAATTGGTGTTGCACTTGAACTTACAATCAAGCAATATTCGAACAAACATAATTATTTGTTCAAATATTTTGTCCTTGTTTACTTAGATATTTAAGGAGTGTTTTTAATTCATTTTTTATGAATTTTTTATCCTAGTATAACTTCATAAGTTATTGGCATTATTTTAATTTCTTAAAAATAAGTATTCATTTAATACTTTTTAGTTAGACACTAAAATCTGAGATTTCACTAAATACATCAAGTAGCTCAGTTACTAACTCATTAATATATTCATGATTATTATCTGTTTCTTTAATATCATTTTTTTCTTTTAATAACTCATTTAATTCTTCACTTAGATGACTTATAAATTCCTTTATCTCTTCTTCTGCTCATAGCACTAGATATTTAAAGTTTTCTGCATTTATTTCTAATAAATCTTCTTTATATTGTAAGTAAACTGATTGCTCCATTTGCTTGAGGCTATCTGGTTTTTTGTTCATAAATTTTTTAAATTTAGTCTCATTAAATTTTGTGCCTTTTACTTTTATAATTGCTTCTTCTAAATTTTTTATTTCTTTAGCAATTTTTTGCTTATATTTTTCTAGAGCAATTTTGTTTTGTTGTATTTCTTTATTTTCTTTTTCTTTTTTATTTTCTTGTTTATTATCTTCATTTTTAGCTTTTTGTTGCTTACATGATGCAGCTACTACTGGAATTGACATTGCAGATACTACTAAACCTAGTGACAATAAGATCTTTTTTGTTTTCTTCATTTATTTATAAGTCTCCTAAAAACTTCTTTATATTTTTATTTAAATAACAATTTTTGTTTAAAAAATAATGCCCCAAGTTATGCAACTAATTCGAGGCATTCTTATATTGTTATATGGGTAGTTTACATAATTTTTTATTTTTTTATATAAATTAGATAAAAAACTAATATTTTTATCCTAATTTGCCTATTATGAGTTCATTTTTTTTTTTTTTTTGAAGCCTAATCTAATATATAAGGTAGTTATATATAAAAAGATTTAAGTTTAATTAAGGTATAAAAAGGATTTTAATTCTATATGAAAAAAATAAATAAGATATTTATAACTTTAGCTTCAATAGTATCAATTTCATCTCTACCAATAGTCGCTGCTGCATGTGATGTAGAGAAAACAGAAGAAGGTATGGGAGAAAACTCAGGCACAAAAGACCAAGAGGACCAAACTTCTCCAAAAGACCAAAAGGACCAAACTCCTCAAAAGGACCACGAAGAACAAACTCCTCCAAAAAACCAAAAGGATCAAACCCCTCAAAAGGACCAAAAGGACCAAACTTCTCCAAAAGACCAAAAGGACCAAACTCCTCAAAAGGACCACGAAGAACAAACTCCTCCAAAAAACCAAAAGGATCAAACCCCTCAAAAGGACCAAAAGGACCAAACTCCTCCAAAAAACCAAAAGGATCAAACCCCTCAAAAGGACCACGAAGAACAAACTCCTCCAAAAAACCAAAAGGATCAAACCCCTCAAAAGGACCACGAAGAACAAACTCCTCCAAAAAACCAAAAGGAACAAAGTACAAAAAAATATAGATTACCTGAACTAAAGGATTTTTTAGACAAAAATAACAATGAACTTTTTGAAATTGATGAAAAAAAAGATGAAGCAAAAAAAGAGCTAGATGTCTTAGTAAGTGAAGGTGCTCTAAGAATATCTAATGGTAGGATTCAACACCATAGAAAAAATAGAAAAGTAGGTAGTCGTAAAAATAAAAAAAGTAAAGGTGGAAGTTCTTCTAATGATGTAGAACATCTAAAATTTAGCAATAAATTCAAAAATTCAGATAATGTTAATACACATGGCAAAAAGGAAAACATTGGCTTTAATTTTGGTAACAGAAAAAAAGGTATCAAAATTAGTAAAAATGGTAACAAAATTGTGCTTGAATGGCAACTATATTTTGACAATGATGGTAAAGCTACTTTAGATGATAACATTTACAAACAAGAAATAGATTTAAAATAGAAACAAAAAATTAGGCCTGCGGTACTGCGGGCTTTTTCTTTTGATAATAAGAATTATTTTGTCAAAGCAATTAAAAGAAAAAAGGCTTTTGAATTATTTAAATATTATGGAAAATCCTTTATGCATAGAATATAAAAAAATCTTTTCTAAAGATATGATGAAGATAAAAAAATGTGAATTATATCTCTAAAACTATGTTCTATGTACTAAAAAAAGCAGAATAAGCAACTAAATCCTTATACAAAAAAACTTATAGAGACATAATTTCGGGTGCTGATATAAAAAAAATTATCCAAGTGAAGAAAAAAATCAATCACACAAATAATACAATAAAAAGCAAGAAGCTAAAGAAGCTAAAAAATCAATGAATTAGAAACCCAGGATTAGAAGATATAGTATCTAATATTAACTATGTAATTAACTTAAAGAAATTAAAAAAACAAAAAAATATTAGAAAAATAAAAATATAGTTATAAAAATCCTATTAAACAAACATAAACTAAATTATCTAAATTAACTTAATAAGTATCAATAAAATAAGTAATTAAAATAATTTACGGCAATTAAAACTCTTCATATTTTAAAAAATTTATTATTGATATATTTTAAGCTAAAAATGGTGTATATTTCCAAACATTTATTTCATATTTACTACTTTTTTAACTATTTTGTGTTTTATGCAGGCATCATTATTATAATTAGTATCATAAAATGAATAGCTCATATCTGTTTTTCGTAGAGTAAATAATTTTATATCGCTATTAACTGTTTGAAAAGCACCTTTTTAAACTAGTTATTGCAAGAGATAATTAACCTGATATTTTTTTATATGCCACAGAGCACTTACTTTACCCTTAGTTTTCTAATATGGCTATTTCAATTAATAACTTACTTTTTTTAGTTTACTATGTCTTTAATATTTAATAGAGCATAGAAATTAAATAAAACAAAGTCAACTTTAACACAAAAAAATGTTTGAAATAATGAACTCAATGTTTTGCGAAATAAACTAATTTAGTTAACTTCTTAATTTAATAAAAAAATCTAGAAAAAATGGGCTGAATGTTTTATAACACAAAAATTTAACTTAGAACTTAAATTTAGCAATACAAACAAAATGAAATATATGAAAAAAGTGTGTTCCAAGAGGAAACTAATTTTAATTAAGATATTAACAATCAAAAGAACATCAAAGCAGTAGCTAATTTCTTAAATGTTTAAATATGCTAATGCATTTGTACAAGGCCTTTCTAGTCGAACTATTAGTAAACAATAAAAATCATCTAGATCTTAATCCTTAAAATGAATGAATGCCAAAATTTTCCAAGTAAAAATTTTAAACAATTAAAAAAACCATCACAACTTGATAAGGAGTTAAGAAAATGAAAAAAGATTGATTACTAATAGGCGGACTAGCAGCTGTGGCTGTAGTTCCTATTTCCATAACAACAACATTGCTTATTAAAAAAAATAAGCAACAAAATATTAATCAAAATAAGATTGAAAAATTACAAGACGAGCTTAAATTGCTACAAAGTCAGATAGTCAATTTAGAAAAAGATAAAACACAAATGGCTCAGTATGCAGATTCTCTAATTTATGGCTTTGATATAGAAAATTATCAGTTAGAAAGTCTAGAAGCAATGCTAAAATTGCAAGCTAAATTTCATGAATTGAATTCTTATGTTGATGAACTTAAAAATCAAATTAGTATTAAAAAACAAAATGTAGCAGAATTAGAAAAAGAAATTAAAAGATTACGTAATGAATTAAATCATGACCGTAATGTTATCAGGTTTGAAATTCAAAGGCTAGTAACTGATGAATGAGCTAATATGAAGGATGAGATTTTACAAAGTCATAAAGTTAGTGATATTGTGAAACATCTAAATAAAAGAATTAAATTTACTAAATTACCATATCTAATAAAAACTGATTCAGATAAAACAATTAAGTCTTTAAAAGATGCCACTAAAAACCTTATTTTAAGTTTTGATGGTTTAGATTTTGAACTAACATTAGAATTAAAAGATGTAAGCTTTCATCTAGACTCAATTGAGCATAAATATGAAGATAGTCAAGAAACTATTTGTAAAATAATTGGTTATTATAAAGATGAGTCTGGCAAAATAGCTATTAAACCTTTTGCAAAATCAACTAAGAAGGTTCCTACTAGATTGCCTTGATTTATAGAGTCATTAAAAGCAGCATTTAAAGAAAATAAATCATCAAACATAGAAAATCTTAATGAATGAAATACATCAAATGTTACAGATATGAGTATGATGTTTGAAGCAAGCAAAATTAATCAACCAATAAGATTTGATACAAGAAACGTTATTACTATGTATTCAATGTTTTATGAAGCAAAACATTTTAATTCCCCACTTAACTTTGATACAAGAAATGTGCAAAACATGAAGGCTATGTTTTATGATGCACTCGAATTTGACCAAGAACTAAAATTTAATACTAAAAATGTTACAGATATGTCTTTAATGTTTAGCGGGGCAAGTAAATTCAATAAACCGCTCAACTTTGATACAAAGAATGTTAAAAAAATGAACTCAATGTTTTGGGGAACAAATGAATTTAATCAACCGATTAACTTTAATACACAAAATGTTGAAGACATGGAACAAATGTTCTCTCATGCAAAAGCATTTAATCAAATATTAAATTTTGATACAGGCAATGTAACAAATATGAGAGGATTACTTGAATTAGCAGAGAACTTTAACTCTAATTTAAACTTTTCTGATACGCAAAATGTTACCACTATGGAAATGATGTTTAATGGAGCTATAAACTTTAACAAACCAATAAATCTCAATACAAAAAAAGTAACAAATATGAAATTTATGTTTAATAATGCATATAAATTTAACTCGCCTATTAAATTTGATACAAATAATGTTACTAATATGTATGGTATGTTCTATGGAGCACTTGAGTTTAATCAACCACTTAACTTTGATACAAGTAATGTTGAAAATATGGGCAATATGTTTTATAATGCAAAGAAATTCAACTCAGAGCTTAAATTTAGTAATACAAGAAATGTAAAAGATATGAGTGGTATGTTTTGTTATGCAGAAGCCTTTAATCAACCACTTGATTTTGATACAAGAAATTTAGAAAATATAAAATGAATGTTTTATGACGCAAAAAGTTTTAATTCAAAACTTAATTTTATAGATACAAGCAAAATTAAAAATATGCAAGGTGCATTTCAAAAAGCAAGTAAGTTTAACCAAGATATTAGTAACTGAAATATTCAAGCAGTAACTGACTTTTCCGATATGTTTGAAGGCGCTAATGCCTTTAAACAAGACCTTTCTAAATGAAAAAGTAACCCAAATTGAAAATAAACTAGAACAAAAAACTAGACTCGCAAATATAGCAAGTCTTTCTTTTTAAAAGCAAAGTATTTTTATGCCAATATAATTAAGAGTAAAAGAAGTGTTTTAACTTATTAAATTATTATTAAATTCCTTAAGATATAGCAATCATTGAATAAAGAGAATTAAATATGTCATACACTTAGTAATAAATAAATTAGTAATATAGACACAATTTTAATGTATTGCTTTACAGATTAAAACTAAAATGTCATTTTACAAAAATATTTTTTTGGTAAACTTTGAAAAAGATATTTTACTTACATTACGAGGTCATGATGAGTAAACAAAAATTATTATTAATTCCTATGATATCAAGCATTAACAGCTTAGTTTTATTAACTTCATGTTCTAAAATAGAAAATACTAAAATTACTGAATCAATAAGTAAAAATAAACCTGATAGTGAAAATAATGCAACTATAGAAAGTAATACAAACCTAAATGATAATAAAGATAATAAATTAATAAATCCTACAGTTCAACAAAACCAAACTAGTTTGTTTAAAATCATAGAGCCTGAGACTATTTATAAAGAAATTTATGATCGTACCTTTGCTTTGAAATTTCTTACAAAACTTCCTGGAAACGAAGGAATATTAGATAACAATCAAGGGACTGGGTGATTACTTGACTATCATAAATTTAAAAATGCTAATAATAAATATAAATTATTCATAGCAACAAACCTTCATGTTTTAAGTCATTTTAGTAATTCACTAAGTAAAGAGTTAAATAGTAAACTTAACTATTATGATTCTCAAAGCGATAAAAAAATTCTAGGTGTTGCTTTAGGCAAAACCCAAAAACCAGTAAACGATTTTAATCATGTTCCAAATAATAAGCCATCAATAGATAGAGCAAAAAATAATAGTTGAAATGCAAATTATTATGGTAATACTATCCCAACGGGAGAACATAATCGCTGAGAAAATACTTCACATAAAACCACTACAACAGAAGCAATTAGTAGCCCTAAAATAGTTTTTGCTGCCCTTGATTTTATGAAAAAAGAAGCATTTTCAAAATATCAAGACAAATTAAATGAAGTAGTTAAGGAATTTGGGACTAGAAAATTACAAGAAAAAAGTGATTATGAATATAAACATGCTTGGGATGATTTAAATAGAGTGTCTAATGTACCAATGATGGTAGATTTTGGAATTTTTGAAATTGATGTTGATCTTGATAAAGCAGATGAAACATTAAAACAATGAGTAAAAGAAGCTATAGATGGTGTAGATAAATATCTAGCAAGGTTATCAAAAACAGCTGCACTTCCAAACCAAAATAAAGATGTTTCTAAATATTTGCAAACAGTAGATTATGTATCTGCATTTAAAACGCAAAAACATCCTAATAATCTAACCAAGGCAAAGGATGTTTATATTGCTGGTTACCCTGTTGATGAAAAGGTTGCTTGATGAATGCAAAATAATCCATCTGAAAGATATGAAATGCAGGATGAGAAGCAAAATCAAAGTATGAAATTTGATTTTTCAAAATTTGATCCATCTAAACCTTTTCCAATACTACCGCATAATTTTCCATTTCGTCGCAAACCAACAGAAGGTTTCTCTGAAAATAATGTAGAAGAAAAAATTACTACAATTACTCCAACAATTTTTGATTCTTATTGAGGAAGAGTTTTAGCAGCCTGATATGGTTTTCAATATAATGTTAACTTTTCTTCTTTGTACTATGGTGCATCAGGGTCATTAGCTTATAATGAATACGGACAAATGATTGGAATTTATAATGGTGTTAGTTCAAATGTTAAATTTGGAGACTTACTAAAAAATGGTTCAATTGCACCATTTTTACAGTCAAGTAATATAGAGGCTGGTGAGAATACTATTTATGCATACAATCTAATTGATGGTACTAATAAAACTCAATTTGGCATGCAAAAGAACTCATTTAGAGAGAATTTAAGAGTAATTTATCCAAATGGATTTGAAGACGGTTCTAAGGAAACTAAGCTATTTGATAAAGGTTATTAAGAAGTAATTTCACATAAGAAGTTTCTTTCAAATTATATGTTCAATGTAACACTCAGTAACAATAATACTGGGTGTTTTTTTAAAAAATCCCCTTCTATTGATTTGAGAAAAAGGGGATAAGTGAATTAAAAAATACATTTGGTAATCACTAAAAAACTTAGTTGTAATACCATAACCTAACAAGTATCATATGATCTCAATTAGATAATGAATTAGATGCCACTAAGGCAGAAAAATACACAAAAAATAAAGTTCATAATAAAAAAATGAAAAAAAAGAAACTAAGTTAAATGAAAAATTATCTGTAGGACATAATCTTTGATATACTTTTAAAAATTTCTATTTTTTTAGTACAAAAGAATCATTAAAAACTTAAATTATAAATAAACCTAGATAAAAAAATGAATAAAGAGAGCGTTCCCACTTTGTAAGTTTATAAATCAGTAAAAATAAAGGAAAAATATGAAAAGCATCAATAAATTGCTAATATCTGCTGTTTCAGCTATTTCGCTAGCTATGCCACTAGTAGCTGCTTCATGTGGCGCAACCAAATCATCAGAACAAGGTTCAGAATCTAAACCGTCAGACACAACCAAACCATCAGAACAAGGTTCAAGATCTAAACCATCAGACACAGACAAACCATCAGAACAAGGTTCAGGATCTAAACCATCAGACACAACCAAACCATCAGAACAAGGTTCAAGATCTAAACCATCAGAGATAGACCCCATTCAAAATGATACAACTAATAATCAAACCCCAAAAATGCCAAATACTGTAGGAGATTTATTTAAGGAACTTAATAAAATAAGAGATCAATACTACAGATTTAAGGGAAAGTTAGATTCATTAATTGATAAAGAAAAATTAAATACGATAAAGCCACACTTTGATTACTGATTTGAAAAACCAGATCCAAATCCAGACCCAGATCTAAATATAGATCAAGACCCAGATAAATTAATTAAAGAATCTGGATATGATCAAATCAAAAAAATATTAGAAAAAAGGAGTAATAAAGACAGCAAAGAATATATAGAGCAGTAAATGAACTAAAAAAATTCATCGAAATTTATAATGCTGATCTTAGACCAATATTAGAGAAAATTATAAAATAAAACATCAATTTTTGATTCTTGAATAATCGGTAAAACTTCAAAAAAGAATGAATGATTTTATCTTGTCTTATATAGTGTATATTTTGGAATTATTTAATTAAAAATAAGGCAATAAAAACAAAAATGCTTAGTTAACAATAAGTTGCTAGGCATTTTTTTGTTGTAGTTATTGCAATGTTAGATAACAGAATCTGTGTATGAACCATCTAATAAGAAGTCTATTAAACCAATGTATAAGACACCTTTTTTATCATGTCAAGGGATTATGTTGTTATAAGTTATTACTATTTTTTTGAATGTGTCGTCAATATTGTACAAAGATCTTGTTTCTTGTTCTATTTTTTCTTTTGTAGGTAATTCATATGCAGATTGAATGTAATATTTAACATTTGGTTTTTGGCAAACAAAATCAACTTCAAATGATTTTCTAGTTCTTTTATCACCATTAGATATAAATTTTTCAACTATTCCAACGTTGATGTTAAATCCCCTTCTCTTTAATTCATTATAAATTAAGTTTTCCATTATATGATTTGGTTCATATTGATTAAAATCTAATCTTGCGTTTCTTAAACCAATATCAGTAAAGTAATATTTTAAAGGTGATTCAAAAATTTTTCCACCCTTAACATTAAATCTCTTACAATCAGAAATCAAAAAAGACTCTTTAAAATAATTTAAGTAATTACTTACTGTATTTGAGGAAATTTTTATCTTCATTTCAGAAGAGAATCTATTAACTAATTTACTAGGGTTTGTTAATGAACCTATGGTTGATGAAATGAAGTTTAATAAAATTTCTAAAATGTATTTATCTTTTAATATTGATTTTCTTTCTAATATATCTTTTATATAAAGTTCATCGAATAAATTAGTTAAATATTCTCTTTTTTCTTCTTGATCTTTTAAATTATAAACACCAGGAAGCCCGCCATAAAATAAGTAATGTTCTAGTGCCTCTTTTTTATTTTCAAATAAATGATATATTTCAGAAAAAGATAACGTATGAATATGAATTTGATTGGATCTATCTCTAAATTGTGTCAATATCTCACTTGATAACATCACAGAGTTACTTCCAGTTACATAAACATCAACATTTTCTCTTTTCATAAGTTCTAACAAAACATCAACAAATGAAATAGTATACTTACTATTTTCAATATAAGGATTTTTGATAATTTCACAATATTGAATTTCATCAATTAAAACATAACATTGCTGTGAATTACTTGGTAATAGTTGTTCAATATGTTTAATAAGGTTTAATGGATTTCTAAGTGCAATATCTTTAATGCTGTCTAATGAAATCTTAATAATATTGTTCTCATTAACGCCTTTTGAAAGCAAATATTTGTTAAAAATATTAAATAAAAAATAAGATTTTCCACTCCTTCTAATACCTGTTATAACTTTAACTTTACCATTATTCATTTTGTTAATAATTTTGTTTAAATACGAGTCTCTTTTAATTTCCATATTTTTCCTACTTTTAAAATTTGTGTGTATTTGCACAACTATTTTAAATACATTATATAAAAAGACAGCATATTTCTATTTATTCTGGATTAACTTTTAAAATTTGTGTGTATTTGCACACTTTTTTTAAATCTTAATTAGTAATTTAATTTATCAATGAATACAGTGATTTAAGTGAATAATTATTTGGAAATTCTGTTTTCCTTTTATGAGTTATTATATGATTAATTAAAGAATTCCAAAAATATAGATTTTATTCTTTGGTTAAAATAGTATAAAAACAGTTAAAAGGTAAAGTTTTTAATAAAAGGGTATGTTTTAGTAATGGAATGTGCTCTTTTGTTTAGAAAATTAATAAAAATTTTAAAAAATTAAACTTGGAGAAAATGTTATAACAAGCATAATTATTTGTCCAAATATTTTGTCTTAGTTTCATAAATTGTTATTTAAAAATCCATGATAATATAAGCATCTATGCAGATAAATTTATTAATATGTTTACATTAATGATTAGATTTTGAATTAAAAGTAAATTTGAGTTTATATGTGCTTTTAAAGATTAAAATTTATATAGAAATAATGAAAGTGGTTAAAAAGAACAAAAAAGATATAATATAGAAAGTTATGCATGGTTAAAATATTAATTTAATGATTTTAATAAAAATAGCTATGAATGAGGTGTAAAGTCTGACTTTGAATTTGACAAAAATGGTTATGAATTTGAAAAGTTATTTAATTTAGATTACATACAAGAAGTTGTTAATCAACTAACAAAAAATAGTTAGAGTAAAAAAAGGGAGGGGGCAGTATGAAAATTTCAAAAATAAGAAATTTAGTCATTTCTTCAGCATTTATTTTGCCTTTTACTGTTATTTCTGCAACATGTGAAACTAAAGCTGATTTTGATGAGTCTGCATTAAAAGAGTTTTTAATTATTCCTTTGGCCAAGGAATTAAATGGTCGGATTGATAGAAAAAACAACAAAATAAAAATGTATATGCATAATGATGTTGCTTATGTAGGCATAAAAGAATTTTTAAGAAGCATTTCAACTATTATTAAGCATGATAAACTGACTTTTTCATTTAATAATGACAAAGTCAAACTAGTTCTAAAAACTGACCTAGATGAGAAAAATAACCCTTCTCTAACAGTTGATTATAAATTGAAAAAAATAATCGTCTCGAATTATAAGTTTTTTACAGAAATACTAAAAAAATATGAAAGAGGCGAGGAAAAACTTAAAATTTCCTTCTTAAAAAGAGAAAACCAAAATCTAAATGAAGAATTTGAATTTGATTTAAAAAAATATAATATCGATATTTTAAAAGGCAAAGATGATTTATATTTACCGCAAATTCTTTTAAATCAAGTTATATTAAATGAGTCTAATATTCAAACCTATTTTAATGATGATGTTTTTAACATATTTAGATTCGCTGAATCTCTGACTGGATTTGGTTCAATATCTTTAAAAATGTCACCAAAAAATAATGTTAAAAACATTCCTGATGGACTTAAAAACTTCCAATTAAAATACTATCCATTTTTATTCGATTACTATTACGGGATTAAGTTAGATAAAAATAAATCATACAAAGAGTTTTTTAACAATTATAAAACAGATATTTTGTCAAATGATTCTGACACTCACTATTTATCAACTAAAAAAATTATTAGTGATTTAGATGATCCACATACTGCTTATAAGTTAGATGGTTACTATGATAAGAGTAGAGATTTATCAAGTCGACAAATTGCTAATAAAAAAAGAACTAATGGCCAAATAGAACTAGGTAACCATTTGCAGAAACAATATTTTAAAAACAACACTGAATATCAAAATGTTTATACTCCTGATAATAAAACATCAGTTATTTCATTTAAGACATTTGAAGAAGACAGTGCTTCGCATATCGAAAAATCATTGAAAGAGGCAAAAGAAAAAAGTGTTAAAAACATTGTGTTTAATTTGACTTTAAATGGTGGTGGATTCATTGGTGCAGCTTTTGAAATAATGGGTTTCATGACTGATAAGCCATTTAAGTCGTACACTTATAACCCTTTATCAGGCGAGAAAAAAATAGAATTAATTCAATCAAAATATCCTAAATACGATTTTAATTACTATGTTCTTACTTCGCCTTATGCTTTTAGTGCAGGAAATATATTTCCACAAATGGTAAAAGATAATAATGTCGGGAAAGTTATTGGATATAAAACTTTTGGTGGTGCATCAGCAATATCCTATGCAATATTGCCAACAGGTGACATTATTCAATTAAGCAGCAACACTGTTTTTACAGATAAACACTTCAGAACAACTGAATTCGGTATTGAACCAAACTTCAAATTTAAGTATGATTTAAGTAAGAATCCAGAAAAATTATATGATTTGACTAACATTCAAAATATAGTCAATAATATATCACAAGGCAAATTTGATGATGTCATAGAAGTTAAAGAAAGTGAACCTGAGACTAAGTCAGAACATAAAACTTCTAAAAATAATCCGCATATGAATTCTAATTTAATGCCTAGAAATAGTTCTAAGGAGCATTTTTCTTTAAATTCTAACTCATCGACCATAGAAAATAAATCAGATAATATTTCGAAATTATCAGCTAAGTCTGTAAATATGTCTAATAATGTCAAAATAGCAATTATTTTATCAACAGTAGTTATTGCAATTTTAGCTATCGCAATATCAGTTTATTTTGTTATTAAAAAACAAAAGCGTAAGCTTAATCTTAAGAATGAAATCTAATAAAAACAAAAAAGCTCTTAAAACTCTGCTACTTATTGCAGAGTTTTAAATTTATAAACAATACTTGTTTTTTAAATATCTACTAAAAAAGTTATACTAAAGATCCCTAATTCATAAATAAAAGTAAACAAAGAAAAATGCTGATTATTATAAGAAAAACGATTTGAGAAGTAGTATAAGTTAAAAAGTAGTTTAGCTGGTGGAATGGCTTGAAAAAAATCCGCATCAACTTCTGGTGGGGATTTTATTATTTACTATTTATCAAGAGTTAAACAAAAAAGAATTTATCATATTTCATTAATTTTTGCAATCATCTTTGGGACTTTTGCACTAATTTTAATAACAGTCATAAGGCTTTAGGAATAAGTGCTGATAAACCATTTAACTATGGCTTTGTTTTTGGTTAGATCATCTATAGTTTTCACAATAGTATATGAAGTTGTTTAAAACAATGTTTTAGCAAAAAATATCAACTTCTTTTATTATAATAGTACCTTTTAATACATACCTAATTTATCTTGATTTCATTATATTGAACTTAAATTTTTTGAGGTTTTTTAATAGGATTTTAGGAATAATTTCCTTTTCTTCTTATTTTATATCTTGAAGTTTTAAACTATTAAAATGAATTAGAACTAAGAATTGATAATTTTAATAGATATTTAATAAATTTAGGCAACAAAAATTATTATTATATTAATTTTTTTCTTCCAATTCCTTCTTTATTTTTGTTTTGTATTTTTCTATAAACTCCTTAGCGAGTTTTAAATAATATTCATGTTTTTCATTTCTATTTACTTGATTATTAAAATTCAAGTAGTGGTTTCACTCATGCCCTATATTAGGAATATTTTTAAATCAAAATTCTAAATCTTCTAAGTAATTTAGTTCTTTAAATTTTTCATTGTTTTCTTTTGCTTTCTTATAATCTTCTTGAATTTCTTCAAGCTGTTTTAATAAGTATTTAGGGTCATCATTTTTTCTTCTTTACTCTCATCTTCTTGCTTTTGTATATCTTGATTTTGTGGGATAGTATCTGGAGAAGAATTACCAGAACCATTAGGTTCTTCTTGCTTTTGTATATCTTGATTTTGTGGGATAGTATCTGGAGAAGAATTGCCAGAACCATTAGGTTCATCTTGCTTTTGTTTATCTTGATTTTGTGGGATAGTATCTGGAGAAGAATTACCAGAACCATTAGGTTCTTCTTGCTTTTGATTATCTATAGTTTTTTTTGGGGGGGGGTAGTATTATTAATTATGATTTCATCTGTTGGATTCTTGTTTTCACATGATGCAGCTATTAATGGCATTGAAGAAATTGAAATTATTGAAGATAAAGAAATAATTATTTTATTTGTCTTTTTCATATTTTTTTTCCTAAATTTTTATAGTTTTATATTATCTTATTATTAGTTTTAAATTATAAAATAATTATAGGGAAATTATATTAGGAATATAAAAACACAAATGCCATCTAAAAATGATATTTGATTTAAAATAAAATTTCATAAAAATGTATTGTGTTAATTAGAGAATCTATATATTCAATTTTTTTGTAAGCATATTAATTTATAAATTTAGGCGCCAATTTATTTTCTTCCTTTGCAAAACCAGAATTTGTAGAGAAATGGCTATGGTTTTCAACCGATTTTACATTTCAGTTTGAAATATCTTGATTAAATTTTCTTGCACCAAAAAACATAAATTTCATATCCTTTACTTTTGAAACATCTCAATTAAGACTTTTATTTGCATTGTTAAATGCCTTAGCATCAGTAAACATACTTTGCATATTTGTTACATTTGATGTCTTTCAGTCACTTAGATCTCTATCAAATTTTGACGCATCGTTAAACATTGAACTCATTGTTTCTACATTTGATGTGTCTCATTTTGATATATTACTATTGAAATTTTTAGCGCCTCAAAACACACCAGACATATCGGTAACATTTTTAGTATCTCAATTTTCAATTCCTATTATATTGTCGCTTAAGTTGTCTTTAAAAGCATTTCTTAAGCTATTTATATATCCTGGTAGTGTAGGAACTTTATTTACGTTTTGTGATATTTGTTCAATTTGAATATCAAAATCCTTGTTTACAAATCATCCAATTACCTTTAATTCTGTTTTATTTTTATTATATTTTGGTTCTACTGCATAGCCTCAATATGAAGTTAATTTTTCTCGAATTAATTCCCATTCATTATCAAATTTGACTGTTTTATAGCTTAGTTCATCAAGTATATTTTGTTTTTCAAATAAGATATTATTTAATCTTTGCAGTGACATCAATTGTGATTTTGAAACTAAGTTAGAAACATTACTTAATTTATTTTCTATTTCTGTATGAACTTTATTCTTTATTTTTATAGGTAATTCCTTTAATTTAGCTTTATACCTGTATGCCTCTGCAAGTTTATATCTTTTTTCATCTTTTACTAGTTTGTCTTTATGTTCTTCAATTTTACTAAGTTTAGCTGCATAAAAATTATTATTCTTCTGCTGAGAATTTATTTTTGTATTAAGTTCATTATTCTTTTTTTCAATTTTTGTTATTTCATTCAAAATACTGTTACTTATTTCCAATACTGACTTTTACATTTTGCAAATTTAGTGGTCATTTTGATTTTTCATTTTCTATTAAAGTTTTTTTATTTCAGTCATCATATCCGGTTTTATCACCTGGGAATTTTGCTAACCTAGTAATGTTAATATCTCATTTTGATAGATCTTGGTTAAATGATTTAGCACCATATAATACTCTACTAAATCTAGCAACATTGCTCACATCTCAATTACTAATATCTTGATTGAACTTTTCAGCTCTTGAAAATGTACGATACAAATATTTTAAGCTTTTAGTTTGTCATTTGCTTATATCTTGATTAAATGACTTGGCGCCATTAAACATATCATGCATATTTGTAACACTTGAAACATCTCATTTTGAAATGTTGCCATCAAAAAGTTGTGTATAGCTAAATAAGCCTTTTGTATTCATTATATTTTTTGTGTTTCAAGCTTCAATGCCTTCTATTTTTGCATTGGTATTACCTCTAAAAACTTCAATTAATGCCGTAATTTCTTCTGGCAACACCGAAGGAACTTTGTTCACACTTTTAGGTAACTTTACCATCTGAATGTAATTATATTTAACCCCGTGTTTAGTTAAGTAATTGTTTCATTCGTCATCATAAAAACCAATTTGTGTGATTTCTTTTACATTTTGAAATTCTTTAAGCTTGCTTAAATCTTTTTCTAATGTCTCTTTAATTTCACCAGTTTTTGGATCTTTATATTTAGTTGCTTGCTGCCCATAAGCAACCTTACCTGCTTCGAGTAATAAGTCATTGTTATTAACTTTTAAAGCTAACTTTTGAGTTAATTTCGCTTCAATATCTTTAGAAAATCTTTTCTTTAAATCATTTTGATTTGCTAGTGATATTTTCAAATCTTTGTTACCATTAAGTAATTTGATTAGTTTATTTAAGATTATTTCATAACTTTGAGCACTATTTAATTTATCTTTGAAATTTTCATTTCAAACTTTTAAAACAGCAATCTCGTTTGATTTATTTTTTCCATTATTATTCGTCTGGTTTTGAGTGTTATTGCATGAAACTGCAATAACAGGAAGCGAAATTAAAATCCCCCCTAATAAAGAAAATTTCCTTTTCATTAATACCCCTATTTTTTAATTAATTAGTTAATAGATATTTTATTGTTAACATAATTGACATTTAAAATAATTGATTATTGTGGAAGAATTTAATAACATTTATGAAAAAGATTTTAATATAAAAAATATTTTGATAACATAAGACCATAAAACCTATAAAACAGGAATATTTGACTAAACAATTTGAAAATTTATAATTAATAATTAGCAATAGTTCTCTGGTTTAATTTTCAAAGAAACAATATATGTTTTTAATACAAAAGAACTATTAGTTTATTCCTATGATTTTTTTATTTTACTAACTAATTTTTATAAATTTTTGGAAAATTTATCAATTTAAAAATAATATAAATTCTTAAAAAATAGCAAAGCGTTTTAATTAAATTACAAATCTTTTAATAGACAGAATATAATGTACAATAATTTTATAAGGAAATTAAGTTATGACAACAGGTGATAAGTGAAAAATAGCTACTTTAACAATATTTACATTGGGTTTTTGCTGAGTATACTGAAGTGTTAAAAATAAAAAAGTTAAGAAACTTAAAAAAGGTGAAATTAATAAATTAGACTCAAGCATGGATACGCTTGAGTTAATTAACTTATTAGGTGGAAAAAGTAATATTTCTAGTGTTTCAAACACTATATCAAGAATCAAAGTAATTATTAATGATAAATCAATTGTTCAAAAAGATAAATTAGAACAATTGAAATATGTTAGTGGGATTATGATTTCATCTAACAATGTTTCTCTAGTTGTTGGTGATTACGCCAAAAAACTAAGTGAAGAGCTAAATAATGAAATTGCAAAATAACTGTTTATCCCTATAAAACAGCCTTATAAACAAAAAACTTGTTTAACAGTAGCAACAAGTTTTTTTATTTGACTCTTATTAAATACGGAAGCGTTTTATTTTTAAGCGGCAAATTGCTTTTATATTCTTCTTTTAATTCCGCTATTTTAGATTCTATTATTCCTTTATCATATCCTTTGAAGCCGATTAAATTGTAATGGTAGTCTTTTTCTAGCATTTTTTGATTTTTATGATTAATAAAATTGATTGAGATAGGAAGAGTACCTAGACCGTTTTTTGAAGCTTCATATTTACTTGGCTCAATAAGTTTTACTTCTACTTTTTTGATTAAACCATCGTCATCGGCATCGTTATTAATGTTATATAAAAGTGTATATTGAGAAAATATTATAGATAATCACTTTTCATAAAACTGTTTATGTTTTAACACTTCTAAAACAGGTAGGTTTGACATAGCATTATTTTGTCATAATAATAAGTTATCTTTATTTTGATAAATTAAAAAGTTTGCAATGTCATTAAATGAATTCTCAATAAAATCAGTTGCTTTAATTCCTTGTGGAACACTTAAATTACCTTTATTATCAAATCTATTATCATTTACTGAATAACTAAAGTATGAATCTTTATTTTTATTTATTGTCCCTAATTCATTTTTTAAATATAAACCATTTGAAAAAATGTGTTTATGTGGTGTAAAATCAATTGAATATCAATTATATTTTTGTTTTGTTTTAGATTCATTTATGACTAATTTACCAATTGATAATGAGTTATTTAATAATTTAGTTTTTTCAAATTTGTCTATTCTAAAGTCAAATTTGGCTGGAGTATTAGATATTAAAATATCATCTTTTAATTCACTAAGTAGCATTGCAGTATTATTTAAATTAAATATTTCATATGTCTTAGTAGGGTGCATTAAATCATCAATGGTTTTGTATGTTAATGGATTTGGCTTAAATTTAATTTCAGGATTATTAACTAATTCATTGAACTTAACTTCATCATTATCAATAGTAAGTTTCGCCTTAGTCTTTAAATCAAAATAGACGTCACTTTGACCTTTGGAAAAGTTAGTTAATTTAAATTCTAAATTTTTGTACTTATCACTAAGAAGGGAATTATTGTTAGAATCAAGTAAGTCAATATTGAGTTTAATAGTATCATTATCAATTTTTAAATTATTAAATTTGACATGATCGAAAATTATGCCATTAGAAGCAAAATTATAAATTTTTAGCTCATTTGAAAGTCGTTTCTCTAAAATTTCTTGTTGGAATTTAGACTTAAAAAATGCCTTGCTTCTTGTATTATTTGATGTTACTTGCATAGGGAATTGTGTACTACTATTAACAAAAGCACTTTGCAACATATATTGTAAATCAGGAATACTTAGATCATCTAGTAAGCCTTTTTTATAGTAATTTTGGAAAATTATGCTTTTGTATTCAAAAAAGTTGGAATAGTTTAATTTTTCATCCGTTTTTAATTTAAATAAAATATCTATATCAGTCTTGTCATTGATATTTTTTGCTCTTTTTACAATAAATTTACCATCTTCTTTTTCATATGTAAAAGGTCTTAAAATTTCATTAAAATCAAAGCCATTTATTTTGTTTGCAACATTTTTTAATGAGTAACTTTTACCTTTATACTTAAAAATAATGTCATCTTTATTATTACTTAACTTAAATTCATCAACTTTATTAGGAAGATTAAGCGTCAATATACTACTTTGCAAGTTATTGAGTAAAGACTCTAATGTATATGCTTTTAATTGCGACAAAAAGGTTTTATAAAAAATGTCACTGGCTTTTACTTCCGTATTTGCTTTTAAATTGAAAATGTCATCTTCATTATTGCATGATGATGAAATTAGCACGGGCAAGGTGCTAATAGTTATTGGCAGTAGTAGATTTATTTTTTTATTCATATATCCATTTTTCTACAAGAACATTTACTTTTCTTTAAGTATTTGATATGCGCATGATGCAATCATTGCGCCGTTATCTGTAGCATATTTTAAATTAGGTATTATTGCCATTTTGCTTATTTCTAAAAATCTTTTTCTTAGTTCGCTATTAGCACTTACCCCACCAGCTAAAACTAGCGATTTAACATCGTATTTCAAAACTGCTTTTTTGGTTTGATTTATTAAGTAGTTTACTGCGCAATCTTGAAAGCTTGCTGCAATTTGGTCAACATCCGCTTTTTCATTTCGCTGAAGTTTATTGTGATAATAATTTATGACTTGCGATTTAAGTCCACTAAATGAAAAATTAAACTTACCAGGGGCATTAGGTTCAGTGAATTTAATGAATTCACCTTTATAGTTTTTATATATTTTATCAATTATAGGCCCGCCAGGAAAACCTAGTTGTAATTTTGAGCTAACTTTATCAAATGCTTCGCCGACAGCATCATCTAATGTTTGTCCAATTATTTCATAATCAATAGGACTATTAATAAGCATTAGTTGAGTATGACCGCCAGAAACTAGTAAGCATAACGAAGGATATTTTATTTCATTATCTAATGCACAAGAGTAAAAGTGGCCTATTAAGTGATTAATGGGAATTATTGGCTTATTGTAAGCCAAAGAAACAGCACTTGCAAATAAGTATCCAATTTGCAGTGTTCCAACTAGCCCCGGTTCTTTAGTATAAGCTATATAATCTATAGTTGATAAGTCATACTTTTTTAATAATATTTCTAAAATTAAATTGATATTTTTTACATGTTCTCTTGATGATATTTCAGGAATTGTGCCGCCAAATTCCTTGAATATATCAACTTGACTAATAGTTTCTAGTGCAATAACCTTATTATCTTCTAAAATAGCAATAGAAGTATCATCATGACTAGTTTCAATACCTAATATTTTCATACTATTTCTTAGCTCCTATTTGTGGCATTTTTATGTAATAAGGTTCAATTTTATTTAAGTCACTATTAGCAATAAATAAGTCTTTGTATGCTTTAAAATTATTTAAAAATTGAATGTAATCTACTTCATTATATTTATCTTTAGTGCCTGTTTTACAAGTAATTTGGTCAGAATGAAATGGCTTATCATTTCTTATGTATTCAAAATACTTTTCGCCTTTAGCATTAATATAAAATGAGTTTTCGCCAGGATTTTGAATACTTAAAATTTGCATTGTGCTAATTGTAAAAATCATAACTTTTTTAATTGTGGCTATTGTTCTTAAATAAACTAATGATATTCTTACTCCAGTGAAGTATCCTGGGCCTAAATTGGTGTAAAACTCATTAAAATCATCAATTGTTAGCGACAAAGAATTAAGCATTTCACTTACACTTAGTGGTATTAATTCAACCTTCTTTTGGTACTTTTTTAGTATTTTTGAATACACTAATTTGTAATTATCATCAAAGGCTGCTAAAACAAAATCATCATTAGCTGTATCTAAATATAATTTCATTACTTAACCACCCTTATATTAAAAATATGATTATTGTCATTGTCTAATGAGATATCTACATTAACAAAATTTGAGTAATAATGTTGTATCCTAGAAGGTCATTCGATAGCTATAATATCACCTTCATTTGCATAGTCAATAAACTCGTCAATTCCGCCGCTTAAATGATATGCATCAATGTGAATTAAGCCATTATATGTTTTCATATAGTTAAATGTTGGCGATGTAATTGGCTCAGTTATCCCAATTATTTTTGCAATTTCTTTTAATAATGTTGTCTTACCAGCACCCAATTCACCATTTAAAAGTATTAATTTACTTTTAGTTAGGTTATTTAAAACAAAATTAGCCACTTCATTAAGACTTTGATTTTCCTTAGTTATGAAACACTTTTCTAAGAACATACATCCCTTTTTTAAATATTAATTTTAAGTATTTCAATTATAGTTTTTTATAAATACATAATTACAAAAATATACAAAAAAGCAAAGCGGACTTTGCTTTCCATAAATGAAAGTTCAAGTGCAACATATGTGCTTGGCTTTTTTATTATAGCATTTTTGCATAATATGTGGCGTATGCCACATCTACCCCTTGTTTGAAATCAAGGGGCAGGGGGTTAAAAAAATCAGATGGAACATCTGCGTAAACCCTAAATAATGTTTTGTTATACCCCCTTATTTGTAATTAAGGGGGTTAGGGGGATAAAATAACTAAATAAAATGCAAAAAATAACCATTCATTTTTTTATGAATGCAGTCAATTAAATTCACATGTTTTAATTTAAAACGACACCATAGTCATTAGCTAACTTAAATAGTTCAATTGGTTTTTGCCAATTCAAAATTTTACGTGGCATTTCATTTATTTGATTTACAACATCATCCAGTTGAACTTGAGAGATAGAATTAAAATCAAAACCTTTATGAAACATTCTTCTAATCATTCCGTTTCAATTTTCGTTTGTTCCCCTTTGAAATGAAGCATACGGTTCAGCTCTAAATATTTTAATATTTAGTCATTTTCCTAATAAACCCATTCTTTCGAATTCTATCCCGTTATCAATTGTTATAGATTTGACAATTAAATTATGATCCTGGATTATTTTTTTAAGCTTTGAAATTACCAAAAAAGCTGATTTTGATTTAATTTTAACTGCAAACCCCATTCTGGTTTGCCTTTCAACAAGTGTTAATACATTATCATATCCATTCGATCTTTTGCCTATAATTAAGTCACTTTCTCAATGACCATATTCTTCTCTTAAATCAATATATTTTGGTCTTGCCCATATTGGATATACATAGTGAGAATCTCCAATTAATCTTGAGACAACTGATGCAGTTCTTTTTCCGCCTTTTTTATAAAAAATTCTCAATCTGTCTCTAGGTTTCAATTTTCATTTTCTTGTCTTAATCCAATTAAATATAGTCCTTATCGACGGAGACGCAATATTTGGAAAAGTTTGCTTAATGTATCGAGCTGTTGCAACAATTCCGTAAAATCTTTTATCGAATTTTTCTAAGAAAAATTTTTCAAATTCAGCATATTCAAAATTACTCGTAAATTTAAACAAGTATTTGTGCGAATGCCTATTTAATGCTTTCTGCTCTGCTATTTTACATTGATATGAACCGCTAAAAGCAGTGTTGCGTTTTAATTCGCGACTTACTGTGGATGGACTTCTGTTTAACTGTCTAGCTATAGATCTAATAGAATACCCAGATTTTATTTGAATTTCAATAAATGCACGTTCATCATATGTTAGATGATTATAATTTTTAGTATAATTCATATGAAAGTTTCCTACTGCCAAGTGTGGAACTTTTTTTGTTTAAAAATTCAAGTGCTCCACAATTAAATTTTACCTTAATTGGTGTTGCACTTGAACTTACAATCAAGCAAAGCAAAGCGGACTTTGCTTTTTCTGTTGTCTATATGCGCATTATAAGCAATTTAAGAAAATTAAATTTTCGTAAACGCTTATAAAACGGGATTATTGGTTTAATGAACAAATTATTTAAGAATTTTTGTTACAGAACCATATCCAACTGTTCTACCACCTTCACGGATCGAGAACTTTGTTCCTTCTTCAACAGCGATAGGTGCAATAAGTTTAACTTTTAAGTTAACGTTTTCACCAGGTTGAACGAATTCACGGCCTTTTTCAAATTCTAATCCACCTGTAACGTCTGTTGTACGGAAGTAGAATTGTGGTTTATAGTTAACAAAGAATGGAGTGTGACGACCACCTTCTTCTTTTGTTAATGCATAAATAGCTGCTTCGAATTCAGCATGAGGAACAATAGAACCTGGTTTAGCAAGAACTTGACCACGTTCAATAGCTGATCTTTCAACACCACGAAGTAATAGACCTGCGTTGTCACCTGCTTGAGCTTCTTTTAAGTTCTTTCTGAACATTTCAATACCTGTAACAACTGTTTTCTTTGTTGGTTTAAGACCTACAATTTCAACTTCTTCGTTTAAGCTTAATCTACCACGTTCAACACGACCTGTAGCAACTGTACCACGACCTGAAATTGTGAAAACGTCTTCAACAGCCATTAAGAATGGTTTTTCAAAGTCCTTAACAGGAGTTTCGATTCATGTGTCAACTGCATTCATTAATTCTAGAATGTTTTCTTCGTATTCTGGTTTGCCTTGTAAAGCTTGTAGAGCTGAACCACGAACAAATGGTGTATTGTCACCGTCAAAGCCATATTTTGTAAGTAATTCACGAACTTCCATTTCAACAAGGTCGATCATTTCTGCATCTTCTGGCTTAATCATGTCACATTTGTTTAAGAAAACAACCATCTTTGGAACACCAACTTGTTTTGCAAGAAGAACGTGTTCTTTTGTTTGAGGCATGGCACCGTCAGTTGCAGCAACAACAAGAATTGAACCATCCATTTGAGCAGCACCAGTAATCATGTTTTTAATGTAGTCAGCGTGACCTGGACAGTCAACGTGTGCATAGTGACGTTTTTCAGTATTATATTCGATGTGTGATGTATTAATTGTTATACCACGAGCTTTTTCTTCAGGTGCATTGTCAATTGCATCGTATGATTTAGCTTCTGATAAACCTTTTTTAGCTAACACTGTCGCAATAGCAGCAGTTAAAGTTGTTTTACCATGGTCAACGTGGCCAATGGTTCCAATATTAACGTGTTCTTTGCTACGGTCAAAATCTAGTTTTGCCATATTAAAATCCTTTCGTAAAGTAAAAATATTGAGTAATTTTAGCGCTAAAACCTACCTCAGCATGGTCTTTCATCCATGTCCTATCCAAACTTTAGTGCTAATACATTACGTATAAATAAAATAGTATTGAAATTTTAACAAAAAATAACAAAATTTTAAAAATATTACATTAGCCCTAAGTTACTTAATAATATGCTTGAGTTACTATTTAAAGCTTGCTTACAGTAAAAAAGTTTTAGTGTAATGCTATATTTCTAACAATTCCGCAAGGTCTTGAACATATTTCAACACCTTGCGTTTTTTTCATTCTGTATTATTTATTACTTCAACTTTGTAACTTCTCAAATATTCTATAATCTGTCTGAATGAGTAGTTTTGATGAAGATTTAGTCTTATAAAATTGTTCTTAACTTTTGTCGCAATTATTAGTGACAAGTAGTTTATAAACTCTGTTGTGTAAACTTTCATTTCTGAATGAACTCTTGTTTTTGATAGTTCCAAAATATTTTTGTAAAAGTTAAACATTTCTTCAATTTCTCATCTTTGATCATATAGTGTGTATACATCCTCTAATGAAAGGTCAACATTGGATTCAAAAACAATGACACCAAAAAATTGATTATTTTTATTGAATTCATCAATGTTAAATGTATTTCTTTTTAGATGTTTTTGATAGTTTCCAACACTTTCTTTGCCAGCTATTTCTAAGTCTTTAAATAGATAAAAAAACTTTCCATTTATTTGCTTTTTAGACCCTAGTAATTGCTTATCTTTAATTTTCACAGGAGTCAAGTTTTCATCAAGTTTTTCTTCTCTAATTAATGTTGTATTTCTCTTTAATGGCAAAAGATACTTAACATTTTTATTCTGTTCTAAAAGCTCTGTAATTGCTTTAGTTCTAAAGCCTTTATCAGCAACTAATATTTCGCCAGTGCTAGGCACATTTTCCAAAAAGTCCTCAAAAATAGTCGAATCCAGCATATTTCCTTGGTATGGTCTGTGATAAATTGGCTCTTTGGTATATAAGACACAAGTGTAAAGTAAGGTAAAATCTTTGCTACCTTTAACCTTGCCTTTTCTTGATCATTGAGAAAAAGTTACTTCATCTGAATTATAAGATTTAAGTGTGCCATCAATAATTTGCACTCTACCTTTAAACTCATTTATTCTATCTAACATGAAGTTATGTATATTTGAATATGCTCTACCAGTTTTTTCAAAGAAGTCTGGTAATAATGATTCAGATAAACCAACCTTTTTAAATAATTCAGACATAAATGAAGTTTCATAGTAAAACTTTAAATCACGATTAACGGCTTTTGGATAGGCACATCTAAGAATAGCAATTACATATAATTTGTAAGCTGTTGATGAATCAAAATGTGTTAGTAATTTTTCCAAAATATCATTGCTATTTTTTGTAAAAATTGCTATGTTACCATAGTCTTTTATATCTGTTTTTTCTTGATTTTTCTTAGATCTTGTACCTACTGGGATAGGTGTTTCAAAAGGAACAAATTTGTAATCTACTATTTCGCCAACAATTGCCAAATCTTTTGGAATTGCTTTTCCATTCACATATTTGCTGGTTCTTTTTACAACTTTAAATTTTCCAAAGTAATTCTTTACAACTGTGTTTTTAGGTCTTTCAACTTGTCTTATTTCAACTGGAATTGCCATTTTCAAATTCTCCTAAATATATAGCATTATAACTATATTATAACACAAAATTTAAATAGAGAAATAAATAAAATTAATTTTTTTATGATGACATTAGCAGCATTTTTTAAGTCTTTGTCAGAAAAATAAATAAAAAAATGTCTACATTGTTCAAAATGCGACATTTTGTATAGTATTATGGGGTATAACTTTTATATTACAGGTTGATATTTAAAAATAATTTGCCTATTAATGCTGTTTTATAGTCTAATTAGACTAAATAACTTTAACAATTTTGTATGTTTATATTTCCATATTTCTATATTGCCCTATTATCAGCCTACTATATGTTGCCTTTATTGTTATATAATAAAAATATATTTTTATTTTGGGGGAATTAATGCCTATTATTGAAAGAATTCAAGCACGTGAAATATTAGATTCACGTGGCAATCCAACAGTTCAAGTTGAAGTTACTACAGATTATGAAATAACCGGTGTTGCAAATGTGCCTTCTGGTGCTAGCACAGGAAGTAGAGAGGCGCTAGAATTAAGAGACAAGGGCACCAAATATGAAGGAAACTGATTCGGTGGCAAAGGTGTTATGACAGCCGTTGATAATGTTAATGAAAAAATAGCGCCTGAATTAATAGGAATGTCAGTTTTTGATCAAAGAGCAATTGATAAATTAATGATTGAATTAGATGGAACTGCAACTAAGTCAAAACTAGGGGCTAACGCTATTTTAGGTGTTTCACTAGCTGTTGCTAGAGCTGCTGCTACAGAATTAGGAATGCCTTTATATAGATATATTGGTGGAGCTAATGCTCACACATTGCCACTGCCAATGCTTAATGTTTTAAATGGTGGAGAACATGCTTCAAATACAGTTGACTTTCAAGAATTTATGATAATGCCAGTTGGTGCTAAGTCATTAAGAGAAGCTCTTCAAATGGCTAATAAAGTTTTTCACAACTTAGCTAAATTACTTAAAAAAGCAGGATATGGTACTCAAGTTGGTGATGAAGGCGGATTTGCTCCTAACTGCAAAAGCCATGAAGAAGTACTAGATTACTTAGTTGAAGCTATAAAAGTTGCAGGTTATACTCCTGCTACTAGTGGTAAAAATGCTATTGCTATAGCCTTAGATGCTGCATGTAGTGAATTATATGACGAAAATTCAAAGAAATATACTTTCAAAAAACTAAAACAAGCTATTGCTGAAAAACGCTCTGGTTTTGAACATTTAGATAATGTTAAATTAGAGTATACAACTGATGAATTAATTGAATATTTTGGTAAGCTAATAGATAAATATCCTATTATTTCAATTGAAGATGGTCTTGCTGAAAGCGATTGAGAAGGATTTGCAAAAATGACTGCTAAATTTGGTAGCAAAGTGCAAATTGTGGGTGATGACTTAACAGTTACAAATCCTAAATTATTAGAAAAAGCCATTGAACAAAAATCAATGAATGCTATATTAATTAAGCTTAATCAAATTGGATCTCTTTCTGAAACAATGGATGCTATAAACAAGGCTCAGAAGGCAAATATGGCTTGTGTTGTTTCTCATCGTTCAGGAGAAACTGAGGACACAACAATTGCTGATTTAGCTGTAGCCTTTAATACAGGGCAAATAAAAACAGGTTCAATGTCTAGAACTGATAGAATTGCTA
This sequence comes from Mycoplasmopsis bovis PG45, assembly GCF_000183385.1. Classification (GTDB taxonomy): domain Bacteria; phylum Bacillota_I; class Bacilli_A; order Mycoplasmatales; family Metamycoplasmataceae; genus Mycoplasmopsis; species Mycoplasmopsis bovis. Next base: position 471,183 of record NC_014760.1, on the reverse strand, counting down.
AATACAATCGCCTTTTAGTTATTGAAGAAGAATTAGGTGAGCAATCAGAATTTGAAGGTTCTAAAGCATTTTACAACATAAAGTAAACAAGAAGTCGCAGCAAGCGACTTTTATTTATTTATCTATAAAACAGGTAAATAAGCTAATTTTAAAGTTTCCTTATTTTAGGCATAATTCATATATGAATTATGAAATAAGATTTTAATATTATATAATTGTTTATATGATTAAAAAAGGCGATGTACTGAACGGACTAGTAAAAAATATTAATTCACACGGAATAATTGTGTGATCTTTTAATGGTATGAAATTTTTTGTGCCATCTAATTTAATTACTGACTTTACAAAAAGTCGTCTTGATAATATTTTTGAGATCAATCAAAAAATAAATTTTGTTGTTGAGTCAATTGATTTAGATATGCAAACTGGTATTGGAAATTTCAAAATAAATCACCCGCTTCATTCAAGAACGCCTTTCAAAAATAAAATTAAGCCTACAAAAAATGGATTTAAAAAACTAAAAGATTCAGTTCTTAAACTAATAAGCAAGTCATAAGGCAGTATAGATAATGGAAATTATTAATTTAAAATTTATTAACTTCAGCCCTGATTTTAGCAACAAGAATATGATTGCAGATGCTATAACACTTTTTAATAAGATCAAAAAGAAGGATAATGATTTTTTTGAGCAATTTGGTTTTAATGAACTAGTTTTAAATTTTGATACCCAAAATTTAAAAGAATTAGACAGTTTTAGTGATCTTTTTCACTCGCAAGACATAAATCACATAATAATTTTTTGTAAGAAAAGTGACAAAGAAAATTTTTTTGTTGCCCATAATTTTCTTAATAGTTATGACATTTTAAAAGATCATAAAATAAAATTCACATTTTTTTGTGATGAAGAACCGGAAGTTTGACAAAAGTTATATCTTAAATGTACTGATCAAATTAGTAGCCAACATACAGCATTTCTTTTCATAGGACAGTCGTTATATAGCGAAGCTTTTATTGAAGTTATTAAAATTATTATTAATGAGGTTCAGGAAAAATATGGTTATTATCGAGCACTTAAAAGGTGCTTTATGATCTGTAAGCAAGCATTAGAAAAACAACTTCTAGATTTTGAAATTGATGAGCAAAATAAATTAATAATGCCAAATGTTTTAACTAAAAATTATTCTTTTTTTGCTGAAAGCAATATGTTTTTGCTTCTTTTAAAAGGCTGTAATATTATGGAGTTAGTTGCGGGATATCAAAATCTTTATCCAAATTTTGTAGCTGACAATTTAGAAGATAATGCAGCTTTTCAATATGCTTATGTTAGGTTATTAATTAGCAAAAAAACTAAGTATAGTTTCATAATTAATGATAATGCAATATTGACTAATTTGCTTGCTTTACAGACTAATATGGAAAATAATTATTATCAAAAATTTAACATATTTTCATATATAGCATCATTTACAAATGATATTTATACATATGGACAGTTTTTGATGGATAATTATCAAAAAATGTATATCTCTTTTTATAAATTAAAAAATGAAAAAATAGATTATAGACTAAGCGATGAAATTCACTTTAATGATGGATTAAATTCGTATCCATTTACTAAACTTAGTGATTTTAACAAAAGTGCAAATGTTGGTATTCAAGAGATTTTTACTAATATCCTAGGTATGCCTTATTGTTTAATTACAGTTGAAGATAATAGTGAATATTCACTAGGTGCACTAATTGCTTTTGTTTATTGAAGTTTTATATATCTTTGTATGCTAAGCAACACAAATCCATTTTTAAGTAGCTATAGGAGCTAAAATGAAGTACATAAATGTTGATATTTCTAATGCTTTAGAATTAAATGAAATAAATAAATATCATGAACAAGTAGTTCAAATTCACCATAACATAATTAACCAAAAAGTCAATGAAAAAGACTGATTGGGATGAATCAATTTACCTAATAACATCAACAATTTGGAAATGAAAAAAATGATTGACATTGCTAATGTATGAAAAAAGCAAAAAGTTAGCACACTAGTAGTTATTGGCATCGGTGGTTCATATTTAGGAGCTATAGCTGCTTATGATTATGTTTTTGATACTTATAAAATGATAGATCCTGATATTGAATTGATTTTTGCAGGAAACTCATTAAGCAGTGAGCAATTAGTTGCACAACTTAAGTATGTTGAAAATAAAAAATTTGCTATCAACGTTATTTCAAAAAGCGGAACAACTATTGAGCCGTCAATTGCATTTAGAGAATTTAGAAAGCTTTTAGAATTTCAAGTAGGCTCACAATATGCTAAAGATTATATAGTAGCCACAACCGATGCTCAAAAGGGTGTTTTATATGAGCTTTCTAAAGCAAAAAATTATGAAACATTAATAATTCCTAATGATGTAGGGGGTCGTTTTAGTGTGTTAAGTCCAGTTGGACTCTTCCCTTTAATTTGTGCTGGTATTAATGTTGAAATATTGCTTAAAGGTGCTGCTGATGCTAATAGTGATTGCAATAATCTAAACCTAAATGAAAATCAAGCATATAAATATGCTGTTGCTCGTCATATATTAAGTAAAAAATATGACATTGAACTTATGTCTTCTTATGAACCTAAATTATCATTTTTTATTGAATGATGAAAACAATTATTTGCTGAAAGTGAAGGCAAAGACAATAAAGGGTTATGAGTTGTTGGTTCAACTTTTACAACTGATTTGCACTCAATTGGACAAATTATTCAAGATGGTAAAAGGATTTTGTTTGAAACAATTTTAGTCTCAAAAGAACCTTTATATGACATTTTGCTTTCTAAAGTGAAAGAAGATGATGATAAATTGAACTACTTAGATGGTAAATCTGTTCATAAAATTAATTTGTCAGCATTCAAAGGAACTTTAAGTGCTCATTCAAAAGCAGCATTAGTACCTAATATTGTCATTGAAATAGCAAAATTAGATGAATATGCATTGGGCTACTTATTTCAATTTTTTATGAGAGCATTAGCTATTAGTGCATACCTATTAGGTGTTAATCCATTTGACCAGCCAGGGGTTGAAATATACAAATCAAATATGTTTAAAATTTTAAATAAGGACGATAAATAATATGCCTGAATTGCCAGAAGTTAAAACAGTAGTTAAAGCACTTAAAAGCAACATAAAGAATGCCAAAATTACAAATGTTTTTGTGTTTCTTGATAAATTAATTAAAAATGTTAGTCCGCAAGAATTTAAAGAATATTTGCTAAATGAAACAATATTAGATATTTATAATGTTGGCAAAAATATTATTTTTAAGCTTTCTAAAGACAAAAATTTAATTAGCCATTTAAGAATGACAGGCAAGTATTTTACTGATACTAGTTTGCATCACAAGAGAAAACATGATTATGTAATTTTTGAGTTAAATAACCAAATGTATCTGTTTTATAATGATTCGCGACAATTTGGAACATTTCATATTAAGGATGAATCAGAACTTTTTACTACAAAGCCGCTTGATAAATTAGGAAAAGAAGTTGATCAAATAGATCCTGATAAACTTCATCAGCTTATTAAAAATAAAACTATTCCAATTAAGTCATTCCTGTTAGATCAAAGTTACATTTTAGGAATAGGAAATATTTACGCTAACGAAATTTTGTATTTGTCTGGAATTAATCCATGAACTAAGGTTAATAAAATTCCATATGCTAAATTGATTGAAATATTAAATAACACTAAGATAATTTTGGATAAGGCAACAGAGTTAGGTGGTTCAACAATTGTTGACTTTTCAGGTCTTAATGGTGCAGAAGGCCAATTTCAAAATCATTTACAAGTTCACATGCGAGCAAATTTGCCTTGCAATAAATGCAAAACTTTAATAAAACAAGAAACAATAGCACAAAGAATGACATATTATTGTCCGCTGTGTCAGAAGGAAAATTATGAGCAAGAAAAGTAGAAATAATACTATTCAATATGACAATAATGACTACTCAAATATAGTTGATTTACATGGCTTTACTATAGCTGAAGCTTTAACACAAGTTCAACTGTCATTAGCTAATGCCTATGAAAGTGACTTTTACTATGACTATGTAACAATAATAACCGGTAAGGGTCAAGGGGCAATTTTAGCTAATATTGAAGAGTATTTACGCGATGCTAATTATGACTATGACATTTCAGCTGATGGTGCATCAATAAAGGTGTTTTTGTAAATTATTCTTTTTAATATAAAGTTTTTAACTAAAACTATATTTCCAATTTATAATATTTGAATAAAAAACATATATAAAAGGAGTTGATTATGGAGAAAACAATTTACTTAGCTGGTGGATGTTTTTGAGGAGTTGAAGCCTATTTTAAAAGGGTTAAGGGAGTTTTAGACACTCAAGTTGGATATGCTAATGGTAAAGATGAAAATGCTACATATACAAACCTAAAGAATTCTTTACATGCTGAAACTGTCAAAGTTGTTTATGATTCTGAAGTTGTTTCAGTTGAGGAATTAGTTTTACATCTTTTTAAAATTATTGACCCTGCTTCATTAAACAAACAAGGCAATGATGTTGGAACTCAATATAGAACTGGTGTTTATTATAAAGATGTTAATGATTATTTAACAATTGAAAAACTATTTAACTACTTAAAAAAGCAATATAAAGAATTTTATGTTGAGCTAAAAGTTTTAAATCATTTTATTGATGCAGAAGCATATCATCAAGATTACTTAACCAAAAATCCAACAGGATACTGCCATATTAATTTAGATACTGATTATTCACTTTCTAATGATGATTACCAATTAATTAAACAAATTAGAAATGAATTGAGTCTTAGTCAGCTTAGTTATGATATTTTAAAAAATTCAGCTACTGAAAGACCTCATACATCAGTTTTAAATAATGAATACCGCAAAGGTATTTATGTCGAAAAAATAACTGGTGAACCATTATTTTCATCTAGCACAAAATTTAACTCTGGATGTGGCTGACCAAGTTTTTCAGAGCCAATTTTTAAAGACACTGTGAAATATTTGGATGACACATCACACAATATGTTTAGAATTGAAGTTAGATCTGGCCAAGGAGATCATCACTTAGGACATGTATTTAACGATGGCCCTAAAGAAATGGGTGGCAAGAGATACTGCATTAATGGTGCTGCAATTGATTTTATTCCATATGAAGAAATGGATGAAAAAGGCTACTCAGAATTCAAGAAGTTTGTTAAATAATTTACTTTATTTACTAACTAAAATCAAAATAAAATAATGAAAAAGAAATTATTACCTTTTATACTAATTGGCTCATCATTTACTACTTTGCTAAGTGCTGCTAAATGTAATAATGAGACCAATGAGCCTATAAAAATTGAGAATACAGCAAATAATGAATTGATTGCAAAAGTCAATTCATTATTTAAATTGCTAAATTCTAGTAGTCAAAAAATCAATGATGACAGCGCAGAAGCAAAAACACTTAAGAATAAAATAGAAACTAAAATCAATGACTTAAAGTCATTTGATCTTAGTACTCTAAGCGCCGATCAATTAAACAATTATATTAATGCATTACAATTATTAATAAATCAAGCAAATAACTTTATTAATAAGAATAATTTTGAAAATATTAACCACAATAAAATGGAAAATGAAAGCGTCACTCCTAAAATAGACAAATTACCTCCTAAGCCTATAAATAAGCCTTCTATTCCATTTGATCCTTCGAATATACCAACTTTTCCTAATTTTCCTTTTAATCGCTTTAATAACCAAGACAAGCACAAATATCCTGAACATCATACAAAATTTCAAACTGTTGATTCTAAAACTTTGTATAAAGAGTTATATGACAGAACTTTTTCTCTTAAATATCTAACTAAACTTTCAGATGGAGGACTCTTAAGCAATGGTTCAGGAACTACATGGTTGCTTGATTATCATAAATACACGAATGAAACCAACAAATATAAACTATTTTTCGCTACTAATTTACACGTTTTAGCTAAATTTAGTAATTCTTTGGAAAAATCAGTTCAAGAGAAACTTAACTATTATGACCCAACTAACGACAAAGTTGTTGCTGTTGCTTTAGGTAAAAGCGCTAATGTAACTAATTTTGACCAAAAAGCCAATAAAACAACGTCAAATGGTTATTCTCCTGTTACTTATTTTACTAATAGTAGTGAATTTATTAATTATGAAAAATCAAATGTTATAACTCCTATGAATCTAACAAATGCAATATCAGAACCGAAATTGGTTTTTGCTGCAGTTGATTTTATGAATGATGAAGCTATCAAAAATATTCAAAGTGGCTTGAATGAATCGGCAGAACAGTATAAAAACTATAAAACTAAAAGTGGTGAAATTGAACACTATAAAGCTGCCTATGATGATTTTGATAGTAAGAAAAAAGTTCCAATTACAGTTGACTTTGCAGTTTTTGAAGTTGATGTTGATTTAGAAAAGGCTGATGAAACTTTTAAAAGTTGAATTAATGATGCTATTAAAGGTTTAGATGGCTACATAAATAGACTAAATGAAACAAACTATCTCCCAAATCAAGATAAAAATATTTCTAAATATATGCAAACTACTGACTATGTTTCAGCTTCATATGATAGGAGTAATCAAAACAATTTATGAAATGCAAAAGACATTTATATTGCTGGTTACCCTAGTCAAAACAATAATGCTACTTGAATGCAAAATAATCCTACCGAAAGAAATTCTGATTCAATAACTTCTTACAAAGCTGGTTTAAAAAATAAAGATACTTTTGCATTTGCAACTGGAAGTATTGAAGAGAAAATTGGCATTCCATCAAATGCAACAATTAATGATAATTATTGAAACAGAGTAATGGCAAGTTGATATGGTTATCAATATAATATTAACTTTTCATCCCTATATTATGGGGCTTCAGGTTCATTAGCCTATAATGAATTTGGCCAAATGATAGGTATTTATAATGCTGTTACAGCTAGAGTTGATTATGGAGACTTGCTTCAGTCAGGCGGAATTGCTCCATTCTTACAATCTAGTGATATTAAAGCAATTGAAAACACAATTTATGCTTACAATCTTATTGATGGAAGCAATAAATCAATTTACCAGAATCAAAAAAATTCATTTAGAGAAAATCTTAAAACACTTTATCCTAGTGGCTTTTCTGATGGTTCTAAACAAACAAAATTATTCGATAGCATTTAAGGGAAAAAATAATATTTTTCCTTATTTTTTTACTTTTTTTAAGCTTATTAAATATGTAATCATCTTAATAAAATACTTATTTAATTTATAATGTAATAATTAAAAAATTAAAACTTTAGTCATTAATGGAGGAATATGCTGAAACTATTTTCTAGATTTCCATTAAAAGTAAAGGTAATGGCACTCTTTGCAGTTATCTTAAGCGCAATTCATCCATTTTTGAGTATATTAATCCCAACAGTTACTAGGCAGTTAATTACATACTTAGCAAATAACCAAATTGACAAAGAAGTTACTGTTTATATTTTCAAGTCATCTTGAATAATTGGAACTTATTCTTATGCCAATGCACTCTGAGTAATTATTGGAATTTCATTTGCTTTGGCTTTTATTCTAGTGATTATTTCATATGCTTCAAACTTTTTAGCTGCTCAAGCTAAGAATTTAGGAGTTTATCATACTAGAAAGCTTTTGTTTGAACATTTGCTGACTTTATCTCATAAAAATATTGAGAATATAACCCCAGCAACATTGCTTACTCGTTTTAGCAATGATGTGCAGAAACTAGAAGATGGTTTTTATATTATTTTTAGAAATGTTTTTGTGTTTCCATTTTATACAGTCTGAGGTCTAATATTTGCTTTATTAACTAATTTATACTTATCAGTTTCTATTGCTTTTGTTGTACCTTTTATAGTTGTTCTCGCAATTGTTGCAATTATTAAGTTATTTCCACTTTATAGAAAAGAAAACATAATGCTTGATAATGTTAATGAAGTAATTAAAGAAGATTTTAATAATATTTCATTGATTAAGTCATATAACCTTGAGCAAAGACAATTTTTACGTTTTAATGAAGCAAACCAAAATTTGGAAAAAGTTTCTAGAAAAGCCAACACTTATGGAGCAATCAACTGACCAGCAATTGATTTATTTATTTTAATGGGCAATGTTGTTATTTTTTCAATTGTTGCTGTAATTATTAAAAATAATATTGAAACTGATATCAGATCACTAGTTGGTGATATTTACCAATTCATTACATATATGCAACTTATTTCTTTTGGAATATTTTCATCGCTTTTTATGACTAATAGACTTATAAGAAGCAATATTTCAGCTAAAAGAATCTTAGAAATATTAAAAATTGAAAGTGAAATTTCAAATAAAGATAAAAGTGATGCAACCCAAACAATTTGTGGCAAAATAGAGTTTAAAAATGTTAATTTTGGATATGATAAATCATTGACTTTAAAAAATGTGTCATTTGTTATAGAGCCCTATGAAACAGTCGGAATCATCGGGAAAACAGGAAGCGGTAAGAGTACAATTGTTCGTTTATTAACCCGCGAGTACAAAATTAATAATGGCGGACAAATACTAATTGATAATAAGAATATTTATGATATTAATCATAAAGACTTTTATAATAATGTTTCAGTTGTTTTTCAAAAGCCTCTATTATTAAGCGGAACTATTAAGTCAAATGTTTTGTTAGGCGCTAGTTATAATGATCAGTCAAATTTGGACAATGCTTTATTAAATTCTAAAGCTGATTTTGTATTTAAATTAGAAAATTCAGTCGAGCATAAAGTGTATCAAAGAGGCAAAAATCTTAGCGGAGGCCAAAGACAAAGACTAGCAATTGCGCAAGCGTTAATTAAAAAACCTAAAATACTTATATTAGATGATGCAACTAGTGCATTGGATAATCAAACAGATAAAATAGTAAGAGATAATTTAAACAAATTTTCAAACAGCACGACTATAATAATCTCTCAAAGAGTAAGTTCAATAAAGGACTGTGACAAAATAATTGTTATGGATAATGGTAGCGTCTCTGGAATAGGTAAGCACAATGACTTATTAAAAAATAATGAAATTTACAAAAGCATTTATGACAGTCAAGAAAAAGAGGTAGATAATGACTAAAAAGCCTGAAAAACAGATGAGTAAGTCAAAACCTGCTAGTTCATTTAAACTATTCATAAAGCTTTTTAAAGACTATTCAGGAAGCAATTTAGTATTGTGACTGCCAATATTTTTAGGTCTTTTGCTAGCTGGTTTTATTACCGGAGGTGTTTGGTTATTAGGTTATATAATTGATAATTTTCTAAAAGTTGATTTATTTAACCCATCAACTTTTAGCACAATGCAATTTGCTTGATTTATAGTGCTTTTAGCCTTATTTTACTTCCTTCAGAAACTAACTTTAATTACTCAATATTTAATAGTTAATAGAGCAAGTGTTAAGATTGGATCGCGCATTAGAGTTAATGTATACCAAAAACTTCAAATAATGCCACTAAGTTATTTCGAAAATGAAAAAACTGGCGATTTAATGTCAACAGTAACTAATGATATTCAAAATGTTGTGCAGTCAATGATCGACGTTATAAGTAATATTATTACTGTTGTCTTTACATTAGTAATTACCTTTAGCATTTTAATTTCATACTCATTTATTACAGCACTTATAGCATTAGTAATAATTCCAATTAACTTTATCCCTGTATTAATCATAATTGTTAAAAATCAAAAATATTTCGTATCTAAGCAGCAAAATTTAGGTAATTTTAATGCTTATTTAGAAGAAATAATTGATGCTTTACCAGTAATTAGAATAAATAATAAGCAAAGCACTGTTGCCAAGGACTTTGACAAAATTAATAAAACACTTTTAAAAACCAGTACTGATATTTCAGTTAGAATTGCCTGATTATATCCTTGATTCTATTTCAGTAAAATTCTTAATTTACTTATAATAGTCGGTCTAACAGTTTTATTAAAAAACAATTGAACTTCTATGCCTGGTAGAGATAACATAACTAGCGGTTCAATTTTGTCAATTTCAATCTATGTTTTCACTGTTAGCGATAAATTAGGTGAAATTTTAGAAATTATTTCGAACTTACAATTAGGTCTTGGTTCAGTTGTCAGAGTCAAAAAGCTTCTTGATTTAATGCCTTTAGTCGATGAGTCTAAACTGTCTGACTTAATAGAGGGTGATGGAACTATTGAGTTTAAAAACGTATGATTTGCCTATCCTTCAAATCCTGATAAATATGTGCTTAAAGATATCTCATTTAAGATAGAACCAACTAAAACATTAGCTCTTGTCGGTCACACTGGTTGTGGAAAAAGTACAATTGCTAAGTTGCTTTCAAAACTCTATGTTCCAACTAAAGGAGATATATTAATTAATGGTCAGTCAATATTTAAAACAAATGAAAAAAGTTGAAGAAATAATATTGATGTAATTCAGCAAGAAACATATTTATTTAAAGACACAATTAAAAATAATCTCTCTTGTGTAAGACCTAATATTTCAGATGAGCAACTTATCTCAATTTCTGAACAAGTAGGATTAGATGAGTTTGTTAAAAAACTCCCTGATGGCTATAAAACAGAGCTAAAAGACAATGGTTCAGTATTAAGTGTAGGCCAAAAACAGCTTATTGCAATAACTAGATCAATGATTAGCAGTAAGACAATTTCAATACTAGATGAAGCAACTAGCGACATTGATACATTAACTGAAAGCAAGATTAAAAAAGCCATTTCACTTCTAAGCAAAAACAAGACACTTTTAATAATAGCACACAGACTTAGCACAATAAAAAATGCCGATAACATCTTGATGATTGAAAACGGGGAGATTAAAGAACAAGGAACTCATAATCAATTAATGTCAAAGCAGGGCTTATATCAAAAGATGTACCTAAGCGGTTTTGAAGAGTAAAAAATCAAGGAATTACCTTGATTTTTTAATATGGTGCCCGAGACAGGACTTGAACCTGCATGAGTTGCCTCACTAGATCCTTAGTCTAGCGTGTCTGCCAATTTCACCACTCGGGCAAAAATGCATAAATAATTATATAGCAAAAATTAAATATGCACAATAGTCATTATTTTCTAGCTGAAATAAATGGTAATAAGTCGACTATACCCAATCAGTCAAGCAGTGCAATAATACCAAATGTTAATGCTCCTAAAATTAGTAATGTTAGAATTGTAAAACCAATAATTTTGCCAACAGGGCTTTTGTTTGCTGGTTTTGATTCTGCTGTTTTTATTTCATTTTTAGCTTCATCATTTTCATTATTTTGCACAGGTAACATATCTAATGAAGATTTTTCCTTAGACAAATCATCACTAGTTACAGGAATTTGCTCACTAGCTTCTTCTACTTTTGAAATCATTGCTTCCTTAGTTGTTGTTTTATTTTCAACTTCCAAATTGCTTCTCTCACTAGTTTTTTCCTTTTTTATTATGTTTTGCTCAATTACTACTGTATTAGTAATTGCTAAGTCATCTAATTCTTTAGCAGCTTCAGAACGTGTATGTCTATTAAGGTCAGATAAACCAGCTAACTCAATTTGCTTCATTTTAACTTTAGCATCAGCATTTAGATATTCTTCTTTATCTCTCTTTTTGATTTCATATTTTGACTCAAAATAAGATTTAGGATCTGCATTATATGAAAAAGTTAGATGTTTGATATATTCTTCAATCTGAGCATCAGTGTTTAATTTATAAAATTTAAGTGGGTCAATTTCAAACTCATCACACAATGAAATATATGTCTCATTAGCATCCAATCCATTAGATTGGGGAATCATTATAAATCTGTTGTTGTAGTCAGGATCCTTTATATATGCTATTTGTCCAACTTGTTCGTTTTTTTCATTCAATAGAAGAATTAGTGTTTCTAGTTTGAAACTTATATATCAAAACACTGCATCTTTTCTGCTTTTAAATTGTCCTATTATTTCATCTTTTTTAGGATGTTTTAACACTCAAGGAAATTTGGCTCCGGTGTTATAAAATATTGCAACTTTCTTCATATAATACTCCTTATTTATGTATAGTTATTATTATATAATAGTTGCTTATTTTTTGTATAATTTGCCTATAAAACAATGAAATAATTAATTTTGAGATTGGAAATAATTTCTAAATTCTTGCTAAAAAATTTTTAGAATAGCGTACTGTAAATATGCTTTTAATCAAATTTATTTCAATTTTGAAATTTCTAATTTATAATTTTTTAATATTATTAAGAATAAATTAAAGTAAATTAAAATACTAAATAAATAAAACTTTTGTGCTTGTGTACTAAAGTAAAATTTTACTTAGATAACTGTTTTATAGGCCTATAAACATAAAGGGAGTCAAAATGATTAACGTAAATACTTTTAAACCTGGAATTACTTTTGAAGATGATGGCGATATTTTTGTTGTTTTAGAAGCACAACACTCAAAACAAGGAAGGGGCCAAGCTAATGTGAAGGCTAAAGTCAAAAATTTAAGAACTGGTAGCACTGTTATTAAATCATATACTGGTGGGGTTATGGTTTCTCGCGCACACATTGACAAAAGACCTATGAGCTATTTATATTCTGATGGAGAAAACATCATCTTAATGGATACCGAAACCTATGAACAAGTTGAAATTCCTGTTTCACATGTTGAATGAGAACTTAACTTCTTAAAAGAAGGAATGATTGTTAAAATCAGAAAGTACAAGGAAGAAATTCTTGATATTGAATTAGATGCCAATGTTGTGTTAGAAGTTACTGAAGCACCTGATGCTGTTAGAGGAAATACTGCAAATAACCCTCAAAAGAAAGTTAAATTAGAAACGGGTTTTGAATTAGAAACTCCAATGTTTATCAGTGAAGGTGAAAAAATTATTGTTTCTACTGAAACAGGGAAATATCTTGGAAGGGCTAATAAATAATGAATTTTCTTTCTACTGCTTTTGGAATTAATGAAAGAGTTTCTGTTACTGAAAAAGCACTTTTGAACCTAATTAATAATGCTGTTTCTGAAATAAAAGGAATTAAGTTAGCAAATGTCCCTAGAATTACATTCTTGCCAGATCAGTCAAATGCAACTTTTATTATTGATGTTAAGATCAAAAAGAATTATTCACTAAAGACTACTATTGAAGGCTTAAGAGAAGAAATTACAAAAAATTTTGAAACTCTTTTAGATTTTAAACCTCATAATATTCGCATCTGTTTTGTTGAATTCTACTAATACTAGGCTACCTAAATAAAGGTAGCTTTTTTATTAAAAAAGCCACAAATAATCTTTGTGGCTATGAAATAGTCTTTTTGGTAATGAACTAAATTGAAACTAATATTCCATAAGTAATACCAAAGGTAATTAATACTGTTATAAAGTCAACAACTAAGTTTAATAATATAACTGAAGCTGATGAAGGATCTTTTTTAGCCTTTATCAATAATATTGGCAATAATGATCCAAATAATGATGAAAGAATCACAGAGATAAATAGTGCTACTGATGTGCCAATTATAAGTGCTAAATATTTAAGTTTATTATCTCCTAATAAATCTTTAGTTGCTGCAAAATAAGCACTTAATCTTGCAAAATTAACAACAACTAAAACAGAAGCAAGCACAATGGCTGCTAATAATTCTTTTCAAACAACTTTTGCAAAATCTTTTTTATCAATTTCATCTAAAGCAATAGAACGAGAAATACTTATATTTGACTGTAATCCTATATTTTTAACACTATTATTAAGAACGGGAATAATGGCTGCAAATGCTACAGTTAGTAACGATGCAAAAGAAGCAGTATCAGCACTTTTATGACTAATATATGTTACATGAAGAGCTCAGTGAATAATTCCTTGAGTTATTGTTGAAAAAATTAATAGTAATGAAAGCCATAAAATACGTGACTGAACAATTTTATATCATGGTGTTTTAATATAATCATTTTCAATAACCTTGTTGCTGATTCCGGCTATTTTATAGAGATCTTCAGTAACTTCATCCTGAATAACATCAATAACATCATCACTGGTTATCATACCTATTAACCGTTTTTCATGGTTAACAACAGGTAAAACTGACATATCTTGCTCACTAAATACTTTAGCAGCATTTTCCTTCTTTTCACTAGTGTAAACAAAAGCAACAGGTGAATAAAGGTCTTCAATTTTCTCATTTGGTTCAGCAAATGTTATTTCTTCTAATGTGAGAACCCCTAATAATTTGTTGGTGTTGCTTACAACAAAATAATAGTGAACTAATTCCTTTTGATTCTTCTTATAATCTCTACGTATTTTGTTAAGTGCTTGCTCACAAGTATATGAGCTTGGTAAGCTAGAAATATCGATACTCATTATGCTGCCAACTTCATCATCATTATAACTTAATAACTTGTTAAGTTCATTTCTCTTTTCACTGCTAGTGTAGGCCAAAACCTTACTTGCAACATTAGAAGGCAATTCATCTAAAACATCAACTAACTCATCAGATTGAAGCTCTTGCAATAATTTCATTCCTCAGTCTTCAGTAAAACTTTTTGCTAATTCAACTTGCACATCCTCATCTAAGTAGCTAAATATTGATGCAGCAGATGAAGTTGTTAGTAAACGTAAAAATATTAATTGCTCATTTAATTCTAAAGACTCTAAAGATGAAGCAATATCAGCATCGGGATATGTATCAACTATTTCTCTTGCACCATTAAGATTCAAAGTTGCTATAACTTTTCTTAATTCAATGGGATCCACTTCAAGAGGGGATTCATATATCTGTTCTTCAGTCATAATTTAGTCCTTTAGGTATTTAATTAATTGTTCTTGGAACTGTTCAATTTTAACATTGTAAAAAATTCCATTTTTTATAAGCTTAATAAAGCCTGTTTCTTCAGAAACTACTATTGAAGTAGCATCACAAAGTTCGCTTATACCCATTGCGGCTCTGTGACGTGCACCATATTGATTATTAATCGATTTTTTTGTGATCTTATAAAATGTTGCAGCATATAAAATTTTATTATCTCTTATAATTACTGCTCCATCATGCAAAGGAGAATACTTGTTGAAAATAGAAATTAATAAGCTAGATGAAATATTTGCATCGATTATCACACCATCAGTTCTTAAGTTTTCAATATTGTCATTATTTTCAATTGTAATTAATGCACCTATCTTGTTTTTTGACAAATATTCAACAGCTTCACGAAGCTGGTTTATAAGCCTAATTTGACTGCTTTTGCCTAACTTGTCATAACGTGGCTTTTTAATTTTGGCATTGAATAGTGAAATAATATTTGGGAGCGATACAACTAATAAAATAACAATTAGCAAGCACAAAATTACTATCAACAAGATTAATTCGCTTTTCATTGCTATATTTTCTCGCTTTCTCAGTTACCAAGAGTACCAATAGCTGCTGCTGCAATTATCGCAGCAATTATTATCAAAATACATGTAACAATAGCAATTCATTTAAGAATAAGTTTTTTTCTTTTTTCTTCTTTTGACATCGTTTCTAATGCTATTTTGCAAAATGGGTCATCACAATGCTTATGAATAGGAACATCTTGATCACGAATAAGGGCAGGATTATTTAATTCTTCAATATTTTGCTCATGAAGTTTTACTAACATTGCTTTTCTTTTTTCAATCCTTGCTTTTGCAACTTCAGGGTCTCTATCAATTAAGGCCATAATGCTCCTTTACTTAAGATTAATTTAATATATATATTTTATTACATAAAAAATATATTGCCTAAAAAATGGTTGCTTAGGCAAAATTTACTAAACAATGAATAGGTAAAAATAAACTAATATAACTATAAAACAGCTTTATAAAGAAATTATTGTACTTTAATATTATTATTTGCGCTTATTTCATCTGAATTGTTCATTTTCTTGTAATAATAGTATAAGAATATTTGTATCATATACACAACAATTGCTAGGCATGAAAAGATAACACACACCCATCACATAGGTGAAGTAAACGGCAATAAAGTTCCCAAATATACTGCCAAACAGGCATTTATGAACATTCCTAGATATAGCATAAGTGGACTTAGCCCTTCGGCGCTTTTAGATCTTAATGTTTTAATTATTTGCAATGTAAAAGGTAATGAAGTACAAACAGTTGCACAAACTGTAAATATTGTTAGCAAAACTGAATCTGGACTTAGGTTAAGTCTGAACTTTTCATTAGCATAAACCATAAAGAATCAAATTGTAAACACTAGACAAATAACTCATATAATTAAGCCAATTAGAAGCTTGAATGACAATGGCTTATTTTTGTCATAATTTAAGAATGATGTTATTGTAGTTGCCATTATAAGCATAAAAAGTCAGTTTCCAATAATATTGACTATCGGATCTGAATCAGGATTTTTTATACTATCAAATTCAAATGAACCAATGCCTTTTTTAAGCACCATTATTAAAATAAATAATGCTCCGCCAAAAAAGTAAATTAAAAAAGTTCCGTATGAAATGTTTCCAACCGACTTTGACTTTAAAATTGATACTAGTTGAGGTATGCAAATTATTACCATTGATGATGATGCTAAGACACCAAAAATCAAATTAACTATAGTTAATGCAGACATTTTTTTCCTTAGTTATTATTAAAATAGGATTGAGTAATGACTTATAAACCAATAAAACAGCCATATATATCAATTACCAATAAATTTTAGTCTATTTTTTAACAATATATAGAAAATAGAATCAATATGTTACTAGATAGCAAAAATTATAATTTACATAAAAGGCTGTTTTATAGTGTGTTTTGTAATTTTATTGTAGTTTATTTCGATTTAACCTATTGCAAGTATCAAAGACAACAAAAGTGATGCAATGCATCCATTTATGGATGCAAAAGGTAGATAATTAAGCTTAAAATGTGGTAGAATTAATATATACTTATATTAATGTATTTTTCAAACTAATAATTATATTAAGGGGTGGCTATGAGTGAACATACTATAAAGCATATTTTAGAAAAACCTAGACAATTTAAAAACGTTGATGTTACATTAAGAGGCTGAGTTGTTTCAAATAGAGGCAATAACAAAATAAGATTTTTAACTATTTCAGACGGTTCAACTGTTGAAAATATTCAAGTTACTTTCAAAGGTGATAACTTTGATTTTAAACTTTTAGATGAAATAAGAACAGGTGCTGCAATTGAAGTTTATGGCACTATTGTTTTAACCCCTAAAGCAAAACAACCATTGGAAGTTTTGGCTTCTAAATTTGTTTTATTAAAAAATGTTGATCATGATTTTCCTATTCAAAAACAGGAAATTAATTTAGAAACTCTAAGAGAAATTCCACATCTTAGACACAGAACAAACTTATTAAAATGTGTTATGTTAATTCGTTCAACATTAGCATTAGAAATTCACAAATTCTTTGCCGAAAACAATTTTTTAAACTTTAGTGCACCAATTATTACAAGTAATGATGGCGAAGGCGCTGGCGAACAGTTTTATGTTAATGACGGAAACAAAGAGCAGCCATTTTTTGGCAGTAATAATGCAACATTAGGCGTAACAGGACAATTACATGCCGAAAGTTATGCAGTTGGCTTTGAAAAAGTTTACACATTTGCCCCTACTTTTCGTGCTGAACACTCAAACACTAAAAAACATGCTGCTGAGTTTTGAATGATTGAGCCTGAAATAGCTTTTTATGACCTTAAAAAAGTAATTAATTTTGCCACTAAACTACTTAAAAATGTTATCAAAAATACTATAAAAAAGCATCCTAAGGAATTTGACTACTTACAAAACAATGTTGATGAAACTCTTTTAGAACGCCTTAATACATTCATTAAAAAGAAATTAATGGTGCTTGATTATAAAGATGCATTAGTTGAATTAGAGAAAGTTAAAGATAGATTTGAAAATCAAGATATTAATTTTGGCCTAGATTTTGCAACAGAACATGAAAAATATTTGGCTGAAGAAATAGCTCACGGACCAATTGCAATAATTAACTTTCCAAAATCATTTAAAGCATTTTATATGTATCAAAATGATGATGATAAAACCGTTGCAGCTTTTGATTTATTAGTTCCTGGAATAGGTGAATTAATCGGCGGTAGCCAACGTGAAGTTAGATATGAAAAACTTTTAGAAAGAGCACTGGAAGTTGGAATTAGCAAAGAAGAGTTGCAATGATATTTAGATCTTCGTCGTTTTGGTCATGCTGGTTCTGCTGGATTTGGAATAGGTTTTGAAAGATTAGTAATGTATATAACTGGCGTTGACAACATTAGAGATGTAATACCATACCCAAGAACTAGTGGAAATATTAAAATGTAAGGAGAGAATATGGAATTAGCGTTAATTATCCCCAACATTTGCAACAGCATAGTGCTTAAAGATGTATTAAGTACTCTTAGGGAACAGGATAATCAAGATTTTGAAATTATTTTAGTTCTTACAAACACTGGTAAAAATATGTATGCTACTTTAGAAAAATATTTAGATTTTTTTGGCTCAAGACTTAAATTTATAACCAACAGCAAAAGACGTAGCATACACAAAGACATTGTTGCTGGTTTTCACTTAGTTAAAGCAAAACACTCATTTATTTATTTCCCCGACAATGATGGAAGCGTTTCACTAGTTAGACAATTATTAGAATGCATTAGTAAATATGATGCTGATATCTTAGAATTTAGGCCTCATTTAGTTAATACAATTAAGTGAAAACCATCACCTAGATTAGAAGCAAAGAATACTTTTAACATAAGTAAAAATCCAGAAGTAGTTGCCTATTCTTATCCATTTCTTTTTAACAAAATATTTAAAACAAAATTATTAACAAGTTTGCCAAAGTTTAAATTCAGAGAACTTAATGACACAAAATTTCAAGTTTATTTAAACTACTTGCTTTTAATTCATGCAAATACATACATTTATACAAATGATGTTATTGTCCGTGAAAACATTCAATCAGATATGTGATTGGCACCTAACAATTTTATTTACCAATTCAATGAATTGCTTAATTATGCAAAAATGAATAATATTAAATTACAGCAAGAAATCAAGTATGCTTACTATTACTTCTTACAAATATTTTTAGGTGGATTGCTTAAAACATGAAGAGCTCGCTTCTCACTTTCGGTAATAAGCGATTACATTAACTACAGTGAAAAAAGGTCAAAAAAATTTGCTGAAGATTTATATAAATATTTACAAAAAATGCATAATGAAGACAAATTATTTTTTGAAACCAACATTTATATGCTTAAGTCAAATTTAGAAAGCAATTCATTGAAATATTTACCAAACATTGATAAATGAAGCGACATTTTAGGCGAATTATAAAATGCTACATAAAAATGTAAATTTCTGAATAAGGCTATTTTATAGGCTCTTAGATATAATTACATTCTTTTCATTAGTTACACTACTATCATTTTTAAGCGTTTTTAAAACTCATAATCCAAAGCAAATTCCATTATTAAGTTATTACTATTTTTGAATAGTTAGCGTGCTTATTTCACTCATTTTGTTCATCATAATTCCTTTTGTTTTTGAAGGCAGAACAATTTGAATGATTATATTTAGAGTGCAAATATTACTAACAATTGATAGTAAAACTTATGTTAATAAGGCCAAAATACATAAAGCCTATTTACTTAGAAGTTTATTTTCATTTTGGATATGACTATTTTTAGTTTTGCTTATTATGTCATTAATTATGCCATGACAAATCAATAAGTTTTATGAATACTTATTATCCAAAAAAAGAACTAACGAGCCTTTTAATTTTGTATTTCTAACTAGATTCTTACAAACTGTTATAGGACTTTATTTCACATTTTTATTCATTGATACTCTTGTGATAATAGTCAATAAAAAAAATTTAGGCATTATTGACAATATTAGTGGCACGAGAGTTACTTGGATTAAACACTATAACAGTAACCAAAAAACTATGCCTAAATTAATACCCTTTAAGGCTGATAATAAGTCTTTTACAATTATTTCCTAGATTCTCTCAGAAAGGGATATTCTTATGATTGAAAATAAAATTATTGAAATTCAAAAAGCCAAAATTTTTGAAGGTTTAAATGAAGAGCAAACTGAAGCATTATATTACTTCGATGGCCCGCTTAGAATAATTGCTGGTGCTGGTAGTGGTAAAACTAGGGTTTTAACTAGAAAAATAGCCTACTTAATTAACGTTTTAGGAATATCACCTAATCATATTCTGGCAGTTACATTTACAAATAAAGCTGCTGCTGAAATGTCTGAAAGAGTTAAGCAATACACAAATACTAAATTTAACAAAGGCACAGCTGAAATTTCAACATTCCATTCACTTTGTGCAAGAATTTTAAGAGAAGAAGCCTTTCATATTAACCTAAAAAATGACTTTCAGATAATAGATGACAATGACAAAAAGAAGATTTTAAAAGACTTATATAAAGAACACGATCTAATTCCAACTGATTCAAATTTCAAAAATTTAATTCGTTTATTTTCTTGGCTTAAAAACAAGCTTTATGATAGTGACGAAGAAATAATTCACTTTATTAACTCTAATTTAGAAAGTGAATTTTATGGTGATGGAGAAAGTGTTGTAAAAATTTACAACCTTTATAATAATCAACTTAGAACATTACAAAGCTTAGATTTTGATGACTTATTAATCAAGGTAAATGAATTATTTTATAAAAATACTGAAATTGTTAAAAAATGAGCCTTGAAGTACTCATATATTTTAGTTGATGAGTTTCAAGACACATCAGCTATTCAATATGAAATTATTAAATATTTATCATCGCAAAAAGCGCAACTTACAATCGTAGGAGATCCTGATCAAACTATTTATCGTTGACGTGGTGCTGATGTTAATTTAATTTTGTCATTTGAAAAAGACTTTGAAAACACAAAAACAATCATCTTAAGCAAAAACTATCGTTCAACTAAGAAAATATTAGAAGCTGCTAACAATTTAATCAAATACAATCACAATAGATTTAATAAAAACTTAGTTACAGATAATTATGATGGTGCTGAAATTGAGTATATTCACGCTTTTAGCCCCGAGGCTGAAGTTAGATGAGTTGTGCAAAAAATTAACGATCTTAAAAAGCAAAAAATACAGCTAAAAAATATAGCTATCTTTTACCGTTCTAATAGTTACTCTAGAAACTTTGAAGAGCAGTTAATGAATGAAAAAATTAACTATAAAATTTTTGGCGGAGAAAAGTTTTATCAACGTAAAGAAATCAAGGATGCTCTGGCCTTTTTAAGAGTTATTTATGATGGAAATGACTTACAGTTAAAAAGAATTATAAATGTGCCACCTAGAAAAGTTGGTGAAGCTTCATTAAATAAAATCATTAATTTTGCAAATGAAAAAAATCTTTCGCTTTATAAAACTTTAGTTACTCACTATAAAAACCTGCCTGTTTCAAAAGAAGTGATAATAAATATTTATGCCTTGCTAAATTGCATAAATAAGTATAAAGCTGCTTTGTTACAAGGCAATAAAATTCATGTTGTTTTAGAGAGTTTTCTAAAAGAAATAGGTTTTTTAAAATACATAAGTGATGATGTTGGACTTAAAGGAACTGGCGAAGAAAATATTCGGGCATTATTAGAAGGGATTAAGTCATGAGAAATAACTAATCCAAAAAAAGGTCTTAAAGAGTATTTTGAATACATTTCTCTTATTTCAGCATCAGATTCAACTGATGAATCAATGAGCTATGTTTCATTAATGACAGTTCACGCTGCTAAAGGATTAGAATTTGATAATGTATTTTTAGTTGGTATGTGTGAAAACATCTTCCCAAATTACCGTGCATATAAAGTACCAGAGGCAATGGAAGAAGAGAGAAGATTAGCCTATGTGGCTATAACTAGAGCTAAAGAAAAATTGTTTGTTAGCGATTCTCGTGGTTTGCTTCTTTATTCACAAACTGAGAAAAAGCCTTCGCGTTTTCTAAAAGAAATGGGCATAGATATAAACAAGCACATTTTACAAAAAGATAATAGCATTTTTGTAGATGGCGAATTTGAAGATGAAGATCAAATCAAGAAAAGAAATAAAAAAATATTACCTGGTGATGTAATAAGTCATACTTTCTTTGGTGAAGGTGAAGTTTTAGAAGTTAATGGTGATACTATAACTGTTCACTTTGCAACAACTGGAATTAAATCGCTAGCAAAAAACCACCAATCGGTACGATTACTAAAAGATAATAACTAAATAAGGAGATTATAATGGCATTAAATGTTTTGCATTTATTTTTGTGAACACTAGTTGTGCTTTGCCTTAGTGCATTTGTGACATTTTCTGCCATTTTAATTCATTGAAAAGTTAAGCATATTAACTCTATAAATACAAATGGAGTTATTTTTTTCAAAATTAATTTAGAAAAGAAAAATGTAATTAGATTAAGCTCCAATACTCTAAGTGGTCTAAGCAGCTTTGATGATGATAAAGTAGGAATCAAAAATAACCAAACAGTTGATATAGGAGAATTTTTAAGTTTTTTTGCACCTAAAAGCAGAGATAAAATATCCAAATACATATTTAAAGAGAAAATTAGTAGTAGATATAATTTATTTTGTTCTCTTAATCTTGAGAAATATGCAAATTCATCAATAAATAAGTCATATAAATACTTTGATATCAACTTGGTTAAAAAACAATTTTTAGTTAAGTTATATCCTTCAGCTGATAAAAAGTTTATATATTGCAATATATACTGAAGCTTTACGCCTAACTATAATGAAAAAAATATGTTTAATGCACTTTCAAGTGATAATGACTTATTAAAATTGCCTAATAAATTTTATTTATCATATGCATTAACAATAAATCAATTTTATTTGCAAAATGGGCTCAGTAATAGTGATATTAATCATACAATCAGCATGATGAATTTACTAAAGCACTCAGGCTGATATTATTTTAAAGATGGCATTTTACACTTAATAATTGGTGTAAATTCACATTTATTACTTAAAAAATTTACCAAAGATGCTATAAAAATGGTGAATAAAGTAAATTCCTTAAACTCATTTAACCCGTTTTTTAATAACTGTTCTCTTTTATCATTCAAAATGCCCACAGATAAAAGTCAAGTATATGAATATGACATTAAGGCAAAATACCTGCTCCATCATTTAGATAATAACATTTTAAATACAAAGTATTATCAGTGATTTTTAGACAGTAATGAGCATAACGAACACTTTAGCGAATTTAAAACTAAATTAGAGTCCTTTGAAAACAAAAATAATCTTGTTGAATATGCTAAAGACCCTGTTTATGTGCTTAATTATAAAGACGATTCTCAGGCCAATATAAGAATATTAAAAAGTCGTGTTTTAGGCTTTAGCAATAATGATGTGAACTTTTTTAAAAATGTCCCTTGATATAGATATTTATATAATAATTTATGAACCGAAAATTTACTTTCGACTGAAGTAAACAGTGATGATTTTGTAATTGTCGAAACTAATGATATTAACTTTGAAAAACTTTCTCCACTTTTAAGTGATAAAACTATTTTGATGTTTAAATATCACTATCGCGACTTTAATTATGAATTGGTTTCAAAACTTTTAAATCATATTGGAAATGATAAAAATTTAAAAAAGCTTTCAATTGGTTTATATATAGATAACCTTGATGAAAAACTTTTTAATTTTAGTGACTTTGCAAATATTAATACCTTTGTGTTTTCAAAAAATATCTGTGAAAACATACTAAACAATGCTGAAACTTATTTAAAATTACAAGTGTTTGTACAAAAAATAATATCTATGAAAAAATACTTAATCATTTATGAAAATATTCCAAAAAATTTAGAAAATATTGTTGTACAAAGATTAAAAATAAAATATTTTTATAATGTATAATATACATTTATTTTTTAGAAATTTATATGAAAGGTCAATAAATGAGTAATAAAAAATTAGGCTTTGTCTTTGATTCATTTATTTGTATGTCAAAAGAATTTTTAGACAAACACAACTATGGATATGCCCCATTTATAACTACCATTGATGATAATTCATATGTTGATGGAATTGACTTGAACCAAAAAGATGTAATAGAGAAAATTAAAAATGGCACTGATTTAAAATCATCAATGCCAACTATTGAAAGTTTTACAAAAGCAATTGAAACTAAAAGTAAAGAATACGATGACGTTTTAGTCTTAGGCATAAGTAGCTGCCTTTCATCAGCATACAACGCTGCTAAATTAGTAGCAAAAGATTTCCCAAATGTTCACGTTTATGATAATACATGAGGTGCTGAGCAATACTTAGTTGTAGCCGATTACATTAGTAAAGTTTATGAAGCTAATGATGGCAATATGGATATTGTATTTGCCGAATTAGACAAAATTCATGAATCATCACTTATTTTTGTCTTACCACCGAATGTGGATTATGTAATTAAGGGGGGTAGGGTTAGCTCATTTAGAAAGTTCCTACTTTCTGCGATGAGACTTTTAACACTTAAGCCTTATGTTAAGTTTTACATGAAAAAAGCTACAACTGGTGGAATTGCTAAAAGTATGAAATCAGGCATTAAGCAAATAATTAAAAAATTTATTGAATTTGCTAACATTTCATCTAATAGAAATAATGCGGATGACTGACTTTTCCATATTGCACATGGTGTTAATGATGAGTACAACCAATTGGTTTTAGATGCTTTTAAAGCTGAAAAACTAAATGTAGCTAGCAAGTGTTATGTTTCATCAGCAGTAGCTGTTCATACAGGACCAGAAGCTATATGTTTTATGCTAATGCCAAATTTAACCAAATGACCTGTAAAATAGTTTAATAACTCAACATTGAGTTATTTTTTTAGCACATATATTAGCTTATTCATTCATAAGCAATATTTTTATTACTTACAAAATAGAATACAATTAAATTGAATATTTGAACATTATCATTAAAAAGCTAAATGAGTTCAAAAAGAGGAGTGATTATGAATAATAAAAAATTAAAGTCCCTTATTTTAGGGAGTTCACCTTCTTTAGTGCTATCAACAGCTCTCTCTGCTTCTTGTTTTAAAAACTCCTACAATATTTCCGACGCAGATATAAAAATAAGGCTGTTAAATAACAATATTAATGCTGAAAACATTAAAATTGATGACATTGTTTTTGAATATGATAAAAGCAAATATATCATTAAAGAGCCAAAATTAGTAGTTATTGAAAATGATGCGGTAATTTCATTTAACATAGCTTTTAAAAATAATAATCACCCTCCTATAGCTAAAGCATTCAAAATTTCGCTTCCTAAACCTTCTAATTCCAAAGACACAGAAAAAATAATTATTACTACTGGTAATGATAATAAATCAAATGAAAATAGCCAAAACAATAGTGGTCATAATGAGCGTAATAATAACAATAAGCCAAATGAATCGGTTAATCCCAAAACTCCTATAAACAAGCCAGAAAATGCTAATAATAATGCATCTATGCATTCTTATTCATCAAATTATTTGTTATCAAAAAGTTCTTATGATATAGCAACAGAAAATGCAGAATATAAATATGCTGTTAATAATATAAATAAATTCTTGAACACTGCCAATAGTGGCAATCCTGTTAATTTTCGTTATGGTGGTGTAAATTCTAATAAAGAATTACTAGATAAGTATTGAGAATACACTAAAGAAATTGGAATCTATGGCAACTATGGAACTAGCCCTGAACAAAAAGTTGACTTCTATAACAATACCCTCTCTGCAAATGGAATGTATATACAGAAATTTTTACCAAATTTCAATGAAACAGCAAAAAATTCAGCAATAAAGCACACAGTTGATTTAGATGATATTATTGCAAAAAATCCATTTGGATTTTTACCATCAAATTTAAGCCAATTATTTTACTATATGGACTATAAATCAGCATCAAAAGTATTGGGTATTAAGGATAAAATAGTAAACATCAAAGCTAATTTTGATGATAAAAAAGGTTCAATAGAATTATTAATATTTACAGACAAAAATAAATATATTGTAAATATTGATAAGTCTAATTCAAGAAGTTTAAGAAATGATTTAGATTTTTATCAATATATTTATGATCACAGTTTTTCAATCAGAATTGGAACTGTAGAATTTAGAAGAGATGACTTTAGACTAAAGCCAGATCATCTTACTACTTCTCAAACTATTGGTACAGTATGAGTTATGGATAGAATAATAAGTCCCGAAGCTGAAAAAGATAATTCTTATGAATTGTTACTAGCAACCAATATGCATGTTTTTAATCTCAGAAAAACTTTTGACAAATCATTATATTTTGATAATGAAAGTTCAATAAATGCTAATAGATGATATGGTGGCTTTTGAGATATAGAAAATTTTTATGATAGCGTAACGAACATTTACAGCAAACGCCAAAACATCTATTTTATGGGTTCTAGAGGAAAAGACGATAGACTTAGTTCAAATATTTCTGAAATTGCAGGAGATCAGTTTAAAGATGCAAAACTGTTCTTTAAAGCTTATGAGCAATATCTAACTGCTCCGTATTATACACCAAGATATTATACAAATGGAATTATGGGCAACGATATATCTATAGCGCCTCAATACTTTGATAAATATGATGAAAGCTCCAGAATTGGAGAAAGCAAAAATGCTGGCGCAGACTTTGTTTTATTACGTCTAAGAATTAAAAAGGCAAATTTAGCTCAAATACTCCCAGAATTAGCTAAAGTTGTTGGAACAGACAAAGAAAAAGACTGACACATTGGAGTAGGCAAAAGCGGTAAGCATCACCCAATTAAAACAACATTTTATGGTGGATATCCATCAGTAAATCAAAGCGATTATGGAGACAAAAATGATGTTCATTTTAAGAGTGCTAAATCCCAAGGCGGACTAGTGAATGTTCAAAATAGAGTCATAGCCGATCCAAATATAAACAGTTTATGAGTTAAATATAATGAAGAACAAAACAAAGATTGAAACTCAATAAATAATAATTGAAAAAAATACACTAAGAGCTTTATAAATAAGCCTAATACACGCTTTGACAATGAGCATGGAATGCCTTTAACTACCATAAATCAGCACTCCAATATGTATACTCTAGCTTTAGACAACAATAAAGATAATTTACTAGGTGAAGGTTCTTCAGGATCATTAGCAGTAGATTCATCCTTTAACTTAGTTGGTATAAATTATCTTTATACCTATGATAAGCTTTATAACACTTATTCTAATGCTATTTCCTTAATGGAAGGGCATAGTACATATAGTAATAATTTTGATGGCAACTTAAGAAATGATATTAAAAATAAACTAATAAAAGACAATGTTTATAGTATAAAAATCAACCCTAAATAAAAGTAAACAAAAAAGCAAAGTTGACTACTTTGCTTTTTTCACAGGAGTTTTGGTCAAAACTGCTTTTGAAGCTTCCAACTTCTTAATTTTTTCAACCAATTTATTTATTTGTGGAACTAATTTACTAACCTCTTTAAACACTTGATTATATCTAGTGCTTAAACTAGGACTAAATACTGATTTAAATGAAAATCATCAATCTTTATTGTAACTTTCTAACTCACTACGTAATGGTTGATATTTCTTATTTAATTCTTCATATTCTTTTGTGTATTTATTAATTAAAAATATAAGGTGTTTTAATGCTTGACTGTTTGAGTCATTTATCTCATTGTAATATTTATATGCTAACAATAAATCTTTTTCACCAAGTTTATCAACTTCATTTAATTTGTATTCAATTGATGGAAACACATTTTTTACTAATTTTGAAACCACATCTAAAACATTTTTTATATTTTGTTCAAAATCTTCTGTTGACAGCTTTTCGAATTTGCTCTTAAGCGAAACTAAATCTTTTTTGCCTTGAATTGATCCTAATTCATTGCTATCTAGTGAACTAAGTAATTCGCTTTGTTCGCTTATTATTTCATTAAGAGACTTTAGATATTGTTTAACATTTTCTTTATTTGATATATTAGTAGAATCACTTAATTTACTGATTAATTGTTCTGTAAGAGATATGCTTTCATACAGACTATCGTAATTTTTAGATGTTCAAAATTTATTTAATAATTCCGTTGCAGACTTTGAATTCTTATCAAATAAATCCTTAACATCATCAAATGAATCTTTAAAAATTTTTGGGTCTATATTTGGAGTTTCAATAGTAAAGGAGGGGGTAGCAAACTTTTCAGATTTTGAAGGATTTTTTAAACCTTCCGACTTATTGTCAGTCTTCTCTTTTTTTATAGTAATATCTTGGCTTTTAACATCAGAATTGCTTAATGGTGCACTACTCTCTATGCCCACAACCTGTGGCGCCTCAGCCTTTTCTATAGACTCACAAGAAGCAGAAATAATTGCAAATGTTGAAACAACTGAAAGTGGTGAAAAGGTTAAAATTGATAATTTCTTAATTTTATCTCTTTTCATATATTTGCCCCCCAATTTGTTCTTAAAGTCCTAATTCTTTGTCAGTTTTAATGTTTAGTGCTGAGCCAACAAAGGCAAATATTTCGGGACTTTGTTTTATATATTCGCCATTAACAATTCTGATGACACTATCAACAGTTTCACCCATAGGTACATATTGACCTGGTGATTTTGTAAAGTGCTCAGTCATAAAGAAGTTTTGTGTAAAAAAGTTTTCTAATTGTAAAGCCTTTTTAACAATAATCTTGCTTTCAGCATCTAATTCATCAAAACCTAGAATCAGTATAACATCTTCTAAATCTTTGTAAGCTTTTAATATTTTCTTTACTTCAATTATTGCGTCTAGATGTTTCTTACCAATAATTGTTTCATCAACTGAGTTTGATGAACTAGCAAGCGGGTCAAAAGCTGGAAGAATACCTTTAGCAGCTTGATCACGCGAAAGAACTAAGTTACCATCTAAGTGGTTAAAAACAGCCACAGCAGAAGGATCGCTTAAATCGTCCATTGGTAAAAACACAGTTTGAAATGATGTTATAGCGCCATTTTTATTCTTGAATAATCTATTTTGAACATTAGCTACATCACTTTCTAAAGTAGATTGGTAGCCGCCTACAGAAGGCTTTTTACCTAATGTTGCACTAACTTCATTTTCAGCTTGCACAAAACGGTAAATGTTATCAATAAATAATAAGACATCTTCTTTTTGCTTGTCTCTTAAATATTCAGCAGCAGTTATACCAATAGGTACAATTGACATTCTAGCACCAGCTGATTCATTCATTTTCGAGATATACATAGTTGAGTTCTTCATCAAGTTAGATTGAACTAATTCATCATAAAGTTCAATACCTTCTCTAGAACGCTCACCAGAACCGATAAAAATGTTTGATGTGTTTTTATTTTTGTTGTTAACGTTGAAAATTATTTCTTTCATTAACACAGTTTTACCGACACCAGCACCACCGAAAATGCCTAATTTAAAGCCTTTTACAATTGGAATAAAGAAATCAATTGCTTTAATTCCAGTTTCAATTAATTCAAACTTTGTATTTATTTCTCTGTCATTATTAATGATCGAGTCCATTTCTACATACTCAGGGCTAGGAGCAGTAGGATTATTTAGTGAAGCTCCTTTAAAGCTATAGATATTACCTTTAGCTAAAGGACCAACAGGCACCATAAAACTTCTCTTTGTATTTACTACTTTGTCGCTTAATGAAATTGAACTAAATGAATAAATTATTATAGCTTTGATAGTTGATTCATTGATAATTGACTTAACTAACAAATATGTTTGTCCATCGTGTGTAGTTAGCAAATGATTTACTAAAGGTAAATTGCCTTTGCTAAATTCAACTTCAACAACATCTCCTAGTATATTTATAATTTTTCCATTCATTATTTATCTCCTAATTTAAGTGCAATTTCATTTAAAAATTTCTCTTGGATAGGTAAAAAGCTGTGTTCGTTTTGTAACTCTCAACCTAAATTTGCATAGTTTGAATACTCTTGCAATGCAAATGCAAAGTAGTTTTTCATTATTTCATCATCATAATCGTTATTAGATTTTATTATCTCAAAGTGTTTTTTACCTTCAGCATAATTATTAATGAATTCATCAATAAACATTAATGCCTTTTGTTCGTCTTTAACATTTTTAATTAAAGATCATTGAATAATTTTACTCATCATTAGCACAAAGTTATATGAATAAAGTGAGTATCCTCTTTGTGAAAAGAGTTTATCAACCATTTTTCCTTTGTACATTAAGTTTGAAACTTCTTTATTTAGCTCGTAATCAAGCATTGAAAGCTTAAGATGTCTTTTGTATTTTCTGTAAATTTTGTTAATTACTCCAGCAACTTTAGCAATTGTTCTATCTTGTACGCTTGAGCCTGTTCTAGAGACTGAAAAGTCAATATCGATGGCTGGCAAAATACCTTTAGCAAATAATTTTGCACTAGTAACAATTTGTCCGTCTGTTATCGAAATAACATTTGAAGCAATTAAGCTAGTAATATCACCATCAACTGTTTGGATAATAGGAAGCGCTGTAATAGTTTTTCTATTTTTATATGAGCCAGCTCTTTCTAATAATTGCGAATGAGCAAAGAACATATCGCCTGGCATAGCTTCTTTTCCAACTGGTTTATTACTTAATAGGGCAATTTCTCTAAAAATATTAGCGTGTTTAGTTAAGTCATCAAAAATAATTAACGCATCATCAGTAGCAGAAATATTTTCGGCATGAGCCATCCCAACGTAAGGAGCTAAATATTGCTCATATGCACTATTAGCAGGGGCGTCAATGATAATTGTGTTTTTAAGCGCATTGTGCTGATTTAAAGTGTTATAAATCTTAGATATACTTTCTCTCTTTTGTCCGATAGCAACATATATACATTTAGTTCCCTTAGCAGCTTGGTTAATAATTGCATTAAGTGCTATATGTGTTTTACCAGTTTGTCTATCACCAATAATTAATTCTCTTTGGCCTTTACCAATAGGAATTAATAAGTCAATTGCATTAATTCCTGTATATAGTTGCTCATTAAGTCTTTGCACTTTCATTAAGTCATGTGCTAACTTAAACATTTCTGATGAAACTGAATCATTAGTTTTACTAATAGTTTGTGAAACTGGCAAAATAGCATTACCATAGATATCAATAACTTTGCCAAAGTGCTCATTTGATGTAAATACTTCATTAGTTTCATTAAGTAAAACTATTTTATCGTTTATAGCTAACTTTCTACCTTCTTCATTACTTAATAAATAAGCTGTGTCAGCAAAAGCACTAATTAAAAATAGTCTTGCATTTTCGTTTTTGCTAGAAGTGAAAACTTGTTGTTGTCTGTAATTAAATTTTCCTTTTACTTCTATAATATAGTCAAATACAGCACTTATTCTAGGCATATCATTATAAGCTGAATTGACATTTGTAATAATGTTTATATTATTATTTGCTTTCATTTATTATCCTTTAAGTCCTAGTAATATTAAAATTATTCCAACAAGAGCCACTATAGCTGAAACTGAAATTGAAATACCAAATGCACTTTTAATTGCTTTATTCAATTTGTTTTTATATTTAATTGTAAATATCAAGACATTTGTTAGTGTTAACAATAATCCAATTATTAATAATGTTCCACCAATAGCATAATATGCCTTGTTAACACTGCTTCTGCTTGTTTTTATCTTATTAATAGCTTTTTTATAGCTATCTTGTAGTTTCTTAAGTTCATCAGACTTTTCGCTTGGTACTGTTGGCTCTAAGAAGTCTCTTAAGAATTCAATGTTCTCTCTTACATCTTTTACATTAGCTGTATATTCATCAAATCACTTGCTATATTGGAAACTTTTTGCTCAGTTATTAGCTGATGCTCTAAGTTTTAAAAGCGATTCATTTAAAAGTGTAAATGTATTGTCTAAGACTTTAAAGTCTAATTTTAAAGTCTTAAACTTGCTTATTATTTTTGCTCTAGTTTCTTTATGATTAGCAGTTTCTTTTAAATCGCTTTCAACTACAGTTAATGCATTAACTAATGAGCTTCAAAATGGCTGGTTATTTAATTCTGAAGCGCTTAATGCCTGAATTAATTCATCAATTACAACTTGACTAGAACTCTTTACTACACTCTTAAAATTATCATCAGATTTAGGAGTACTAATTTTATTAGCATACTTAATAATAATGTTATTTCATAGTTCAGTAAACTTTTTATCAGTAACTATTTTTGTTGCTGTATTTACCATTCCATAGAGCGACAATTGTAATTCATTATGAGCTAATTTAGAATAATCAATTTTTTCATCTAGCATAAGTGCTTTATATAACTGTGTGAATTTAGCACTCAATGTCTCTGATTGTTTTTGGAATAAAAACATAAATCTAGGATCATAAGTTAGTTTATTTTTTGGCACTTTATAAGTTC
This sequence comes from Mycoplasmopsis bovis PG45, assembly GCF_000183385.1. Classification (GTDB taxonomy): domain Bacteria; phylum Bacillota_I; class Bacilli_A; order Mycoplasmatales; family Metamycoplasmataceae; genus Mycoplasmopsis; species Mycoplasmopsis bovis. The sequence continues at coordinate 438,756 of NC_014760.1, read as the reverse complement.
TAGAACTATTTTGTTTAGCAGTATCAGTTATTTTGACTGTAAAAGTGTTAGAACCATCAAAGTCGTTAACAGTATATTTAAATCTAGTGTTTATTGGGTTATTAAAGAAAAATATTTTTTCTTTGTCAGCGCCATTAGAGTTTCTAAATAAATTAGCTATTGTACTAACAGAATTTGATGAGTATCTATAATTAACATAAGGTTCTAAATATAATAATGTTTCTGACTGCTCTAATGGATTGGCAGTTTCATTATTAGTTGGTGGTTTTCCCGGTACTAATGGTTTATTAGTAATATCAGGCAAGTTAGGTGGATTAACTTTTGGTGAAGGTTGAGTTTCATCAATAACTTTAAATTCTTGATTTTGTTTTAAGTCAAAATCAACAAATTTACGCTTAATTCCTTTGGTTATGTAATCTTCTCAACTGTTGCTATTTTGTGGATGCTTGACTGTAAAGCCTTCTACTTTAGCATCAAACTTAACGTCTTTTAAAAAGATATCCTTGCCAAGCTTAGGAATCTCTTTAGGGTTATAAACCATTTCTAAAATTGATTTTTCTAAGTCCTGGGTGTATTTGTTAAGCGCGGCTTCAAATTGTGGATTTGAAGCAACATTGTCTTCTTCGCCCAATTTAGTTATGCTATCTTTGTTTTTTTCTTCAATAACTTCTGTATAATCACGCTTTTTATCTTTACCAATTTTTATATCTTTATATTCTTTACCATTGAATTTAACTGTACCCACATCATATTTTTTATCATTAGCAATGATAAAAGGGAAGGTAACTGGAAGACCTAATTTAGCGTAGTCTTCAACTGTTTTTAAAGCATCTTTTTTTTCCTTAAAAAGCTTATTTAAAGCCTTTAAATAAACATGTTTTTCTATTTTTTCTAAATAGCCTTCCTTATTTCCTTGGCTTTGATCTTGTGACTTTGATAAGTCGATTTTTTTAAGTTCTTCATCAGTGAAAGTAATAACTTTTTCAACTGCTTTTTTTAAAACAGCATCAACTGCGTTTTGCGCTTTATCTTTAAAAGAACTAAATTGTGGGCTAACTTCTTTTTTCTTGCTAGAAGTGCCAGATGAGCTTGATGATGAGCCATTTGTTCCATTATTGGCGCTATTGCTGTTATTTTTAGAACCGCTTGTGCCGTTAGTAGTATTGTTGCCATCTAAACGTTTATCTAAATTACCGTTAGCACTAACAGAAACTAAAGCAATAGGGGTAGTAACAGCCGGACTAATTGCTTTAGCAAATAGAAGTATTTTCTTAATCTTCATGCTGCCCCTCTTCCTTTAGTTTATGTATATTTTTCATTTTTAAAATGTATTTTTCATCTTTTAGCTTATTAAATTCTAACAATTGATCAATGCTCATTCCTAATTGTTGCATAGCTTCTAACGCAACAACTTTTTTATTAATCTCTTTATATTGTTCACTATATTGTTTTTTAACTTTTGTCTCTATAAAAAAGGTTAATTCAGAAAATGTATAAATATTAATTGTATTGTTTGAAACTGTAATGTTTGTGTTTTTTGCAAATATATATTTATTTTTATTTGTACTTAAATCAACAATTTTAAGCAAGATAATTTCATAGCCTAAAATTGAATTATCAACTAGCTGTACTCAATCGCCTTCATCATCTGCATTAAAGTAAACTAAAGCATTATTAAATATAGCTTCTTTATTTCCTATAAAGTTGATAACAACATTAAAACCATTTTGACTCATTAGTTATTATCTCCTCTAGTAAGAAATTTTTTGTTGTTGCTAGTTAATAAAACAATTTCCTCAATTTCATTTTCACGTTTGATTCTGATGATTTTCTTGCCTATTTTTTTCATTTCATCATCTAATTCATTAATGATTTTGTTAGTTGAAACTAAACCTATTTTTGATTTATAAAACGACGATTCAACTAATAATGATTGCACTGAGTTTTCAATAAATGAATTAATTTGACTGCTTATGTATTGATCAATATTTGGGAAAATTTTAAAACTCTTAATATTGATGTCTTCAGATTCATAACTTGATTCGCTTAAAATGTCTATATTAAACTCATTTACAGGCAAAATAGTAAAATTACCATTTATATTTTTATTTGAATTTATAACAAAGTGCAATGATTCATAATTTTCTTGAGCAAATAGAAATTTAATAATTTGACATAGTCTTCATGATAAGTCAGAGTATATATCTGAATTATCTATTTCATAGATAATGTTTAAATTATTAAGCTTGCAAAATTCAGCCGCTCTTTTACCAATTGTAATAAAGTCAGCATTTACTTTTTTAGTGTTAGTTAATATGTTGTTTTCATACCTAGAATAAGAATCAGTTGCATATTTTTGCTCTTCAGTTAAATATATTCATAATTCTTTAGGCTTTATAAATAAGTTTCTTATTTTTTTAATAATGGCCAGTGATTTAAATGGATAGTCATCTTTTGAAACTAATAAACTCTTGAATGAATACTCGTTTCTTAAGGCTAAAATCATATTTTTGTTATGTCTAGCATTTTTTACATAAAAAGAAAGTAGTCTATTTTGCTTCATTATGTCAATAAGCAAAATATTTTTGTCATTATTAACCTTTTGTTCAATTCTTTTTAGATTGTCTAATTTGTTCTCTAGCTTCTTCAAATCCATTATTCACCTCTGAATAATGCGCTTGATGCATCAAAAAGAATTTTTAGCGAGTTTGTGTTTTTAGACCTAAAAACAATGATATTAGGAAATAATTCAACATACTTATTATTAGCAATAACTAAATCATTAATTAACTTATTATATAACTTTAATAAGTTATTAAATTTAGGCTCTTGGCTGCTTGCAAAATTAACTGCTTCAGTGTTTGAATCTTCACTAGATTTAAGCATAGGTACTAATGCATCTAGACTAAATTTGTGATTAACATTGAATGTAATTACAAATTTTTCTAAAACAATGTCAAATTTTTTGCTTAATGCTTCGTCAAAGTTCGAACTGAATTTAACATACTCATGTGAATTAAAGCCAAGATTACAATCTAATAAAACTTGTGCCATTAATTTGTTGTAGTCAACAAAATCAGCACTCATCTTAGCTTCTTCAAATTGGTTATAAATATTAAACATTGAATTGTTTTCTAATTTATGCTTTTTCATAACTTCTCTTTTCTATAACTTCATCATTGAGTACTGAAGTCTTTTTGATAACTAATATTAACTGTGTTAGTGAGTATGTTAAATAAATCATTTGGAATAAGACAATAATTATTGAAATTACTTGTGCCACTGATAAATTGGTACTTAAAATAATTAAGCTCTTATTGTTTTCAGCTAAAAGCACTTGATTAAAGCCAAAAACCAAAATTAAGATGAATAACAAGATAGTATTTAAACTTATAGCAAGTGAATTTGAAATTGCACTAAGTTTACTTTTTCTAAAATAAAAGTAGAAAATAACTAACGATGATAAAGCTGTAAGCAATAAATTAACTAAGGCAATTGTAGGTTGCTTGTTAATAAAGTTGGCAATCATATAACTAGTTCAAATTACTCATTGAAATAGTGCCATAATTGTTGTTTTAATTAAAATGCTATTTAGCTTTATTCTTTTAACAAATAATAATGCTATAAACCCAATTGCAGCACCTAGGTTAAATAAACCGAAAAGAATATTTAAATATTGCAATGATTCAGCTTGACCAAATAATTCGTGTGTTGGCGGATATTTTAACTTAAATAAGCTAAGTAATCAAATTACTGAAGATAAGATTCCAACTAAATAAAGTTGTAATCTGTCCTTAAAAATTTGCGATCTTAATTGTTTATATGCTAATGATCAAATTGAATATATTTTAAGTCCTAACAATAGTAGACCAATAACTAATGACATTAAGATAACAATAATAAAATTAAGTGCACTTTTGACTTTGAATAGTTTAAAGGCAGTAGTATAAAAGGCATTGTAAGGAATGTTTTTATTATTTTCATTAGCTAACGCAAACATTCTTACAATTGTATTCGGACTTCCTGTATATGAGTATGCTCATCCAAAAAAAACTGCAAGAGTTATTGCGGTAAGTAAAATTCTAGAAATTAAGTCAATTACTAATGGTATTTTACTTTGATATATAACTGGTTCTGTTTTCTTTTTGGTATTAAAGTTAAATAAAGCATATGAAATGTCAGTTAATAAGAAAATAACTAAAGCAAATAAGACATATACTAGTTTCTTAACTTCTAATGTGTGATAAGTAAAGAATAAAAGAAATCCTGCAATTGATAAGGCTCAGTAGATGCTAAATCAAATACCATAGATCCGTATGTGTTCTTTGTTTTTATTGATATTCAGATATGCCTTTAGTAGTCCATAAAAATATATAAATCCAAATAAGCATAGTCTAAAGATAAATATTCAGTTAGCATCTAGTGTTCTTAGCAATGAAAAGTCAAATATAAAAACATATGAACCAATAATTTTTTTACTAAATAATCCATGAGGCATTAAAAACAGTAAGCAAAGCATTGAAACAAAGAAATATGATAAAAGGAAGGATTTATATAGAGTAACAATAAAGCTTTTTCTTTGCTTATTAGCTAAGCTTTGACTATCATCATATATTCTTTTTTCTTCAATATTAATTGATTTTGAATGCATATTACTCCTTTATTATTAATTTATTAGTTTACTAATAACTCTATTTTATAGGATTATTTGGTGTTATTAAATCTGAATTCTGGTGGAATGTTGCTTTCATCAAATCCATTACTGAATAATTTAGTTTTAAATCCATCCATATCTTTATATTTTTCTTTTAATGCTTGTCTATATGAGTTCTTTTGATCTTTGCCACCACCATAAATTAAGTCATATTGTGGTAGATTGTAGTCACCGAATAATTTATTGTAATTCTTACCAGGAGATCTAAACACAGCAGCTAAACCAGTTTTTGCACCGTCATTTGATGAATGATAAACTGCTATTAATTCATTTTTCTTATTTCTTACACTAGAACCAGAAGCACCTCCGTAAGGAGCATAGAATCTTGGCATTAAGTGAAGTCCATAATTGACATATTTAACTGTTTTATTGCTACTTTTGTCAGTTATTGAATAAAATTCATTTCCAATTCTAGGTGCTGCTAAAAATCCATCAGTTAAACCTGGTTTGTCAGTAAATGTACGATATCCAATTTGATATGATAATCTGCCGCCATTATTAATTGTGTAATCAGGAAATGTAGGTTGCTGTCCTTCAGGAGTAGCTAATTTTTTATATCACTTATGATCGCCATTTACTCATAGTGAATAGTTTTCCTTAGCAACTTTAATTGCTTCTTCATCAATGTATCTATCTAAATAAAAATCTTTATCAGCACGAGGATAACCTAAAATGAATAAACCTTCTTTTTCATTTCATTTGTTAATGTCATTAGGATCTTTATCATTGATTGCTAATGGTACATCTATTTCATTGTAGTTATCTAAATATGATTTAGATTTGAATTTAATATGGTTCTTTGTATCAGTTTGATAATTATTTGTAATTAATTTTATGAGCTCATCTCTATCACCCTTTTTAGGTATAGTGTTGCCAATATCTCTGTTTTCACTTCATATAGTTACTTCTGAAGGATTTAATTTTTCAAAATCAATTTCAATCACTGCAAAGTCAATATATTCTTCAGTATCTTTGTACTCTTCTTTTTGACTGCCATCAATATAATTCTTAGGACTTGTATTCATAAAGTCAACAGCATCAAAAACATTGCTTATCATATTTTTTGGGTTAGTAAAACTAAACTTTTTAAAATTTGGATCTAAGTCATTGAATTTGAAAGTTGAATGCACGCCAACATTTTCATCGACTCTAGAAAGAGAAAATCCTGTTAATTCATGTTCCTTTAAGATTTTTGCAACGTGTGAGTTAGTTCCAAAATAGAACTTTGTAGCAGTTTTGCCAGTATCTGGAAGCTGATAGTCCATAATTCAGATAGTTCCAGACACTCTGTCTCCTAATTCACCAGTTTGCTTCTTTTCTTCTATTTTTCGTTTTTCATCATTTTGTCACTTAATTAGATCTTCTTTTTTTCATGAAGAATATTTAGCTTTTTCAGCTTCATATTTCTTATTTTCTTCTTCTATTTCTCTTTTATGAGAATCTTCCAAACCCCTTTTAGCTTCTTCTGACAGTGATGCTCATCTTTTTTCTATTTCTCTAAGTGCAAACTTGTGATTGTTTGTTAGTACTTGAATTTCTTTCTCTAAGTAATCTTTAATTTGCTGTTCATTTTTGCTATTAAAGAACTCTATATATTCCTCAATTTTAGCTAATTCACGTTTAAAGTCTTTTTTAAAATGAAATGTAATTTGATATGTTTGCTTTGCAATAGTTTGATATGTTTGATTTGGAATTGTTCTGGCCAAACCATTTGTTTTAGGTAATTCTCTGCCTAAAGTGTCAACGTGAGAAGGTATTTTTCCTACTTCACTATCAAGCAATCTAAGACCACTAACTTGGCCATTACTACCATAAACAGGAAGTGAGAATCCTTTTATAGCTGCATTTTCATAACTATCAAAACCAACAGTTTTTGCTAATTCATCAAACCTTTTCTTTTGTTCTTCTGTTGCGCTAAGGCCACGTGTTTTTAATATATCACCGCCACCTCATCAATTTCTAATACTATTGATATACAATTTATTATCGTATTCAAAACGTTGATTTTGATTTCATCCTAAGTAGTTTTTAAAACCGCCAGCACCGTTAAAACTATCTTCTGGATCTCTTAAAATTAATCCTGAATGGTGCAAACCGCCATTAGTCTTTAGGCCAGTAACTTTAAATGTTTTAGCAATATTTTCGTTAGTTTTCTTATTTTTGAAATTAATCGAAACACTTAATTCACCTTTAACATTCGAGATAATGTTAGGCAACTTTTTCTCAGTTGTTGCATTAACAATAATAGCATCAATGACATCAGCATACTTGTCATTTACAACTGCTCTTAGATTTTGTGAATCATCTTCAATTTGTGAAGGCAATAGATCGCTAAGTGGAATATTTCTGCCTGAAGAACCAAATTGTAATGTAACTAATGATTTGTAATCATTTGTTTTTTCAATTAAATTCTTGAAATCTTCACTGCTTAAGTCACTAATTTTTGCATCAGTAGTTGAATTTGGCTTATTGCTAGTGTTGCACTTTGCAGCAACAACCACTGAAGCAGGACTTAGGATGCTTGCTGAAGCAATTAGTAAAATTTTATTCTGTTGTTTCATAATATGTTTCTCACTGTTTTATAAGTAAATTATGTATATTGTAGGCCATTATCATCTTCAACTTTGTAACCTAAACCAATTAATTGTTGTTTTAATTCAGTGGCATTAGAATCAACCTTAATTGATTTACCACCTGCCTTTAATGAATCGCTATATGCATAGAATTTTCTAAGGTTTTCTATTGCACTGTTGTCTAGCTGTTTCTTGCCATTTTCAAGCTTAATTTTAATAGCTTTAGTTTGTTGCCCATTACTAAAGAAAATCTTAGGTTGTTCAGGTTCACCAATTGCTAAATTTTCTAAGCCCGCGGCACTTAATTCATCTGAAGAAATTTCAAATGAATCGCCTGAGTTAGCTAAAGTTAATCTCTTAATTTTTCTAGAACCATTATTAGGTTTTTCAATGTCGTGGAACACTAAGCCTCTTAATGATTTTATAGTTGGAACTCTAGAAAAGTCTAAACCAGTTGGATAGCTATTTCCACTTTCAGATGAATCAGGTTCAGTACCTGAACCGTGTCTTCCTTGGAAAAATGGTTCATTGTTTCTAACAAAGTAAACCATTCTTAGACCATTGTTTATTCTTTCTCAATCTCCTACTTTTGAATAATCTTCTTGATCAAAAGCAACAGTATCAAATGAAATTCTAGTTGCTATTGGTGTATTAGGTGGATATTGAGCACTAACGTTGTAATCATTCGTATTAATTCATTCAACCTTGTTCAATGATCAAGGGTTGAATGATCATGAATCTAACAATGAATTTCCCATTGTATATAAAGATAATTCTTTAATATTTTTATCTTTAAGTGCAATTAAACTAGATGTATTAGTTGCCTGAGCTGAGAAGAATAATTCTAATTGAGGAAGTTTGTCAGGAAGTGACTTTAATATGTCTTTAAACTCTTGACTAGGACTAGTTACACCCATATTGAAAATTCTATATGAAGTAATTTCCTTATTATTAGCCTTAAATTTTTCAATCAATTCTTTTATTTTATTATAGCCTGAAGAATTAGCAGCATCTATTTCAACTACAATACCACTATTTCTTTTACTTCCATCATTAACTGGCTTATCTCTAGTTAATTCAAATACTTTAATTCCATCACTAGGTTGAATGCCATAAGCGCTTTGATATTCACTAGTTTTATCACTCCTAGTTCATCCAGGGAATTTACCTTTAACTATTGAATCAGATGAACGAAGATATCATTCATCATAGTCAAATGCTCTTCTAGTAGAGTTATCTCTAGATAATCTAGATGTTACTGTGTTGTATTGATTAGGTACATTTCAAACTAAAGAATCAATCTCACCACTAGCATTAATAATTGCATTTCTAGGGTCAATTGCTAATCCCTGTTTAAGGTAATTTAGTGAATTTTGAGATATCTTTGTAAACTTACTTTTATCTAAGTTAATTATTATTCAAAGGTACTTTTGATTAGCTGTTTTGAAGGAGTTCTCTTTAACAAGTCTTTCGTATTCTTCTAACTTTCCTTCTTTTAGGAAATCCTTAAATTTTCCTGAATTAATTAATGCTTTATAACGGTGGATTTGTTCACTTCAAGTTCCTGGATTTTGTTTAACTAAAACAACTTCGGCTTTTTCTAAACCTTCTTTTGTTCCTATGCTATCAGCAATCTTGAATAAGTTATTACTAAATAAACCAAGTCCTTGTCCTTCTTCACTGCCCAAGGCATTTTCAATGACTTTATTTTCTAAATCCTTAGTTACTTCAATATTTAATAATTTAGATACAGTCACATTTTGATAAGGATTAACATTAGTTATTTCTCTTTTCTTGTCAGCTTCAGAAACAACTCTATCAGGACGGGCTAGTACTGTTGCATTAACTTCAACACCAAAAATTCTTATTTTTTCGGTTCTTTGTATTAGAGAAGTTACATCAGGCTTGTAATTTGGAATTTCAGGAGTAATTCTAGGAGGCTCAGGAGTGGCAGCTGGTTCTTCTGGTTTTACTTCAATTTTAGGTGGAGTAATTTTTTCAATTTTTTCTACTGGTTTTTCTATAACTTTAGGTTGTTTTGATAACTCTTTTACATTCTTATCGGTGATTGAATTAACTGTTTTAGAATAATCAACACTGTTAGAAGGATGAAGCAATGAATCGCTTTCACTAGAGAATAATAACTTGCTTAGACTATTATCACTAGAAGCATTATAAATTAGTGCACCAGAAGAAACAGAAGCAACTATTCCCACAGAAAGAGAAATTAATAAAATTCTGCTCTTTTTCTTTTTGAAAATACTCATATAACTCCTAAAATTATTATTAAATAATGATTAAATAACTTAACTAAAAGGCCTATAAATAGGTCGTTTAGCAATAAGTTTAATGGGAAAATTACTTTTAATAATCACAAATAATTTTTTTTATTACAAATATGGAAAATTTGTGGAACATTACTTTTTTATTGGATTTTTCATAGCTAAATTTTGCATATTTTTCTATGTGTATGTGAAACCTTCAGTGCCTACTTCAACATTAAATCCAGCACCTTGTAGCTGACTGATTAATTCACTTGCATCTTTAGGAACTATTATTTTCTTGCTTGCTTTAAGAGCATCGTTTAATTGGAAGAATTTATTTAAGTTTGTAAGTCCATCTGAGCTTAATTTTTCTTTAGAACTAATTTTAATTGAGTTTGTTGTGCTACCATTACTAAACATAATTTTAGGTTTATCACTATCACCAGGAACAGGTTCCATTATATGATGAAAACTAGCTTGATCAAGTTCATTCCCTGTTATTTCAAAAGTAGTTGAATTATTAAATAATGTTAGCCTCTTAATTTTTCTAGCTTTATTACTTGGATTTTGACTATCATGAAACTCTAAACCTCTAAGTGATTTAATTTTAGGAACTCTAGAAAAGTCTAAGCCTAAAGGATAGCTATTATTGCCTTCGGCATTGTCGGGATTTAGCCCTGGTCCAAAACTTCCTTGGAATGCTCTTTCGTTGTTTCTAGCATAGTAAACTAATCTTAGCCCATCATTAATTCTTTCGAAGTTATTATTTCCTTTGTAGTCATCTTGGTCAAATGCTATAGTGTCAAAAGTTATTCTAGTTGCTAATGGTTTGTTTCTGCCGTATTCGTAACTTACATTGTAATCATTAGTGTTTATTCAAGCTGTATTCTTGAAAGCTCAAGGGTTAAACGATCATTTTTGCAATAATGAATTACCTAATGTATAAAGCGAAAGCTCTTTAATTTTCTTGTTTTCTAAGGCAATTAAACTACTTGTGTTAGTTGCATTAGCCGAGAAGAATAATTCTAATTGTGGCAAGTCATCAGGCAGAGCTGCTAATATTTCCTTAAATTTTTGAGCTGGATTTGCTTCACCCATATTTTTAATACGATATGAAGTAATTTTTTTGCCATCTTTTTTAAGATCTTCTATTAACTTTTTAGTTTTGCTATATCCGGCAGGATTTTTAGCATCGATATTAACTACATAACCTTCATTAATTTGGCCTTGTTCTTCCTTGATTTTCTCAATTCTTTCCAATTTATGTACAGTTATGCCATCGCTTTCAGATGCTCCATAATTTTTAAACTCACTAGTTGCATCAGTTTTCTTTCAGCCTGGGTAAATACCTTTTTCAGTATCGTCAGGCGAACGTCAAAAGTATGAATTATAACCAAAAACTCTTTTTAATCTATTGTCTCTAGAATATCTAGAAGTTACTGTATTAAATTCAGGAGAAGGAGATCAAGCGTGCGCGTCAATTTCACCATTAGCGTTGATTTTAGCATTCCTTGGGCTTACCACTAAACCTTCATTTAAATACTTATCAGATTTAGAAGCTAATTTTGTGAATTTAGAATTGTCTAAATTAGCTATTAATCAGATGTATCTTTGATTTGGAGTCTTAAAGCCACCTTTTTTTTCTACAATATCTTTATATTCAAGATCCTTGCCAGGCTTTAAAAACTTAACAACGTTATCTGAATCAAGCAATTCTTTATAACGAAATAGATTATTCTCTCATATTTGACTATTTTGTTTTAAAACACCTTCAGCAACGTCTAATGGATCATTGTCTTTGTTAATTAACTCATCAATAACTTTGAAAAATGTGCCATCAAAAAGTCCTTCACCGTCACCACTAGTTAGTGCCTTGTTTACTGTGCTTTTTCTTAATTCATCAGTTACTTCAACTGATACTAATTTATTAACTATAGTGCTTTGATAAGGATCTCTGTTTGCTATTCCCTTTTTCCTATCGTAGTCAGTGACTTTTCTATCTGGAGTAACTTCAACAGTTGCATAAACTTCAACGCCATTAATACTTATTTTTCTTCTTTCAGTAGTTGGACTAGCAATTATTGGTTGTGATTCAACTGGTTTTGGAGCTTCTTTAGGTGGTTCAATTGTTGCTGATTCTTCTGCTTTAGGAGTTTTAACAATAATTGGTTCAATCTTAGGCTTTTCTACCTTAATAGGTTCAACAGCCTTTTCAGTTACATTTTTGTCTCTAATTGAATCATTAGTATGCTTAACATTATTACTATTAGCTAGTTCTGAATCAAATGAATCTGAAGAGAAAATAGATTTTGCTAAATCAAAATCTGAAGATGCTTTGTAAATAGCTGCACCAGCAGCCACTGAAACAACGCCGCCTGATAAAAGCGAAAACATTAAAATTTTATTTTTCTTAGTCTTTAGAATCTTCATATTTTCTCCTCATTTTGTTTTTTTAAAAAAGCTTTAAAGCGCTATAAAACAGGTGAATTAGTTATGTTGTGTGCTTTATTTAGCTACTGTGGTTGAGCTTGTTTCATTAAACTTAAATTGTGATGGTATGTGCTCCATACCAAAACCGTTTTTGAATAGGTTTGTTTTATATTGTTTTCCATTTTTAGGATACTTATTATATAAAGCATCTCTGTAAGAATTTTTTTGGCCGGATGCACCGCCATAAATTAAGTCATAAGCTGGAAGTTTATAGTCTCCAAATAAGCCTTTGTAATCATAACCATATGATCTAAATGTAGCAGCTAAACCAGTTTTAGCTGAATTGTTAGCGGTATGGAAAACAGCTATTAATTCATTATTTTTGTTTCTTACACTAGAACCAGATGCACCACCATAAGGAACATAGGATCTAGGCATTATATGTAAACCATAGTTGAAGTATTTTTTACCGTTGATTGTATACAATTCATCACCAGTTCTGCTTGCTGCTAAAAATCCATCAGTTAAACCAGGTTTATCAATGAATGAACGATAACCTATTTCATAAGATAAAAACTCACCTCTTTCCAAGTTTTCTTTTGGATGATTTGAAGGAGCGCCTTCCTGTGTTGATACATTTTTATAGTATTTTTCATCAGCATTAATTCACATTGAAAAGTTTGTTTTAACAACTTTTTGTTGATCTTCATCGATATAGTTTTCTAGGAAATAGTCACCAGTTGCTGAAGGATAACCTAAAATATACAAACTATCTAAATCATTAAATTTCTTAACCTCTTCTTTTTTCTTAGTATCAAGAATTATTGGTCTATCAATTTTGCTATAGTCTTTAAGATATGATTCAGACCTGAATTTAATGTGTTTATCTTTTTTACTTTCATAATTATTTGTTATTAATTTAACAATGTCTTCAGTGCTCTTGTTTAAATAATTAGAACTATGATTTTTATTATTTGATATTGCGCTGAAGTTTTTTGTCTTATTTTCTAAGATTTTCTCAAAATCAATTTCAATAACTGCAAAATCCATAAATTCTTCAACATCGCCAAATTTAGCTTTTTGTGAACTCTCTAAGAAGTCAGATGGCTTACTATCTAAAAAGTCAGTAGCCTGGAATATAACATTTATTGCATCTTTTTCAACATTATCAAAAGAGAATCTAGTGAATCTGTCATCTAAATCATTCAATCTAAAGTGAGATCCAACGCCAACATTTTCATTTAATCGCGAAACAGAAAACTTAGTTGTTTTATTGGTTAAACCTTTGGCAACGTGTGAGTTAGTGCCGAAATAGAATTTAGTTGCTCCTTTACCACTATTTTCAGGAAGCATAAAGTCCATAATTCACATAGTTCCAGAAACTGATGAATAAGTTCTTTTTTCTTCTTTTAGTTTATTGTATTCAGCAATTCTTTTGTCCATTTCTTTCGCTAATTCACTACTGTCTAATTTTTCCAATCTTGCGTCTTCAGCTTCATAATTTTCCTTGAGTTTCTTCTTTCTTTCAGCAAAACTTTGTTCTAATCCTCTTAATGCTTCTGGAGATTGACTTTTTATTTCAAGTTCTAGCTTATATAAGTTGGTTTCATAATTAGCTTTTAATGCTGCCCTGTCTTTAAAAGTAAATTGCTGGAATTGTTCAGTAGTCCATTTTTTTGAATCTTCTTTAAGTTTTTCAGCTTCTTTAATTTCATCTTCAAAATCTTTTAAAGTTGTAAATGAAACCTGGAAGGTTTGTTCGGCAATAGTTTTATATGTTTCATTTAAAAGAGTTCTAGCTAAACCATTTGATCTATAAATGTTTCTACCAATTGTATCAATAGGTGATGGGCCTTTTGGCACTTCAGGAGCATCATACACTTTTAGTTTAGGATTGCTAGTTGATCCATTTTCATAAACAGGAATAGTAAAACCTTTTAAAGCAGCATTTTCATAAGAATCAAAATTTACCAATTTAGCTGTTTCATTGAACTTTTTGATTTGTTCTTCAGTGGTTTTTATGCCCCTAAAAGTTTTAAAATCAACCTCTTTACCACCATCACGACTTAACATTCCTTTAAGTCGATTTACATACTCATTATTATCTTTTTCAAATCTTTCAGTTTGAGTCTTTTTATGATAATCAAGATATCCTTGTTGGCCACCAATAGCTGCAAGTGGATCACCTGATAATCTACCGTTATGATCAGCCCCTACAGGGTTTCTCGCTAAACCTTTAAGAATAAAGTTTTTGTATATTTCCTTACCAGTGCTTTTGTTTTTAAAACCTACATAAACACTAACTTCACCTTTAATATTTGAAATGTTTCTGCTAGCATCTTTATCAGTCTTGGCACCATTAACAGTTACAGTAATGCTGTCTGAATACTTATTATTAACACTAATTTTTAAATTCCCGGGGTTTTCTTCAATTTCAGTTGGTAATGTTTTGTCTAAGGATTTGCTTTGGCCAAAATTTGAACTAAAAGTTAATTGTGCAATATCGTTTAAATTATTTGTGTTATTAATCAATTTTTCAAATTGATCATCACTAAGTAAGCCTATTTTCTTATCATCATTGCTTTTATTTTTTGATGAATCATTATTACATTTAGCAGCAATTAATAATGATGAAAAAAGCGAAGCTGAAGAACTAATTAATAAAAGTTTTTTAGTTATTCTCATAAATTAATTTCCTTTTTTCAAAAAAGTAAATTCTATGTGTATGTAATATTGCCATCACTACTTTCAACCCTGTAGCCTAACTTAGTTAATTGTTCTTTTAGTGCGCTCGCATTTTCAGGAACTTTAATGCTTTTTGTTGACTTAAGTTTTTCATTATATTCAAAAAACTTAGATAAGTTTCATATAGCTTTTGAATCTAAAGTGTTTGAATCAGATATTCTAATTGAATCTGTTACATCTCCATTACTAAACATAATTTTTGGCTTAGAGAACCGATCCATAGCATCGGTGGCAAAGTGCTCGAAGCTTGCATGAGTTAATTCATCCGAAGAAATTTCAAATGAAGGTTTGTTATTAAATAATGTAAGCCTTCTTATTTTTCTAGGCGTGTTATTAGGATTAACTACGTCATTAAACACTAAGTTTCTAAGTGATTTAATGCCTTCAATTCTAGAAAAATCAATTCCCACTGGATAACTATTATTGCCTTCATTATGGTCAGGGTTAAGTCCAGGACCTAAACCTGCTTGGAAAAATGGTTCATTATTTCTTGCAAAGTAAACCATTCTTAATCCATCATTTATTCTGTCAAATGATTTATCTTTAAAGTCTTCCTTGTCAAAAGCAATTGTGTCAAAAGTAATTCTAGTTGGAATGGCAGTATTAGGTAAAAAGTCTCTGCTTACATTGTAATCAACTGTGTTAATTCACTCAGTTTTTCTTAATGCTAAAGGATTAAATGATCATTTATGAAGCAATGAATTGCCTAAAGTATAAAGCGATAATTCTTTTATATGCTTATTTTCTAAAGCAATTAAACTGCTATTGTTTGTCGCTTCAGCTGAAAAGAATAATTCTAATTGTGGAATTTTATCTGGAAGAGCTGAAAGTATCTTTTTAAATGCTTGGCTTGGATCGTTAGAACCCATATTCTTAATTCTGTAAGAAGTAACTTGCACTTTGTCATTTTTAAGCTTATTTATAAGATCTAAAGTCTTACCATAGCCCGATACATTAGAAGCATCAATCTCAACAACTAGACCTTCATTAAGCGCGCCAGGACTATTGTCTGTTTTTTCTCTAGTAAGTTTAGTTAATTTAATTCCATCTGCACTGCTTACATTGTACCTACTATATTCAGGTTTATCTGTAACATCTTCTTTATTTCATCCTTGATATGACCCTTCTCAAACACTGTCAGGAGAACGGCCATAAGGCGAATCATAACCAAAGACTCTTCTTTCACGGTTGTCTCTAGAAACTCTAGAAGTTACAGTGTTAAATTGATCATCAGGCGCAAAAGCGAGCGAACTTAATGTACCATCTTCATTGATAATTGCTGATCTACCCGAAATCGCTAAACCTTGGCTTAAAAATGCTTCTGCATCTTTAGCTAACTTTGTAAACTTAGTTTTGTCTAAATGATTTATTAGCCAAATGTTTCTTTGAATAGGACTATCAAACTTCATTGTTGGATATTTTTGCTTGCCTTCTTCAGTTAAAAAGTTAATTACATTTGGACTGTTTAAAAGTTTTTCGTAACGATGGATGTTATCTCTATATACACTCATATTTTGTTTCACGACTTCTTCAGCAGTAGCTAAATCAGAGCTACTTTTGAATATATTTTCAAGTGTCTTGAAAAATGTACCAGCAAATAATCCTGTGCCATCTTTGCCATCTAGTGCGTTACTTACAGACTTGTCTATTAGTTCCTTTGTTACTTCAACATTAAGTACTTTGCTTACTATTATGTTTTGATAAGGATTTATGTTGCTTATTCCTTTATTTTTATCATAGTCAGAAATATGTCTATCTGGAACTACTTCAATAGTTGCATTAACTATGACACCATGAATAGATATTTGCTTAGTAACTACATTTGGTTTAGCAATTAATGGTTCTGATCTTTCTGGCGTAACTGTATTTCTATTAACTTCAGGAGCTGAACTATTTTCAGTAGTAGTGTCAGGAACATTGATAACTTTTTCTTCAACTGGTTTGGGTGCAATAGGTTTAGTATTTTCAATTACATTATTATCTTTAATAGAATCAGTTGACTTGCTTATATTGTTTTTGTTACTAGCTAGCTCTGCGTCTCTTGAATTATTAAAAAGAAGTTTCGATAAGTTAGAATCCGAGTTTGATGAATAAACAAATGCTCCAGTTGAAGCAGAAATAACTGCGCCTGTAGCAAGTGATAAAATTATTACTCTGTTTTTCTTTTTTCTAAATAGATTCATAAACTAGCTCCTGTTTGACTATAGCGAATAAAAAAACAAAAAATCAAGTATATTTCCCATGTCTGATTTATCTAGTTGAAGTAATATATACATAGTATATATAACCCCCCCCCCCCTAACTTTTTTAAAAAAAGTAATTTTTTTGGAAATTTTTCCACATTTCCATTCCAGTATTTTTAAGCCGTTAAAAATTAATGCTCCAAAAGTTTATAAAACTGTTCTTCATTGATTACTTTTACGCCTAATTTATAAGCTTTTTCTAACTTACTTCCAGCCTCAGAACCAGCAAGAACATAACTAGTTCTGCCAGATACTGAAGCAGAAACACTTCCACTATTTTCCTCAATAATTTTAACAAAATGGCTTCTTGGCTCTGAAAGTGTGCCAGTTATAACAAAAGAATAGCCACTAAAAATGTTACTAATGGCTTTTGTTTTGCCTTCATAATTAAAAATTGAATCTAAATAAATTAGTAAATCTTTGTTTAATGGATTATTTATGTACTCTGTCAAACTCTCAATTATTTTTGGACCTATATTTTTAGTACTCTTAAGTTTTGATAGTTCAGAATCATTTAATATTTCAGCAAAATTAACATAATTATCTGATATTAATTTTGCGGCTCTTTGCCCAATGTGCTTTATACCTAGTGCAAAGAGAACTTTGCTAAATGCTTTATTCTTGACACTTTCAATACTGTTTAAAATATTATCAACTTTTTGCTCGCCATATCTAGGAAGCAAAATTAATTCAGATTTATATTTATATAAACTAAATATATCTTTAATTTTTTTTATAAATTTAGGATAAAAGTCTTTGACAGTACTTAGACCAAGACCCACTATATTCATACAGTTTCTAGAAGCAAAATGGTAAATATTGTTAACATTTTTTTCTGGACATTCATCGTTAGTGCAAAACTGATCAACAATGCCTTCAAACTCAATTAATTCGGAATTACATGAAGGGCAGTTAGTAGCTTTTTTATAGTAGTCTACATAATTTTTAGAATTTTTTAAACTTATTACTTTAGGAATTATTTCACCAGCTTTAATTATATTAACTTCATCATTTATATTAATGTTCATGTCCTTGATGAAATTATGATTATGTAATGTTGCAGCCCTAACAGAGGTTTGGTTAAGTATAACAGGATGGATATTTGCAATATAAGTTATTTTACCGGTTCTACCTACTGAAGTTAATATATCAACAATGGTACTAGAAGCTACTTCAACATCGTATTTAAATGCTATAGAATGTTTAGGGAATTTTGAAGTTTTACCTAATTTTTCTCACATTTGCAAGTCATTTAACTTAATTACCAATCCATCTGAATCATAGTCTAATTTGTTTTTAATTTCCGCAAAATCACTAATAGCTTCTTCTAATTCTTCAATCTCGACAACTTTAGAAAAAGGGTTGGTTGGGATATTTAATTTTTTCATAAACTCTAATGCTTCATTTTGATAATTAATATTATGCATTTCAGGTTCAACTACTTCATATAAAAATGCACTTAGATTTCTTTTTGCAACAATTGTTGAATCTAACTGTCTTAGAGTACCACTTGCTGCATTTCTAGCATTAGCAAAATTATTACTTTCATTAATTTTTTTAAAATTATCTTTTGAAATAAATACTTCTCCACGCACTTCTAGGTCATTTAAATAATTAATAAGCTTTGGGATAGACTTAATTTGATATATATTTTCAGTTACGTCTTCACCTTCGGTGCCATCTCCTCTAGTAACTGCTTTTACTAATTTGCCTTTTTTATAGTGCAAAGCGATACTTAAACCATCAACTTTTGGCTCAATATTGAAATTAATTCTTTCAGCGGGAACAATCTTAGAAATATTATTTATAAAGCTTTTGATATCATCATAACTATAGGCTTTGGCTAAAGAAAGCATTGGCTTTTTGTGAATAAATTTAGTGAATTTTTCAGAAGCAAATGATCCTAATTTAAATGTAGGACTATCATCAAGCACAAATTCAGGATACTCTTTCTCTAATTTTTCCAATTCTCATAGTGCCTTATCATATTCTAGATCAGAAACACTAGGTTTATTTAGTTGGTAGTATTCATAATTTCATTGATTAATTTTATCAACTAATGACTTAATTAATTCTTTTGCATTCTTACTCTCCATATATTCTCCCGCTTTGTGAAATTAATAGTGATTTTATATAACATTTTAATATTGTATTTAATAAATGAAATTAATTTATAAATTATAATTTTTATATCTTATGTATATAAAATAATTTAACAAAAGGGGGAGCTTATGAGTAATTTTAATTTAATACTTTCAAGAGAAAAATTTAACCATCAACAATATGCATCTGTTAAAGGAATTGTTAAATCAAAGTTAAATGAATACTATTCAGACAAGAAAAATAGTAGAAAAATTAACCTTGCAACAGTTGGAATTTACACAAGCATTCCATTATTTATTATTGGCGCAATTTTGCTCCTTTCATCAATTACAATATCTTTTGTTGTTATCTTTAAAACTGGTAAAAATGAATGACTATTAAATCCTGATCATTTTCGTCCTTTATTGGCATCACTTTATAGCTTATCATTTGTATTTTTAATTGCTTGATGCATTCTGTATCCAATAGCATTAAGAGCGCGAATATTTTTAAAAAAGGATATCGTTGCTAGCGTTAACAACAGAGATCTAACCGATCACTTACTTGATTACATTAACTTAAAACCTAGATATGAAAATGACGAAAATGGCAATAAAATAGTCAATTTCGGTCACATAAGTTTCTTTAAAAACACATCTAATTTCAAAAACTTAAGTAAGTTTAATGTTATTAATAACAAATATGAAATGTATGAAGCACTTTCAAATAAACAATTTATTAAAATGCAAAATATTGAATATAGAAATGAAGAGTGACTTGCAATAAATAACTTAAGTAACAAGGAAATTAAAAGATTAAAAAAGGCAAAAGCTAAAGTTTATAAAGGCAAAATTCAAAGAATAGAACATAATCTATATTTTGGCATTGCTACAAAATTGCTAAATTTAAATAAAAGTGTCAGTGTAACTTTATTTGATGAATTTAATAATTACACACCAGAGAGTTTTAAGAAATTAGATGTTAAAGATGAGTTTTCAATTCTTAATATTAGCTCTGAAGATACAGAATTAATGCAAAAATGGGCTAATGATATAAGTAATTTATCTTACCTTAATGATTTAAAAAATGAATTTGACAGCATTGCAATAAATAGCTCTATAAGCCTTAAAAACAGCCGTAGAGATAAATCGTTTGCTAAGGATCTTTCAATTTTTATAAAAAATCAAGAAGCATTTATTTGATTTAAAACACCTACACAATTATTAGACTTATCATTTAAATCACCTACTTTAAATAAAGATGAAATAACTGAACTAATAGTTAACAAAATTCTTGATGAATTCTACTTAGTTTATCTATCATTAATGTTTTTAGCTCCTTTTGGATATGATAACGTTGTGTCTATAGATGAAAACGAAACTATTGTGAATCAATAATTTTAAATAGCCAGTTGGCTATTTTTTATCAAAATATAGTTGATCTCAACTAAAGGTCTATAATTATACTTAACACAATAGTTTATAATTTATTGTACTTTCAATACATAAAAATAGGTTAGTTAGGAGTAAAATGGCTAAATTTAAAAGAATTTTTATGATAGTCACTGATGGTTTAGGCATTGGCCCAGATAAAGATCAAAAAAAATTTGGTGATGCAGGCGCTAATACATTATATTCTGCATCACTAAGCTCAATGTTTTTCATTGACACATGAAAAAAATTAGGTATTGGTAATGTCGCACAATTAGAAGGCAATTATCATGTAAAAAGCCCGCTTGCTTATGTTTCTAGAATTCAAGAAGTTTCAAATGCAAAAGATACACTAGCAGGCCACTGAGAAATGATGGGAATTAAGACCGAAGTTCCGTTCCCTACATTTACCGAAACAGGCTTTCCAGAAGACTTAATCACAGAATTAGAAAAAGCTTTTGACAATAGAAAAATCATTTGTAATAAAGCTGGCTCTGGAACCGAAATTATTGATCAATATGCTGAAGAACAAAAGCAAAATGGAAGCATAATTGTTTATACTTCGAATGATTCAGTGCTTCAAATAGCAGCTCATGAAGAGTGAATAGGCTTAGAAAACTTATATAGATATGGTAAGGCAGCAAGAGAAATTTGTTCATCAAAACCTGAGTGAAATGTTGGAAGAATTATTGTTCGTCCTTTTGTTGGTGAAGATGGCAAATACACTAGAACATTTAACAGACATGACTATGCAAATGCACCTGAACCAATGATTTTAAATAAATTACAAGAAGCTGGAATTGAAGTTATTGCTATTGGAAAAATAAATGATATCTTTGTAGGTCAAGGAATTTCTAGAGCAATCCACTCTAGCGGTGATGCTGATGGAATGGACAAGGCCATTGAATTAGCTCAATTGGATGAAGAAAATAAATTCATTTTTGTAAACTTGGTGCAATTTGACTCACATTATGGCCACCGTAGGGATGTTGATGGCTTCGCTTCAAATGTGGCTACTTTAGACTCAAAACTTGGCAAGCTAATTCAAGTAATGAAAAAAGATGACTTATTAATTATGACTAGCGACCACGGTAACGATCCTGCATATCCAGGCTTTAACCACACACGTGAAATGTTGCCTCTAACTATTTATTCAAAACTATTTAAAGAACCAAGAGTTTTAAATGATGTTACCGGATTGGGAACCACAGGAAACATAGTAGCACGTAACTTTGGTGTTGAAACTGTTTCATTAACTGGTGAAGACATTTTTGACAAATTAGTTTAATAAAAAACAAAAGTAAAAGTATTTTAAAGCAAAAGTCTTTTGCTTTTTTTATAATTATAAAAATTAACCTTTTAAAGTAGGTGTGCTAATGAACTTTACAAAAGAGATTAAACTAGAAATTTTGAGCAAGAAAAGAAATATTGACGATGCAAGCGAATTTTTAAGAGGGTATATATATTCTAAATGCATTATTGATAATGATATTATTAAGCTTAGAATCTATGATAAATCTACCAAAAGCACTGTTTTAAAGAGTTTAAATAAAATCGGTATTAAGTATGAAAACAAAAATACAGTAATTTTAATTAACAAAGATAACTTTTCGCTAATTGAAGACTTTAGCTATCCATCATCATTTTTTCAAGGTGTTTTTGCTGGAAATGGTTCAATTAGCAACCTAAATAATTCTTCATACCATTTACAACTAGCTTCTAATTATGAAGAATTTATTGACATAATTATTAATAAATTAAATGAATATGACTTTAACTTCGTTAAGATCAAACACAATAATAAATTCATAGCCTACATTAAAAAACATGAAAAAATAAGTGACTTTTTAAAAGCTATCTCTGTAACTTCATCTTTCTTTAATTTTATGGACAACACTATTAGCAGAGACTTTTTAAACAATACTAATAGACTAAGAAATATTGATGCCTCGAACATTAATAAGATAGTAACCGCTAGCAATAAATATATTAAAAACATAGATTTAATGTACGAGTTAGAATTAGAGAATAAGTTTAATGACGATCAATTAAAGCTGTTCCAAATAATGAAAGAAAATCCTAATGAAAGTTTGTCGTCTATTGCTGATTTATACGCATATAAGGAAAATAAATCTATATCTAAAAGTGGAATATACCATTGATTAAAAAAATTAGAAAAAACTGTTATGAAAAAATAGGGAATTTTAGTATGTTTTTCCCTATTTTTTTGACATCAGTGTTAAATTAAGTAAAAAATTTTAAACTTTACAATGTGTACTATATTTTTGTATAAAAAAAGTAAATATCTTTAAAAAGAGTTTATTTTTTGATGAAAATTTTGGAAAATTATTTAAAAAAAAGACGAGGTAATTGTTTAATCCTGTCTTCTATAGTACATATTTCTGGAACTCTTTATTTATTATTTTCCATTCAGGCTTTTAATACTTTACTTTTGTATTCATATGTATGATTGAATATAAAATCTCAACGTTTACTTTTTACCTTTTTAGTTTTTCATTCTGACAAGTCTTGTTGAAATTTAGTCGCATAAAGAAACATATCATCTAATGTCTCAACATTCTCAACGTTTCAGTCACCTATTTTTCCATTAAAAGATTCTGCACTTCGAAACATTTCTTCCATATTTATTACCTTAGAAACATCTCAATCATTTAAATCTTGGTTAAATTTACTTGCTCCATCAAACATATTTGTCATTGTAGTTACTTTAGATACATTTCACAAATTAAGTGGTTTGTTAAAATTGTGGGCACCAGAAAATAAACCTGTCATATTTGTTACATTTTTAGTTTTTCATTTTGAAATATCTTGATTGAATTTTTTTGCATCAAAAAACATTGTTTCCATTGATTCTACATTAGAAACATCTCATTTATCTAAGTTTAAAACTTCTTCCGAGTTAAGTTCATTAAAAGCAAGTTTTAGACTTTTAATTTTCAAAGGAAGATGTTCTGGAACTTCCTTTGTATTTTTTGGCATTTTATGTATTTCTATTACTTTTTCACGTTTACTACTTTTGTCTTTTAATGAATAACCTATTTGAGTAATAACTACATTTTGATTCTTATCTTTTAGACTTGAAAACTTGCCATCAGGATCTGTAATGATTTTTTCTTTATTATTTTCAATATAATATTTTGTTCGAACAGCGTCTTCCAACACAATGCCTAACTGAGCCACAAATTTTTGCGATCCTAACTGTAACTTTATTTTGTTATTTTTGCCGCCATCAGTATCCACATTTAATGGCTTATTTTCATCTTCTTCATTTTGAAGTGTTAAGCCATTTATATTCTTATCTTTTGCATAAACATTTATTTGGTCAACAAATTCTTTTTGTGTGTGAAATGAACCAAAAGCATCCTTTTGTTTCTCTATGATTTTTCTAACTTTCTCAACATTATTTTTATCTTCTTGCTCTTGTTTCTCTTTTAATTTCTTTTCTTCCTCTATTTTCTTCTTTTCTTCTTCATCACCTGTTTCGTTTGGATTTACTGGAGATTCTGAATTTTGATTATTGTCTGTTTTCTCATTTTTATCTTGTTGATTTAGGTTGCCTTGATCTTTGTGGGGCATTGATTCATTTTTTTGATTTTCCTCATTATTTTTATCTTGTTGATTTAGGTTACCTTGATCTTGGGGGGGGGGTCATTAATTCATTTTTTTGATTTTTTTCATTATTTTTATCTTGTTCTTTTTTAGAATTACAAGCCGCAGCAATAACAGGTGTTGCTAAAATTGGAGTTAATAAAGAAGCTAAAATTCTAAATTTCTTATCCATATAAAATCTCCTTCAAATTTAAAGATATCCTTAGAATAATACTTTAACATATAATTATTAAAAAATAAAAATAAACTTAATGGAATGGAATAAGTGCAAAAGATATGAAAACAAAACAAAATGATGATTTTAGATATGAAGCAATAATTCAAAATAGTGAATGTCTTGAAAAGATTAATTTCCCTAAGTATTTTAGTCCAATTGTGAATCTTGCAAATCAATTTACTAAAGCCACTAGTCCCAAAAATGTTGGGCAATTGTCCGAATTATTCAAACAATATGAAAGTTACATAAAAAGTCAAAGTTCTAATCTTATTCCTTCCGTTAGAAATTGAGAAGAGTATTATGAAACTGCTGTTATTGAGTATGGTTTTAGTAAAGATGAGGCAGTAGACAATGCCATAAACAAAATTTTTAGTATGTTAAAGAATTTTCAAAATATGCTAAATTCATATGATGAACAGAGTCTTAAAAATGATGTTGGAGTTTGAGTCAAAAAGTTAATGTTTGAAAAGACTTTTACTGGACTTAGCGTTCAAAAATTAATTGTTGAGCATATAATAAAACTTACTGGTTGCAACTATATTTGAAGATTATCAACAGCATCGGAAGAATCATTAAATATTGATGCTTTTATTAATGGTAAACCAATACAAATTAAGCCTATATCATATGAGCATAAGAAAATTACAAAGGCAATTGAAAATATTCAAATACCAATTATTGAATACAATCTGAACAAGAATGATGGAAACATAAAAATCATCGTTTCAAACATAAAAGAATTAAAGGACTATTTAAAAAGCAAGTAATGCACAATTACTCGCTTTGCAATGTTTTGTATATAACTTCAAATGTTTTATCATCAATTTTATTAATAGAACTAACTTTATTAAAACTTATAAATTTCTCCTGGCTAGTCATAACTTCAGTACCTAAAATGCTATTATAGTGTTTTAAAAGTTTTCCTTCATTTACTCTTTTTTTAACAAACTCAGTATGAGATGAAATTCTTTTACTTATTTTGTCATTAAAATTATCAACTAATTTAACATCATTTTTTACTAAATATTCTTTAAAGTGGTTGCATAATGATTTGTCGATCTCAACCCCAATTGAATTACGTTGTAATAACATAGAAGCCAATGTTGTTGTTCCAGTACCTAAAAATGGGTCAAAAACTATATCATTTTTTACACTGAACATACTAATAAGCCTATAGGGAAGCTCTATTGGGTAAGCTGCAGTTCTATCTCTAGAATTTTTTATATCATTTTTTTGTTTTATTCCTTTAAAGTCTCATAAGTCACTAAATCAAACATTTCTTTCTTCTCAGAAAAAAGCGCTTTCGTTTCTTAAGGACTTATCTTTAGCATTTTTAAACTCTCTTTTTGTTATGCCTTTACGGAAAATTAAGATTCATTCGTGCTCTAAAGTTGCATATGCGCCAGCAGGAAGCATACCCGAACCCATAAATTTATTAGGTGCATTTGTTTGTTTGCGTCAAATTATGCTAGGTAGCTGTAAATATCCCTTCTTTATAAAAAAATTAATAACTTGTCCAGAATTACTAAATAATCTAAAATTTCCACCTAAATTTCTAGTTGCATCACCAATATTAATGCAAACAATCCCGCCAGGCTTTATACTTTTATCAACTTTTTCTCAAATATTATTCAAAAATTGGGTTGCTTTTAAAAATGCACTATTTACATCTGCTTCAGTTTTTATTTCATTTTCATTAATTTCAAAAATTTCATCCCACATTTTGATCATAGGATAAGGTGGCGATGTGATAACTAAGTCAACACTTTCATCATCAATGTGACTATTCATTTTTAGTGCATCAATATTCAATATTGTATGTTTAGTGTGCATTTTCCCTCCGTTTTTTTGGATAACTAATATGTTTTTCAATGCTGAAAAGTGACCTTTGCCTAAAGCGCATTAAAGTTATACTAATTATATTTGATAATGTATAACCGCTAGTTTATTTTAGAAAATGAACAGAATGTAATGCCATTTGAAAACCGTTGCTAATTTTAAAATATAATAATAACTATGATATTTATTTATGGGCCTGAAAAATTTTTGATTGAGCAAGAAGTACAAAGAATTAGAAAAGAACATAATGACAAAGTTTTGGAAATATTCCGTTTTGATGATCAAGCTTCAATAAATGATTTAATATCTTCTGCTAGTTCAAACAACTTATTTACAGGTTCAAAACTATTTCTAATTTATGCTTTGCCATTTTTTGACAAAAGTATTCTAAAAGATGATTTAAAAAATGCTGATGACTTAATTAATGCAATAAACGTGAATAATCAGGACATTTTTGTGTTCATAAATGAGAACATCATTTCAAAAGATAAGATTTCGGTTAATTCATGAACTAAATTTATTTTTGAAAATAATAATCATGAAGTAACTATGATTGAAGCCAAAGAAATTAGTGAAAGTAAATTATTTTCTCTTGCAAAATCATTGGCTAATAAGCATAAACTACATATTGATGATGAAGCCATTAAATTATTAATAAATAAAGTCAATAATGATACCTTAATGCTTAGTGCTGAAATTATAAAGCTTTCGAATTTAGAAAAACACATTAGTGCTGAAGTTATTGAAAATAGCACAGACACAATGCTGGGTGATGACGTCTTTGCTTTTAGTAATGCCTTAGAGACTAATGATTTAGGCATTATTTGGTCAAAATATAAAGAAAAAATGCTTGAAGGCACTGAAATAAGTGCACTAATAGGTCAAATTAGCCAGATTTTTATAATTGCTCATCAAATATATGCTTACAAAGTGTGTCATTTAAGTATTGACCAATTAAGTAGAGACTTAAAATTAAATAGTTATAGAATCAAAAAAATTAGTTATTTTTTAAGCAAAATTGGCATAAATAAAATTAAAAAAATGATTTTGTCGCTTTCAAAATTAGATAAAGATATAAAAAATGGCTTAATTAGTGAAAAAATTGGCTTTGAAAGATTTTTGATAACTTTTTTTAATTAAGTATCTAGAGTATAATTAAATGACATCGGCTAACAGCTGCTAATTATTTTAGTAGAGGAAAGTCC
Source organism: Mycoplasmopsis bovis PG45 (assembly GCF_000183385.1). Taxonomy (GTDB): domain Bacteria; phylum Bacillota_I; class Bacilli_A; order Mycoplasmatales; family Metamycoplasmataceae; genus Mycoplasmopsis; species Mycoplasmopsis bovis. The sequence goes on along the minus strand of NC_014760.1, from coordinate 411,384 downwards.
ACGCTAGCACAATCTGCGATGATTGTAGTGTTCATGCTGATTCTAATAAAATCAGGCTTAGACGACTAGTGCCACAGAGACGAGAATAGTGAAACGGGTAAACTCCATGAGCTAGAAACCCAAATTTTGGTAGGGGAACTTTCTGATGATAAATGAATCTAGGAAAGAATCAAGTTAACCTTGATTAGATAAATTGTTAGCGCCTTACATATAGTATGGAACAGAACGTGGCTTATAGATGTAGAACTCTTACAAATGTAAGAGTTTTTTTTATATTTATTTACTAACTTTTTGTATAATTCCTTGACTCATAAATTGGGTTATTTTTTATTTAAACAATGCATATTATTCATTAACAAAAATTAGAATATAAATTCTTAAATTAAAAAGCACCTAATTTGAGTATTGAAAAAATAATACCAATTTTTGGTTGTTCTGACAAGAAAATGGCCTAAAGCATAAAAAAAGAATAAAGAAAAGATACTTTTGAGTACTCAAAAGTGCAAAATTTTGTGTTGATGTTAATTTTTATTGCATTTGCTTAGCACATTTAAAGCCTGAGACACCTTTATAAATTCTTGGATGTGAATTTATAAAATCGGCTATTGGTTTTAGATCTTGACCAACATATTTATCTATAGATTTTCCCTTTGGAATGTATCTTCTTAAAAGCCTGTGAGCATTTTCAATGCTACCTTTTTCTGATGATGAATAAGGATGACAATGGAAAATTTCTTTGATTGATTCTATCTCTGGAAGTTTGTAATTTTCACTTCCATTATCAATAGTTAATGTGTCAATAACAAGATTATTGTCCTTAATCAATTTCTCCAAATTTTCTTTTATTGCTTTTGCATTTCTTCTAGAGAGCGTGCAATAAAACATTCTAGATTTTCTGTTGATTAATGTAAGAATGCAATAATTGTCAGATCTTAAACCAATTACAGTGTCCATTTCATAATCATTGTCATTTAGCCTTAAATTAACTGATTCTGGACGTTCAGTAATAAGTTTGCCTATTGTTTTCTTCTTTGTCTCATGCTTTACTGTTGTTCTACTTCCATATTTACCGTTTGATTTATATGGAAGAATATCTAATTTTAGACCAAAAGCACTATGTTTAGCCAATATACGGTAAAAGTTTTGAACTGATGGAATATATGAATTTTGAAGCTTTCCCTGTGCTTCTAGTTCTCTTATGTATTTAAAAATAATGCTTGCCACAGACTGTTTAACAGCTTTACTATCTAAGTTAAAACTATTTCTATTCTTCAAATAAAAGTACAGTAACTGTTTGTAAAACTTAAAAATCTCAATGTATTTCATAAGCAATTTAGAATTGTTTTCTAATCTTTTTGAATCATGTCTTGTTTCAATTAAATTCAAAAATTTGAGAGCACTAATTACATATATTGTTTTGCCTTTTAAGTCCATACCACACAATTTACATTTCTTTTGATATTTAGCATAGCCACGCTTTGTTTCAATTGTAATTCTGTCAAATAAGTTATAAATTGATCTTGATTTAAACCCCACAATATTAGAAACAGTTTTCATATCATAGCCTGCAATTAGCCTTTCAAGAATTTCTTTAAGTCTCAACGGGCTAATGTTATTTTTATTGGTTTTGTGATTTGACTTGGTCAATATTTCATCTCAATTCGTTTCATCAATTACATAATGTACATAATTAAACTTGTACTTGCCGTGCACATTTAATTTCTTTTTAAGCAAGCATAGGTCAGTTGAATAACTAGTATTTTTGTCATTGCTAATCATATATAATGTAAAAGCCTTTCTTTTTTAATTTAGATACTCAAATTTTAACAAAAGGCAACAAAAAGCGCCGCAAGTTAACTTGTGGTGCTTTTTGCTTTGTTAATGAATAAACAAAAATTAGAAAATTATCTTTTTAAATATATTATTTACTATATAATAAAAAGGCTATTTACTAATTGCAATAGTTAACATAGAGAAAAGGAGATGCACATGAGACAAACTACAATTGTTAATCGTGAAAAAGCTAATAAGAAGTGATTTGTTGTTGATGCTGAAAACCAAGTAGTTGGTCGTTTAGCTGCTTTTGTGGCTTCTGTTCTTAGAGGCAAAACAAAACCTACATTCACTCCTAATGCTGATATGGGCGATTATGTAATTATTATTAATGCTGAAAAAGCTATTTTTACAGCCAAAAAAGAAGAAGACAAGGTTTACTACCATCACTCAGGATACCCTGGCGGACTAAAAAGTATTACAGCTGCAAAATTAAGAGCTAAGAAACCTACTGCTATTGTTGAAAAAGCAATACACGGAATGCTTCCACACACTAAATTAGGAAACAAACAAAGAAGAAATCTATTTGTTGTTGCTGGTCCAGAACACAAATATGCTGCACAAAAGCCAGAAAGATTAGAGGTGAGATAATATGGCAAAATCTAATTCATCAATGATTGAATATAGAGGCTTAGGTCGTCGTAAGTCATCTACTGCTAGAGTTATTCTTAGACCTGGCTCAGGTAAATTCACAATTAACAACCGTGAAGCTAAAAACTACTTACTTTCTGACTTACATATTCAAGATGCTGAACAACCTTTAGTATTAACAGAAACCAAAGGTCAATTTGATATCTTAGTTAATGTTCGTGGTGGTGGACTTAAAGGTCAAGCTGGTGCTATAAGATTAGGTATTGCTAGAGCTTTATTATTAGCAAGTGACACATACAGAGCTAAACTTAAACCAGCAGGAATGCTAACTCGTGATGCTCGTAGTGTTGAACGTAAAAAACCAGGTCTTAACAAAGCACGTCGTGCTCGTCAATTCTCAAAACGTTAACTTTTTGCAATAAAATCATTAACTTTATTCAATTCGCCTTTATAATATTATGGCGAATATAATGCGAGCGTAGCTCAGCTGGTTAGAGCACACGACTGATAATCGTGAGGTCGATGGTTCAAGTCCATTCGTTCGCACCATTTCACTTTTGTGTCCAAAATGGCTATGGCCATTTTTTATTTTCCTTACTTATTTATTTAATTGAAAATGATAATATTTATACATATGGACAATAATGTAAAATTAATCAATAACATATACTCTAACAATTTAATTAAACCAATTTTAGGCTGCGAAAAATTTTATAATATAGCTCAATTAGGCAACAGCAACATTGAGCTAATATATTCTAATTCTGCTTCTACAGACTGGCTAATTAATAATGATCATGATGAAGTCGCAATTTTAGTTCAAGGCTCTGCATCACTTTTAGACGATAGTCATAAGAAAATTAATATGCAAGCTGGCGACTGTCTTTTTGTAAAAAAGAACAGCAGGCATAAAATTCTTTCAACTTCTGCTGATGCAATATGAATATCAATACATAATAAGGAATAATATGAATAAAAAAGTTAGAAAATTAATTATTCCAGCTGCTGGGTGAGGCACTAGATTTTTGCCTATGACAAAAGTTGTGCACAAAGAACTTTTGCCTATTTTGGATACACCATTAATTAGTTTGCTTGTTGACGAAGCTATAGAAGCAGGCATCGAAGAAATAATTCTTATTATTAGCGAAAGAAAAAAAGATATTGCAAACTATTTTGCTGTTAATAAAGAATTAGAAACTGAATTAGAATCAAAAAATAAGTTATCACTATTAAAAAAGGTGAAATCAACAAATAAGGAAGGTCTGATTAAAATTGTTATCCAGCATAGTCAAAATGGTTTAGGACATGCCTTAGCATGTGCAAAAAACGTTATTAAAGATGAGCCATTTGCAATTATTTTAGGAGATGATTTAATAAAATCTAAAGTTCCTGCAATTAAACAATTGATTGAATTTTACTATAAAACAGGTTCAAACATCTTGGGAGTTCAATCAGTAAGCGATAGCGATATACCCAAATATGGAATTGTTGCGCCTATAGATGAAAATGAAAAGAGTACAAACTTTTTCAAAATTAAAGGTGCTGTAGAAAAACCAAAATTAAGTGAAGCACCAAGCAATAAAGCAATCTTAGGAAGATATGTATTCAATAGTGAAATATTAGACATACTTAGCAAAATTGAATATGATGGATCTAATGAAATTCAAGTTGTTGATGCATTTGAAAAATTGCAAAATGAATATAAACAAGATATCTATGCATTTGTATTTGAAGGAACAAGATATGACTTAGGCTCAGTCAAAGGATTTGTTCAAGCTAATATTGACTATGCATTGGATAATATAGAGCTTAAGGATGAATTAACAGAATTTATAAACGAAAAGCTAAGTGAATAACATAAATTCCTATAAAACAGCCTAATTGGTTACATCTATATTTACCAAATTTTAGTTTTTATCATCTAAAAAGCACAAAATGTGGCTATTATTTATATAACTTTTATAATAAAATCTACACGTAAATTTGAACAAAAACTCTGTTATAAAGCAAAATAAATATATTTATGATAAAAATTATTTTTGCTATAATAAAAAGGCTAAATGCGCTGGGGAAGTACTCAAGCTGGTGAAGAGGACGCATTGCTAACGCGTTAGGGGTGATAAAACACCCGCGGAGGTTCGAACCCTCTCTTCCCCGCCATTTTTTTTATACCTTTTTTACTATTTAGATTTTAATGTATTATATTAACATTAAATAAGAGGTACTTATTATGAAATGGGATGAAGCACAGAAATTTAATGGGCTTAGTGACGAACAAGTTGCTATAAATTTACAAAAATATGGCGAAAATACATTAACAAAAAGCAAAAAAATAAACCCAATAGTTGCTTATTTTAAGCAATTTATTGACCCTATGGTAATTTTGCTTATAATTGCGGCTATTATAAGTGTCAGTCTGGCTATTTTTGAACATATAAAAGGTTCTAGAAACAGCACACAAATAATCATTGGCTATGTTGAGCCTGCAATCATTATGCTTGTGATACTATTAAACAGTGCTATTGGTGCATATCAAGAAGTTAAAAGCGACCAGGCTGTCAGGGCTTTAGAGAACAAAACTATATCCAATTCAACTGTTATACGAAATAATGAAGTACAAAATATACCTGCTAATATGTTGGTTGTTGGTGACTTAGTTCTTTTATCGGCTGGTGATACTATAAATGCTGATGGAAGAATAGTTAATGCATCAAATTTTTATGTTGTTGAAAGTAGCTTAACTGGCGAAAGTGAAGCAGTTTTAAAAACTACTAATTGAAATGCAACTGATGATAAAACTTTAGCTGAAAATAAACATTTAGTTTATTCAGGAACTTTTGTATCTAATGGTAAAGCTTCTTATATTGTTGAAAGTGTTGGAAAAGAAACTCAAATAGGTAAAATTAACTCAAGTTTGCAAAATCAAAAGAAAAATTTATCCCCTTTACAAACTAAGTTAAATAAATTAAGCAAATGATTTGGCTACTCAGGAATTATTTTGCTTTTCATTAGTATGCTTCTTCAAATAGTTTTCAATAATGTATCTAGTGGAAGCTGAACTAATCCTGATGTTTACACTAACTCATTAATTACTGGTATATCTTTAGCAGTTGCTGCTATTCCCGAAGGATTAATTGCTTTTACTACTGTTATTTTGTCCATTGGAGTATCAAAAATTAGCAAAGAAAAAGGATTGGTTAAAAACCTTTTAGCAGTCGAAACTCTAGGCTCAGCTAATATCATTTGCACTGATAAAACAGGTACACTAACAGAAAACAAGATGACGGTTGTTGACTTATACCTCAATAAAAAAGGATTTTTAGACAAAATTGATGTAAACAGAAATGAATTTAATGAATTATTAAACTCACTTTGCTTTTGCAATGACGCATACCTAACTATTGACAATGAAGAGATAAAAGAAATTGGCGATCCTACTGAGACTGGACTTTTACTTTTTGCGCTTAAGCATAGTGTTACAAAGCAAGAATTACTTAAGACAAATAATATTATTCATACTTTGCCTTTTGACAGTGATAGAAAAATGATGTCGGTCTTAGTTAAAGATAACAAGAGCGATAAAATTATGATAACCAAGGGAGCGCCAGATGTTGTTATTACTAAGTGCAATAACATAGACAAAGATGAAGTTATGCAAATAAACAATGACTGAGCAGCCAAATCATATAGGGTCTTAGCATTTGCTAAAAAGACTGTTAATCATAACTCTATTGACTTCAAAGATGAAGAAGACTTAGAATTTATTGGACTAGTTGCAATGATAGACCCACCACGAGCAAATGTTGCTAAAAGCGTTTTAGAAGCTCAAAATGCAGGCATAAAAGTAGTTATGATAACTGGAGATAATTTAATAACAGCTAAGTCAATAGCTACAAATTTAGGTATTTATGATCCTAATGGCGATGATATTTGCCTTGATGGTTCTGAGTTAAAAGACTGAGATGATGATAAATTAAGAAATAACGTTCAAAAAATTGCAGTCTATTCTAGAGTAAACCCTAGTGATAAACTTAGAATAGTTAAAGCATGACAATCATATGATAAAGTTGTTGCTATGACTGGAGATGGCGTCAATGATGCACCAGCTCTTAAAGCTAGTGATATAGGTTGTGCAATGGGCATAACTGGTACTGATGTGGCTAAACAGTCAGCTGACTTTATACTAACTGATGATAATTTCAACACAATAGTAAGATCTGTTAAAAACGGCAGACAAATATATGACAAAGTAAAAACAGTGATTATGAACTTACTAATTTCATCAGTTACTGAAGTTATTGTAATGCTCATCGGTCTAATTGCTTTTTATTATGCATTCAAAAATTATTTTTCTGATAGCGAATTTTATGTTTTTAGTGCTTCACAACTTTTATGAATTAATCTATTGACCCATGGCTTGCCAGCTATAGCACTAGGTATAATTGATTCAGAAGTTGATGTTATGCATAGACCACCTTATAGTAAGAGTGAAAGCATATTCGCCCGTGGTATGGGAATAAATTTACTATGACAAGCTTTGGTTATAAGCTTAGTATCTCTATTATCATATACTGCCGGCGCACTATATACAATTAGATTTTACAGTGGTTTAAATTTACTAACTATTGCTTCAACTTGTGCCTTTGTAACAATGGGAATTGCTACGTCGATAAATGCTATTAATTTAATTAATAACAACAGTATATTCAAAGCCAATATTAAAAAATACTGACCTGTTTTTGCTGCTATCTCATTTAGCTCACTATTCGTTATTCTGGTAGCATTTGTTCCTAACTTAGCTAAAGTTTTTAGAATGTATGAACACTTATTGACCTTTCATAATGGAATACTGCTTTCATGGTCACTTCCTTTAGCATTCGTTAATACAATTTGTTTTGAAATTAAAAAATTAATTGTAAACACTAAAACTAATAGAACTTCTGTTTTATCTGTGAGTTATTAACTATTAAGAATTAATGAAATAATTGCTTATTTCATTTTTTTATAGTCTTATTGGCCAATTTATGGCAACAAAAACAAATTATTTTTCACTGCTATTTTTTGTAATAAAATATTTATAGAAATTATTAAGATTGTATTAACAACTAATAATTTTTATTCATATAGGCAATTCAAACAATAATTAAACTTAAGTAAAAATCAGTTATGGCTATACATAACTGCATTTAAAATATTAAACAAAGGAGAATAAATGAGCACGTCTGCTTTTAAGTACTCCAAGTTTGCTTTTAACATTACTTTCAAAAAAATAAGTACATTTATATTGCCTATTCTAGTCTTAGCGTTTTCACTTATAATTGGGCTAGTCTATAAATTCGTTGTAGGTCAAAGATATTATGATCTTGCAGCATATATATTTATTTTTACAAATGCTACTGCAACAGTTATTTTTTCATCAATTAAAGCTTTAAATATATTCAAAGACTTTGATAGTGAAGGCTTAGAAATAATAACCTTATCAAAGCCTATTTCTAGAAACAACTTAATTCTTGGAAAACTTTTAACACTAATATACTTTGGACTTATATGATCTTTAGTTATGCTAATTGCTTCATTATTTGGTTTGTATGCAATTTTTGGTGTAACAAAAATATTTTTAGTCGCAATATTATTTTTATTTGTTGGATTAATGACATATTTACTTTTTGGTCTATTTACAGCCCTAATTTGTTATAAATTAAGCCAAAAAATTGCAATCACTATTCCTATTGCGCTATTTATTCCATTAGCATTAGGTGGATCATTAATTTCAGCTAACTCGACTTCAAATATTAATAATGCTGCTCACTTTATTAACAGACCATATCAATATCACGCTTCAGGCAATGAAGCTAATATAGAGCCATATTATTTAAACAATAATAAAGATGAATTATTGCTTGTACCTAATGGTGCTGATAATAAGGGCTTTTCAGATGAGCAAATAAAATACTTGCAAAAAGTTATGAATCTTTCAAATAATTCTAGCACTGAATGACAAGCATATTCATGGCTTTCAGTTCCATATCAATTAATAGACATCTTCAACTTTAAAAACAAAAATGTTTTTGAGACTGCATCAGTAAAAAAATTCTCTAACTTAGATAATTATGTATATCATTCAGGATTGGATGATGTCACATATAACTATAAATTAGACACAAATGTCAACTTAAAGAAATATATAACTACTGACGGAAGCAACAGCCCTAAATACATTGTGCCTGGTGCATTAAAGTCAAATTCTATATTTAGCGACAAAACTGGTGACAATGGATTATTTAATTACGACATAATATATGCTCGTGCTGGTGCTGAAGATCCAAACATTGAATTTTTAGAAGATGATGCTAATTTTAGTAATGAAGGCGCAAATTTAGTTGGAAGAATTAAATGAAGATATATTTATGAAGCACTTAAAGATGAAAAATTTAACTCTATAGCAAAAAACTTTGTTGAAAAATTTAATTCAAAAATTGTTTCACAAAATAATTTAGTTGAAATAAATAAATTGTTAATGTCTGAAATAAGTAGTTTTATAAACAATGATGACATTGACAATGCCAGTGAAATTAACAAGTATGAAAATGCCAATGTAACTATCTTTGACCCTAATGCATTGAAGCAAAAGAAATTAAAGTCAATTTTTGAAAAAAGAATTTACTTTACAGTTGCTCTTTTAAACTACATATATTTCAATTATTCTGAAACAAAAATATATGAAGCAATGCTTAAAAATCCTAATACAAAAGAGTCATTTGGAAACTATCAATACACAGTTAATATTCTCGGACATGACTATAAAATAGGGGGATACAGCTCATTTGTTGAAAACGTTACCCCTGTTGGAAATAGAGACTCTGAAGGCAAGATAAGAAATCCTAAGATTAAAATTAGATATGACTTAAATAAAAGCGATACTAACTATCTTTTCCAATCTGCTGACCAAGTTTATGCAATAAATAGAAGTAGTCAAATTGTTAATAAGAATGCATACTACCCAATTTGAATTATTTTAAATACTATTTTATTTGTCTCAGTTTTTGCCTTATACAGAAAGAAGGAATATAAATAATTATGGATAAAGTTTTAGAAGTAATTAATTTGACCAAAATCTTTAGCAAAACCAACAGAGGCATTCAAGACATAAACATTTCAGTAAATTCTGGTGACTTTCATGCCTTTATTGGCGAAAATGGTGCTGGTAAGACTACTACAATCAAATCAATTATCGGTGCGTATCCAAACTATTCTGGTCAAATTTTAATTTATGGTAAAGACATTAAAGATGCTAGTGCTAAATCAATTATTGGTTATGTGCCTGAAAATGCTATTTTTCCAAAAGAACTAAGTGTTTATCAATATTTGTACAACTTTTCTATTTTATCTAATATACCTAAAAAACAGGCTGATACGAAAATTAAACAATTTTTAAAACTGTTCAATATTGAAGACTTAATTAATGATAAGCCTTATAATTTTTCATCTGGACAAAAGAAAAAAGTGCTACTTATTCAAGCATTATTACATGATCCAAAATTGCTTATTTTAGATGAACCAGCAGCTAATTTAGACCCAACAGCTAGATATGAATTATTTTCGTTACTAAAAAATTTGAATGAAAATGAAGGAATAACTATTTTAATTAGTTCTCATGTTCTATCTGAGATAGATAAATATGTTAACTCAGTGACTCTCATACATAATGGCCATATAGTTTACTCTGGTTCTAAAAAGGGTCATTTGGAGACTTTATTCTATGAAAAAGTTATTAACAGCTAGTACAGTTGTCATCCCTGTGGCACTTACTTCAATATCATTAGCTTCTTGCGAAATAACAACTAGCAAGATAAATAACAAAAATGAAAATGATATTTCAATACCTAAAAAAGAACCACTATACAAAAATCATTACATTAATGAAATGTTAAACTTTTACACAAATAACAATAATAACCACAAAAAAAATTACATTTCACTCCAAGAAAATAAATCAAATACTCTTTTTGATGAATTGAAATTTTCATTAACGTACTATCCTATTTTTATTTCTAATAGAGCATTAAATAACAGACATCAATATCAAACAATAATTAATAAGGCAAAAGATGCTATACAAAAGCACTTATCAGCCGATTGATATTGAACAATTAATAATCTTAGCCACTTCTGATTTATTTTTTCACCATATGGTGATTTGTACAAAAAAATTGATAAGGAAAAAGAATTATATGAGCAAGTTCATAATGAATTAGGTTCATGAATTGCTCGAATACAAAACAATAATCCCGAAAAGTTATTAAAATTTAAATTTCCAGAAGCTAAAGAAATTATTAGCAAGTGAGTCGATAAAAATAAGAACGATTTTAAAAGTTATGATCCAGAAATTTTAAGCAAAAAGTCTATTAGCAATATAGAGTCGTGATATTTAATTTTTGATTCAAATAAAGCCATAAAAATCTTGAAATATATTGAAAATGACAAGCCCAAATTGCAAATATTAACTGACTTACTAATTTTCAAAAATTCTGAAAATATTGAGGAACAAATTACAAAGATTGAAAATGAAATAAGTAGTAAGCGCGAATCTGATTTGACAAAAGCTATTGAAAAAAAAAATGAAGAAGAAATTGATGACAAAAAAGAAGAAAATGATTCAGGGAAAAATTTGACATCAAGAAATGTGAATAGTAATGCTGACACAGAAACAATTGCAAAATTAAAAAAGGAAATTGATCTTTCTAAGATTTTGGAAAGCGTGATTAAGCTAAAAGGCGATAAAGAATTCTTTGAATTTCATGCAACACATCAGTATAATCAACATTTTGTTGATGCAATTGATACTATAAACAAGAATGAACTGTCAGTATATAGATTTACTATAAGGAACATTGACAATGAAAATTAGAAAATTAATTTTTGTAGCACCTGTTTCTACTATACCTATAGCAATTTCGTCTGTTTCATGCATAAAAACTTCTGATTTGAATGTTTCTTCTGCTCTTTCATTGCATATCCCAAAACAATTTGACATTATTCCTCAAGTAACTAGTAAAAAAGATAAAGTTACTGAGAATATAATAAAAAGTCTTTTAACTCTTACTTTTGAAGATGATATAGTCAGAAAAAATGAGTATATTAAGTCTCAGGAAAATGAAGAAAAATTATTTAATGAAGTCAAAGAACTAAGCAAAAAAATTCCTCTTTTTGTTAAAAAGAAAAATGACGATAAGCCCGGAAAAAATCATTTTGATATAGTCGAAAAACATTATGAGGAATTAAATAATTTTTACTCTAAAAACTGATTATTTATGCTTAAAAATATTGATAAATTTGTTATTAGACCATTCAAAGTTTGAACATTAGAAAAATCAGACAATGCAAAACATACTAATGATTTTTTAGACAAAAGTAAAGAACAAAACCCTGGATTAGATGGCTTTTCATTTTTTAACAAAAATCTTGACTCGTTAGTTCAAGGTGGTGAATCAGCACATACCCCTGGACGTAAAGTAATGTATATTAAAAAAGACAAGCTTATTATAAGAGTAATAATTTCAAAAGATGACAAAGACCCCTTTAAAATAGATAAATTTATTCACTTTAGTTTGCATTCAAAAGATACAAAAATCTCAATTAAATTAATCTCAGACATTATTCACTCAGGAACATATCACAAAGATCAAAATGGTTTTATTAGCTTTGAAAAAGATTTAGTTGAAAGTAACTATAGCTACCCATTTATTTCAACTCTTACTTTAGGGGGAAATACTAATGATAAAAAATAAAAAATATTTTGCTTTCATAATTCCTTCCATCTTGCCATTAGTTACTCTATCATCTGTATCATGCAACAACAAGCAAGAAAAAGCCAAAGCTAGTTTAACTAAAAATGATAACCAAAGTAAAAGTTGAGATGTGTTTTTGAAATATGACTATGTTCAGAGCATTTTAAACAAAGCATATGGAAATAACACAGAACTAAGAGAAAAATATATTAATGAACAAAGAAACATATCCCCAAAATATTTAGAGGACGTAAAATCTTACTTAGCATACAAAAACAATATCGTAAGTAGTTTTACATCTGATGATGGCTATGGCAACGGTAAAGCATATCCTATTGATGAATTAGACTCAAAATTGGATGAAGCATACAAAAAAAACTGATTATGATTCTTATTTAACATAGATAGATTTGTGTTTGTTTTGTATGATGTGTCTGATCAATTTAGGGCAGTGCATGATAAAGCAAATATTGATGCTCAAAAAAGCAGTGTTGACCTTGGTGCCTTTCATAAACCAAAAACAAATGATGTTGCAAAATTTGTTTTTGCCAAAAAAGACGCTGAAAGCAATGAAGAGAATGTCTATCTACTTTTAAAAGATGGAAACATTCTACAAGTCGATTTAACAAAAGATGAAAAAGACCCATCAAAACCTGCGAATGTTTCTGTGTTTACATATACATTTTTCTATCCAAGTGTTTTAAATAATGACACAGAAATTAAGAATTTTGATCTTTACAAATATGCTAAAGCAGAATTAGTTCATCATAATGATAATCACTCAACATTTAAAACCTTATTCAACGAAGAATTTGGTGGTGACCCGTTAAGAGCAACACTTATTGATGTAGACTTAAGCAATAATAAAAATTAAGGAACCCCTTAATTTTTTTATATGCCTATAAAATAGACTTTATTGTCGCTTTAAATCTATTTAATTTTTCTGTTGCTAATTCAATTGTTTTATCAAAAGCAAAAATATAAAACTTTATTTTAGGTTCAGTTCCTGATGGTCTTAGTGCTAATCAGGAATTGTCTTTTTTGAACTTAATTTGAATCATATTGGATTTCATAAAGTCTGTTTTTAAATTAAAGTCTTCAACTATTTTGTCTTCAAAATTTAGTTCTTTAAATCTGTTTTGTAATAACTGCAAATCAACATTTTCATCTACTTCGATTTCAACATTTTCACTTGCTACATATCCAACAGATTCATACACTTCATTTAATAAGTCTATTAATGTTTTGTTTTGTTTTTTGTAATATGAAGCCATCTTTGTAAGAATTGCAATTGATTGTAATGCATCTTTGTCTTTTGAAAGATTTTCATTAATTAGCGAACCATAACTTTCCTCGAAAGCAAACATAAATTTTTTATTTTGCTTTGACAACTTATTAATTACTTTGCCAATTCACTTAAATCCTGTTGGAACTACTACTGAATTAATTCCTTCCCTTAAAGCAAGTATTTCAGGAATATTTGATGATACGAAAGAGTAAACAATGTAATACTCATTAGGCTGTTTTATAGAGCATTTAGCTAAATCTAACAAAAATTTATAAATGATAATAGCTGTCTCATTACCATTTAAAATTCTATAATCATTATTATGTCATACAGCAAGGCCAACCCTATCACTATCAGGATCGCTCATTAATAGAATGTCTGCCTTTTTTACTTTACCTAATTTAATTAATAATTCATAAGCTGAATGTTTTTCAGGATTTGGGTATTGAACATATTTAAAATTAGCATCGATTTTCATATGTTCTTTAACGTAGAAAATGCTGTTGTTTGTACTTTCGTTAGATTTTGCAAATAATTTATTGAACAATTTAGGAACAAACTTTGCTCCTGTTCCATGTAATGGAGAGTAAACTATTTTAATATTTTTAGGAACTAAATTAATTGAGTCATTTAAATTATCTGCTATTTGTGCAACAGAGCTAAGATACTCATTTTTAACCCTATTTGATATAAATTCTAGATTATTAAAATCAGTTTTTTTAACGTTATTGGCTGTTTTATAGGTTTCATCATACCTTTCATACTCTTCACAATAACTAGTAATTTCATTAATTTCTTCAGGAAGCATTTGAAAGCCAAGTTCATTGTAAAGCTTAATTCCATTATATTCTTTAGGGTTATGGCTAGCGGTTATATTTATCCCTCCGTGGGCTTTAAAATGCATAATTGAAAAACTCACAAAAGGAGTTGGACATATCTCTTTTGAAAAGTAAACCTTAATTCCATAAGAGTCTAAAATTTGTGCGCTGCAAAGTGCAAAACTATAGGATTTACGTCTGTTGTCTCTACCTATAACGATTTTTATTTCTTGATTATGATATTTGTTTACTAAATACTTAGCATATCCATTAATAATTCTTCTTACATGAGCAATATTTAAGTGCTCTATTCCAGAGCCAATTTTTCCACGGATTCCTGCTGTTCCAAATTCCAATTTATTCATAGTATTATTATACAAATTAAATAATGTGGTATTATAAATTCATTATGGAGGGTATATATAGTAGCAAAGAATTAAAACCAGTTACAAATACAACTGGTTTACTTATTGATAGCACCGAAAATAAGAAAGAAAGTAATAATTTTTTAACAAACATTAGGGCTCTTTTTGAAAAGCCTTTTCGCTTCACGGTTATGGAGCTTGCTATCTCAGGATTGTGCATTAGTTTGTTTTTGGTAACATCAACAATTTTGCACTTTATGGGTTTAAGTAAAATTTTTAAGGCTGAAATTTTATTTTGTATTCTGTACGGAATAGTTCTTGGACCAATTAAAGGGGCTTTTTTAGGGATAATAGCTGATGTTCTTTCATTGCTATTAACAGGGAGAATTGGCTTATGATATTGGACATATCAGCTGGTGCCCGGTATCATAGCATTTCTCAGTGCAATTTATTTTGCTTTATTTAAATCATCAGTTATAGCCCGTATTGTAATCCCATTTGTAGTTATTTTTTCTGCGATGGCTATAATGATTTACATTTACACTCAAAGAGTTGTTAAGCTTCCTAATGGTGATACAGGGATTAGCTTTAGCAACAGCATAAAGCCAAGGCCGTTGGATAGGGAAACTAAGTATCCTTATCTGATATCGCTGATCGGTATGATCATATATCTGTTTTTTTCACTAATTACAGTAGTAGCTATAATTTCATTTTATGTTAAGAGTAAAAATCCAAAGTTTTTAGATTACTTATTAATTTTTAGCATAGTTACATTTATTCAAGTTGTCTATCGTTGAATTTTTGGGCCAATTCTTTATATTCAATATCGCAATTACATAGATAATAAAAATTGATCATACGCAGACAAATATCTAACATTTGCCATTCCTATCGTTGTAAAATCAATGATAAATATTCCAATATACACAGTGGTTTTAAGCGCAATTTACCCAGTAATAAACTTGCTTTGTAATAAATATATTGGTGAAAGAAACAAAGTTTCATATTAGTTTTTTGAAAGAAGTTAAAACATGAAGTCAAGAAGAAATTATCGCTTGGGAATAATCAGCGTTATCTATAAATATGAACTTTTGGGCGAAAAACTTTCATCAGATCAGATTTTTTCTGAAGAAAGCGATATTGACAATGAACAATTTAAACAATTAGAACTTATAAGTTTAAATTATGATTACTATCAAAAAACTATTTTAAAGTTTTTGAATCAAAATACCGCATGGACTAAGCTTCCCGCTTTAGTTAGAGCCATTTTAATCAATACAACACACGAGCTATTTTCAATTACCCCTAAGGTTGTGATAAATGAAGCTGTTGAAATAACAAAGTATTTTTATGATACAGAATCAAACTTTTATAAGTTAGTTAATGCTATTGTTCAAAATATATATAAATACTTTGTTATTAATGAAGCAATTAAGCAAGATGAAAAATAACAATTAAAAATGCTAATCTAAAAAATTAGCATTTTTGTTTCTTGTTTTCTTTCAAAATTTCCTATAAAACAGGCTTAAACAGCCATAAACTCTTTGCTATACAACACTAGTATTTTTCAACTAATTCTTCAATTTCGCCTTCTAATTCAGCTAAAATATCATTGAAGCTCATTTTATTTTTAGGAGCAACTTTTGTTCCATCAATCAACAATGAATTAACTTTTTTAGCACCTAGAAATCTAAATGTACCTTTTAAGTTTCTAACATGATCTCCAAATAAATATCAGCCTTTTGGTGCACCTTGAGTTGCTACAATTATGACTCTAAGTTTGTCAATTAACCCTCTTGATGCTCCTTTTGTTACATATTTATATGTAAATGATTTATCAGCAACACAAATTGAATCAATGAAGTTTTTAAGTGCACCTGAGTAGTTAAAATTAATCATTGGCGTTGAAATAATTAAAATATCTGTTTCTTTAAGCTTATCAATTCAATAATCAGATTCAGTTTCTGTTCAAAATGTTGGCTTAGATTGCACAGTAAGTGAATTATTTGCAAAAGGAGTATTATTTAAGTCAACTAGAGTAAATTCACTGTTAGGATATTTTTTTCTCAATAATTCAGCAACTTTAATGTTTGCTGCTGAGGATAATGACGGATTGTTTGGTGAAGCTATAATAGAAAGAATTTTTTTTGGTTTTGCCATTTATAAACCTCCGAGTTTAATTTATATACCAATTATATAAGGTTTTATTTATCAAAATAACATTGCTTTAAATTTAATTTAGATTTCAGTGTATTTTCATAACATTTATTTTATTAACAAGAATTTACAAAAATACATAACTATCTTTTACCAATTAAATTGTTTTATAGGTATAAACAAAAAATATGTGTGTAAATATTTACACTATATTATTTCGGCCTATTAATTTATTATAAAAGACACGGCACTTAATTTTGTGTATAATTTAACATATTATTTTTGAAAAACAAATAGCAGGAGCATTATTATGAAGGAACTAACAGCTACAGTGATCGACCCTATTGGCTTACACGCTAGACCAGCTAGTTATATAACTGCAGAAGCTTCAAAATACAAATGTGATATTCTTATTACAAATAATAAAAGCAACAGAACAGCCAATTTAAAGTCATTAATGAATGTTCTAACACTAGGCGTTAAGCAAAATGACTCAATTACAATCAAATTTAATGGAGATGACGAAGAAGTTGCATCTGTAGGAATCTTAGAAGTTCTAAGAGACAACAAAATTATTAAGTAGTTAATCTTCATTGTAGAAAGATTGCAATGAATTTTTACAAATATGCATTTAAAAAAATACTTTTTGCCTTGTTAGGTATTTTTCTTATAACGCTATTTTTTTATGTACTTTTATCGCAATTCATTATTAATGATAAATTTAACAGTGAGCCTTTAAGCAAGCATTTTTTTGCCTTCTTAGGTTCTATTTTTTCTAATTTTGGACAGGTTTATAATTCTAGTAGCTTTAATAGTGCATTAGAGTACTTTGGATACTATTTTAAATATAGCCTACTTTTTGAATCTATTACATTCATTTTAAGTATTATTTTTGGATATTTATTAGGTATATTGTTAGCTTATAAAAATGGAAAAATAAGCGATGCCATAATAAGTTTGCTTATTTTTGTCTTTGCTTCAATTCCAGTTTTCGTTTTAGCTCCACTAATGATCATTTTAGCTGAATATACAGACTTGCCAGTTAATTTTGTTCCCATTGATTCTCTAAATGCTGGCTATATGCTATTGTCGCTAGTTCTTCCAATTTCAATTATTTTAATAGTTACTGTTTCATTTTTTGCTATTGTGGTCAAAAATGCAATGCTTAATATACTAAGCAAGGATTACATAAAGGTGTTAAAAACTATGGGACTAAGTAACAACAAAGTCTTTTTTATAGGTGTTTTTAAAAATTTAATTATTGAAACAATAAACAGGATGCTTGCAGTCTTAGTATTTATTATCAGCCTAGGAATTGTTATGGAAAGAATATTTCAGATCCCGGGGCAAAGCCTAATACTAACTTCAGCTTTTACAAATGGTGAAATAAATGTTTTGATGTGTTTAGTTTTTTATAAAGCTTTTGTAATATTTTTATTTTCAGCTATTACTGAGATTATTTATGACGTATTAAGCGTGGAAAATAATTTTAACTATCATATAAAATTCAGAAGGCCAGCAAAAGTAGTAAAGGGAGAAATTTAGATGGATAATAAAGACAACTTGCTTTTAAATAAAGAATCTAAAAACTCCTTTGTGCTATCAAAGCATAAAAAAGAGATTGCAAAAATAATAAATTATAAAAGTTCCTTTCAACTTTTTTGAAGTAGGTTCTTTTCTAAAAAAATTAATTACTTTTGACTAGCGATTTTTATATCTTTTATCTTGATGATAATTTGTATTTCTTCTATAGCTTTTTTACTTAATTATTCACCACATAAACCGGTTTTAGATAGCGATTTATCAGCAAATCTTCCTAATTACTATAGTCCTGTTGTTAGTAGAAAGTTTTTCACCGACAGCCCTATTTTGAAGATAATAAGGGAAAATAATGAGTTACACAGCGGAATAATTAAATCTTCATTAAATGTTAATGACTATGTAATTTTAGACTATGATCCATATGCTTTGATAAAGTCACTATCTGGCAAAAACTATTACTTTTTATTTGGCACTAATACTCTAAAAATTGACAGATTTTCCTTTTTTGTATACTCATTTTTAGTTACTATAGCGCTTTCATTAACTGCAATATTTTTGCAATATTTATTAGGAACATTTTTAGGTTCTATTATTGGATTTTATTCAAATAAAATGTCTAGCAAAATTAGTTATTATATTTTTAGTTCAATAAACATTTTTCCATTTTTAATAATCAATATAATATTTTTCAAAATTCTTGGATATAGTTTTGTTAATGCAGTGATTATTTTGAGTATTTTTGGTTCTATAAGCTTTTTCTACATTGCATATGCCAATACACTAGATCTTAAAAATAAAGAATTTATTTTTGCATATCGCTCATTTGGTGCATCATCATCATGAATACTTATGCATATAGTATTTGTTGAAAATTTGTGACTAAATATAACGTTAATTTCTGATAATCTATCACTAAATATGCTTGTTTTAGCAGCACTGTCATTCTTTAACATAAAAAATGTTGAAGAATCACTAAATATTGGTAATGTTTTTAAGGATTTAGTGACCGATTTAACAAATATTAGCTATACAATCTTTGTAGTTTTAATTACAAGTCTATTTATTATAGTCAACAAGATTTTTAGCATAATAATGTATAGAACATCAAGGGTAAGGGAGTAGCATATGAGAAAAAAAATAATATCGCTTTTGCCTGTTTGCACACTTCCTGCCTTAGCAATTAGTTGTAATATTAGAAATGATAGAAGTAGATTTGAATATATTAAGTCATTTAATAATCCAAGTTATATCAATAGCAGCATAACTAATAAAAATAAGTTTATTGAAACAGATCACGACTCATTGCTTAGTGCCCCATTAATTAGATGAAAAACATCTGGAAAAGCAAAATTTGACAACATTAATAAAAAATTTTTTAGTGTGACTAATAAATATTTGCATTTTGAATTAGCAAAAAAAATTACAATTACACTTTTAAATGGAAAAGTTGTTGAATATGACAAGGATTCTATTGCTCCTTATTCAAAACTTAGTGATAAGGGAATTGTTAGGGTAGTGTCTAATGAAGCAAGCAATATTAACAATCCTTTATTCATTGAGCACTTAAAGAATGCTAAAAAAGTTGAATTTACACTTAAAAACAATGTTTATTTTGTTGACAAAAAAGGCGATAAAACAGACTTTTTGGTAAAAAATGATCATTTTTGAAATTCATATAATTACAAAAATAATTTTGCTGAATTACAGAGCATTACAGATGATTATGACATTGCAAAAATAGATAAAGATAGTCCGCTTACATTTATTAACAGTAAAACTGATAAAAGCAAATTAGACCTATTTGTAACTAAAGTGCTAACAAATAATATGCTATTTAGTCCGTTATACTCACAAGAAGTTAATGAATCTAATGCTTTATTTGCTAGTCCATATGTGCTTAATACTTATGGAATTGATAAAGCAGTATATTTAAAAAATAATTTTTATGCAAACGAATCATTTGCTAATGATGATAGAGCTCTTAAAAAAATAATACTAAAATTTAATCCAGTGCCTATTGATGAACCCACTTATAGACTTCAATCATACAATGCTTATAGACAAAATTTAATTTCTGAAGCCAGCTACAATTTGTTCAATGATGTTCAAAAAGAAGATATTGAAAACAATCCTAAAATATATGGATTGTCATTTGCTTTTTCAAACAAAAGCAATTCTAATGTAAATAAATACTTTTATAACCAAAACATAAATCAAGATTTAGAAGCAAATGATGCATTTTCCAAATTAGTCTTCAATGTCTATAAAAAAGACTTGAGCAGCAAAAGTTTTGTTAATTTTTACTCTCCTAGAATGTTGACATTTTTTAACATTATAAATAATTTATTAAACCAATATATAGCAACCAAAGTGCTAGGCAATAATACATATTGAAATTCTTTTATGTCTCAGTCTCTTTATTTTGATACAAATCATAATGAAGATGATAGTCTTTTCACATTAATTAATGACATCAATAGAATAAGATTTAGCTATTATGATAATGACAAATTCAATACAAACATTATTGAATTAAGCGACTTTTTAAATAACAAAGCTGATTTAATAAGCGATTCATATCAAAAAGACAAGATTTTAGATATAAATGAGCAATTAAAAACCAGCAACTGACAAATGTTTAAGAACATAATGAAAAACTTATTAGATAAATTTTATTCTGAAAATAAAGATTTATCTGGTCAGGAAATTAAATGGATAATTCCTGTTTTTAGTCCAAAAACATTAAGAATTGATAATTACTACAAAAAGCTTGTTATGTTTATAAATAAGTTGGACAGTAGATTAAAACCAAGTTACAAATATGTTGATAAGAATTCAAAAAACTATATGTACTCGTATAACTCATATGAGTTAGTAAATAATACATTTGCCGAAAATTTGGTTGCCTTAATGAATTTAGAAAATTCATCTATTTTGACCAATATTGCTGTTTTAAAGCACAATTATGAGAATAAAAGTTCAAAACCACATTATTATGAAGACATTATGAAGATTGATAATGTTATCAATCAAATAATAAATAAGAACTGAAGTTCTGTAGTATTAAATGATAAAAATGTTAATAATTTAAATTCAATTTTAAAGACATATTCACTGAACTTCAAGAATTTTAAATCCAAATTGATTGAAGCAATAAATTCAAAATTTAACAAAACTGAGCAATTTTCGTTGCTTAGATCAATTGATGATTTGTTATTAATAAGACAAAATGAAACAAATTATTTATTCATTAATGACTATGAAAAAATAATAGTGCAATACTTTTATACAAAACCACTAAATGATTCAGGTTTTACATACTATCAGGATATTACTGTTTTTAACTAAAATTGTCAATTTATAGGCAGAAAGGAAAAATGTCAGTTGGTATTGTAGTTGAGTACAACCCTTTTCACAATGGACATATTAGACAAATTAATTGGATAAAAAATAATTTTCCAAATGAAAAAATTATTGTTGTGATGAGCGATAAATATACCCAAAGAGGCGAGTTAGCTGTTGCTTCTTTTTCAAAGCGAGCTAAAATAGCTAAAAAATATGGTGTTGATAAAGTGCTAAAACTTAGCTTTGAAGAAACTGTGCAAGCCGCACATATTTTTGCACATAATGCAATCATGAAGCTCTATAAAAAAGGCAAAATAGATAAACTTGTTTTTGGTTCAGAGACAAATAATGTTGACTTGATGATTACAATTGCAAAAGGAATTAAAGAGAAAGAAAAAGAGTTTTTTGAGTTAGTTAAAAAATATCAAAAGAGTGAAAAAATTAGCTTCCCTAAAGCATCTGCAATGGCTATAAATTCGTTATTTGGGCATAATTTTACTATGCCTAATGATATTTTGGCTTTTGAATATATAAAAATCATTGTAAACAATAATTTACCAATTGTTCCTTATGCTATTGAAAGAAATATTCATTATCACTCTGATGAAACTAATGATATATACGCTTCGGCATCATTATTAAGAAAAATGATCTATGCTAATGAAGACATTTCGTATTATTCTCCAATGATATTTAAGAAAATGCCTAAACAAACAGCTGATCTTTATTCCTTATTTCAAAAGAAAGTAATTAAAAACAAGGATAAAATTAAAAATATCCCGGTTGTTTCCGAAGGTTTAGAGAATCTAATAGTAAAATGAGTTAATGAGCCTTCATATAATTTGTTTATAGAAAAGTGCACATCTAAAAGGTATACATCATCCAGAATAAAACGAATTATTGCTTGAGTGTTGGAAAAATTATAAAACCTATAGCCTGTAAAATAGCGCTATAGGTTTTTGTTATCTATTTTAATTAGCTTTTTACTAATTTTAAAAGTGTTGGTCAGTTTTCTTTTAATAAATCTCCATAAGCAAAAACTTTATTGCCTTCACTTTTGACTTTTTCACTGTTTAAGCTTTCTTTAAATGTTTTAAGAGCTTTTTCTAGTTTCTCAACATCTTTTTTATGCGATGTTTGCTTCTTTTGAGCAACTTCTTTATATTTTGATTCAAAAATATTAAATTCATCCGATAATACTGCAAGCTTAAATTTGTCAACAAATGATGCTAATTCTTTTTTATATTTTTTGTTCAAGGCCTCTTGTTGTTCTTTTTTCAAATTCTTAGTGTCTTCATGATTTGGCGCTTTAGGCTCACTTTTTTTCATATCATGTAAAAGCTTATAATCATTTGCACTAAAGACACTTAAAAGTTCTTTTTTAATTTCAAAGTCAGCTTTATCATTGCCAAAAATTCATTTGTTAATTTCGTCTTCTAACTTAAGCGCTTGTTTTAATGATTCAGGATGATCCTTGTCAAAAATTTTTTTAATTTGACTTAGTGTTTTGTCTCTAACTTGCTCATTAAAATTTTTGGCATCTTCATTTTTATATTTATCTAATTTTCCACATTGTGCTGATGCAAACACCAATGGCACTGATAAACCACCAGCTATAAATGAATTGAGTAATTTTCTATTCATAAAAGCTCCTTTTTTCCCTATAATTGAGTATCATATACCAAAAATCATAATTGCTATGCTTTATTAATAAATTTCTTATTCAAAAGCAAAAAATTAAGCAAAAATTAGCGTAATCAGCAAGCATTATAAAACGTATATTTGAAAACTATTATTATAAACATTAAAAAATTTGCAATGAACAAGTGTGAATTTCTGTCTATGTTAGAGCTTTTAAAGTTTTAATTTTTTGTAAAATAAAATTAAATTTTAGTTGTCAAAAACATAAGAATTTATAGCAGTAAATATATATATTTTTTGCCTTGTCAAATTATAATGTTTATGTTAAAATACTATAGCAATATTTAATTGCAGAAGTAGATTAAATTCTCACCTGATGGCCATAGCCTTGGGTTCTAGCTACAATTAAAAATATCAATGATGTTTTTTGTAGATAGAAGTGATGAGAATCACTTTATTTTTATGTTTTAATTTTTATCAAAAAGCTAAGGAGCAGTTATACAAAACATCAAGAAAATAAAAAAGCCTGAACAAGAGCATATGATTAATGAAAATATTCCATTTCAAAAAGTGTTCTTGATTGGTGCTGATGGTGAAAAAATAGGTGTTAAAAATACCTTTGAAGCCATTGAAATAGCCAAAGACAGCAAGTTAGACTTAGTTTTAATTGCTGTTGAGCCAAAGCCTATTGCTAGAATTTTAGATTACGGTAAATTTAAATATGAACGTAAAAAGAAGCAAAAGGCTGCTAAAGAAAAACAAACAATAATTCAAAATCGCCAAATTAGATTAACAGCTATGACTGGTGATCATGATTTAAAAACTAAAGCTAGAAAAGCATTTGAGTTCTTATTAGATGGCGACAGAATCAAGGTTAGTTTGAAATTTAGAGGGCGTGAAATCACTAGACCTGAATTAGGCTACACTATGATGAATAAATTTTATGAATTAGTAGAAGCAGTAGCTGAAAAAACAAAAGAACCTGAAATAATTGGCGAACGTTTTCTTGATATGTATCTCCAACCTAATAAGGTCAAAGTTAATAAGTATAAAAGAGAACATAATATAGTTGAAGAAAAGTCAGCAGAGTCAAATTCAAATGAAACTGATGACAAAAAAGGAGCAAAAGATGCCAAAGATGAAGACTAAAAGCGCTCTTAAAAAAAGAATTAAAGTAACAGCAACTGGCAAAGTTATGCGTGAACAAGCATATCGTTCACATTTAGCCCAAAATAAAACCACAAAACAAAAACGTCAATCTCGTAAATCTGCGCAAATGCACAGTTCTGATCTTAAGAGATTTAAGGCATTAATTTAATAATTTTATTAAGAAGGTAATATTATGAGAGTAAAAGGTGGAACCGTTACAAGAGCTAGAAGAAAGAAATGAATAAAGCTAGCTAAGGGTTATTTTGGACACAAATCAATAGGTTATAAAGTTGCTAAACAAGCTGTTGTAAAGTCTTGAACATATGCTTTTAGAGACCGTAAACAAGTTAAAAGAGACTATAGAAAATTATGAATTTCACGTATAAGTGCTGCTGTTAGATTGGAAGGCTTATCATATTCAAAATTTATTAATGGTCTTAAAAAATCAAACATTACTATCAACCGTAAAATGTTATCAGAACTAGCTATTAATGAGCCTCAAGTATTTTCACAATTAATTGCAATCGCTCGTGATTCTGAATAATTACTAAACAGATAGACTATCCTATCTGTTTTTTGTTACTTTTGCCAAAAAAGCAGGGGCATTCCCTGCTTTTAGTTCTTTTGTTCAATAACTGCTGTATCGATTATTACTTCTTTACTTAAAATTTGTTCTCATTTTTTAACATTATCTTCAAATGATTCGTTACTTTCGCTATCATCCTGACTATTATCATCTTCAGTACTTTGGGTATTTATTAACTCTGTGTTAGTTGCTGAATCGTAGTTATTATTACTGCTACGACTTGTTCTATGTTCAGAAGTTTGAATGCCTAATTGGTCTGTTTTATAGGCTTCAGCACTTAATGAAGTAAAGATATTATCATCATTATAAAGCTCATCATTAGACACAACATAACTTTCAATGTATTGGATTATTTCATCATAAATTGCATCTTTTTCAAATGTTCAGGTCAAACTATTAATTAAATGTACATTATATTTTTTACTTTTTATGAATTTATATAAATCCTTTTGTAATACATATTTTTCAACATCATTTTGGTATTCATACTTATCTATAATAAAGCACATAATGTTTTTGTTTTTATGCTTAAGAATGTAGTCAATTTTAAGTGTCCCAATTGATTCATTAGTAGAAAGAGTTAGGCTATCATAATCTTTAATTAACTCATTAATTGAGCTCTCTAGTTCAATTTCAAAATCAGATTTTGATACTTCTGCACCTATATTTGCCTTGTTTTGAACTAAATAATCATTTGAAACAAACTCTTGCTTACTTTTAGGATCTAACTCTAAGAACTCTAATCATTTTTTAAATATATATACATCTTCATTACCAGTTAACACACTTACATCGCTTGCATTAAGACTTTTAAGAATAATCATCTTGTCTTTTGCTCTAGATATAGCTACATTTAATGCATTTTTTCCGCCCGGACGTCCAACGTATGTTGAGTGAAATAGCACACTATTATCATAAGCAATTGAAACAATAACTAAGTCAGCTTCATCACCTTGAATATTCTCTATATTTCTCAAAAGTAGCCTTCCATCAATTATTGCTTTTTCTAATTCAGATTCTTCTCTAAATATCTTAGTAGTTATATAGTCCTGTTGTTTAGCATTAAAACAAAGCAAAATTATTTTATTGTATTTGTCTAAGTTTTCATTAGCAACTTTTATTGCTAAATTCGCTTCTATTTCATTTTTGTTTTCTTCTCAGATTCCATTAGCATTAATGACTTCAATTGAATCATAATTATTTGTATTTAAATTCGAGTTGACAACATCTAGTGAGCTATTATAAAAATGTTTACTACTAAAAGTCATTAGCGAGGCATAATTTGAACGATAATTTTTGTCTAATAAAACATTATAAACACCTACACCTTTGGCAAAATCAAGCATAGAATCAACCTTACCAAAAATGGTTTCTTCATCATTTACTCTAATACCAAATCAGTTGCTAGGCTTCATTTGTTGATCGTCACCAGCCAAAATCTTGATTTTAGATAAATATAAAACGGGTAAGCCTTTTTCTATAAAAATTTGACTAGATTCATCAAGTATTCCATAGTCCAATTCGCTTTTATTTCATGCTGATAGGTCAGCTTCCGGTGTAACAATTAATATTGGAAACAGCTTCTTTATCATATTTGAAAAGCGTTTCATAAACTTATATGGTTCAATTATTGCAAGCCTTGCTGTTGCAGCAAATTCAGTATACTCAGCTTTTTCATCCTCATTAAAACGCATAATTGAATTAATTATATTTTTTGTAATGAAGCGTCTTAGTTCATTTTTGTCACTAGTTTGAGCCTGGTCAAAGTTAGGCAAAATGCACAATAGGTTACTAATGTAGTCAAAATCAGCTGAACTAAGATTTCCTTTTAGTCGTACTATTTCATCTAAATTGCCTGTAAAATTGTTGAATTCGTCAAATAACTGTTTCGAAAGTTTG
Organism: Mycoplasmopsis bovis PG45; assembly: GCF_000183385.1. GTDB lineage: Bacteria > Bacillota_I > Bacilli_A > Mycoplasmatales > Metamycoplasmataceae > Mycoplasmopsis > Mycoplasmopsis bovis. The sequence goes on along the minus strand of NC_014760.1, from coordinate 384,382 downwards.
CTAATTAATCAATAATTTTTCTTATATATTTTAAGGCTTAAATTATTCTCTTTAAGCATAAATTTTCTAAGCTCTCAAGCACTAGAAAACTTAAACTTCATTGGATATTTAATATCTGTAGGCAATTGAGTAATTTTAGTTCATATTTCACTTGTAAAATCTGAGCCTGCCTTTTTAATTGGACTAATTAGCTTAACAGCACTGTTAAATCTTTTGTCATTTGAAGCCATTTGTATGTTATTAACAAAATCAATTTCTTCATTTGTTATTACTCTAAGTGGTTTTAAGTCATCAATTTCTTCGTAGTTTTCTAAGTAATCTAAATACTCTTTTATAGGCTCATAAAACGATTTTCTGTTCATATTTTTAGAATTAAGCATAAAAAGACAGAAAATTTTCAAGTCGCCCATTCTGTTTCTAATAACTTCCAAGGCAGCCTTTTTTTGTGAGCAAACTATAGCTGTTTTTGAATAAACCAAAACATTGGTTAATATATTAACTATAGTCTGGCTCTTTCCCGTTCCTGGTGGGCCTCAAATAATTGTGTTTTGATTAAGGGCGCTAGCTATAGCTCTATCTTGCGAGTAGTTAGTTGCTGCTATTTTAAATAGGCTAGTTTTTGGATTGAATAAAACGTCATTTATCCTTTTTTTATAGATATTTTTGTTGAATTCAACCTGCAATATTTTATTAAGTTCATTGTTGTTAATTATTTCTAGCATTCTGTTTCTTATATAACCACCAGAAGGCTGAAATAGACCTAGAACTACACCGCCTAAAAATTGTAATGATTCGTTAATAATTTCTTCAGCAGTAAAAGAAGCAAATTCAGAATTTAAGTTAACTTTAAGCTCATAAATCTGTCCTCAAACTTCATGCAAACTCTTTATTAATTCTTTAATGCTTCAGTCACCATAATTTTCAGTAACTTCTAAATCGAAACCAGCATTATTTAATAAAAATAATAATTTTTCATTAGGCTTAATGTCTCCATTAGAAATTAAAAATGGTCTAGCGTTTCTTATTTCTAAATATACTTCCTTAAAAAATAAAGGAGCATAAACACTCTTACCTTCTATAGAAACCCGGACAAATAAGAATCCTAAATGCATCGGTCATATATTAGTTTCAGCATTTATTTCATTAGCTTTATTCAAAAACAGTTTTCACTTTAATGCTTGCCTTTGAAAATTTGCTCTTATCTCGTTAATTATTTTGTTCTTAGTAAAAACAAAATCTTTCCTAAGTTGATTTAGTTTTTGCTGACTTAATACATAATTATTTTCTTCTAAAATTGATATAGTTTCATCGGCATTATCACTTTGTTCTAAAAGCTGACAAATTCTAATTAAATTCACTTCTAAAATAGGTATATCGAAGTTTTTATTTGAATAAATTAAATCAAAGGCTTCAGGCCCAAATAAAGAATAAAAATCAAAACAATACTTGTTGTTAACCTTTGTAAATATCGCTTGGTCAGATGGATTAACATCCAAAAGATTACTTAAAATGCTTTGGTATTGCTTGGTTTTATTGTTCTTATTTTCCATAATTTGTCCTTTAAGTATTTATTAATCATAATTATATAATTCTAAAAATACATTCGCTTGAATTTGTGAATTCTTTTGTTTTGTTTTTGCTTTAATTTTTTGCATTACTTAAACATAAAATTGACTAATATTGCTGTTTTACAGCAAAATAAAAAACAAAACTTAATGTTTTGTTCTTATAAAGTTATTTTTTAGATTGCTTTAACTTAAATATAAAACTATTGCATTTCTAGGGTTTGCACTCTTAGGTTACTATTTACTCTTTTAACTGTAGCTAGTTCAACACAAATTAAAATTGTTTGAGCCAAAATAACTCCTGTTAGTATCCAAATTAATCATTTGTTTACAAAAATAATAAATTTACTTTCAATTGCAACTTTTAATGATGTTTTATCTATAACTGGTCCAAAATAAAGTAAACCATATAACACACCTGCTGTTACAAATAGTAATAGTGATATTAATGCGTATAAAATAAATACTTTACCTTTAAATAGATTAAATACGCAATATACAATAAACACATATAAAAGCCATGCAACTGATAAAATTAAGAAAAGCTGTGAGCCAACAAATGCCATAATTATTAAAATGATGTCTGATATTCCTAATTTAGATCAATCTGATGATAAAATTGAGAAATACGTTTTATAAAAATTAACGAAAATTCCGCTTGTGTTGCCATCAATGCCTACAAAATTCTTTTTGATGTTATTTGCAGTTAGATTTACAAATCTTATGATTCATACATTTGAATCAGCCATTTTTGCAAGAAAAACATAAGCTATTAATGGAGCTGCAGACATTAATAAAAATATTGTTAGTAAAATAAACCCTTTTATTCTCAGCTTAACTTCTTTTTGCTTTCTCATATGTCTCCTATTATACTGGTATACTGCTTTTTAGCAATTATTTTCATGGACTAAAATCCTCTAAGTTGGCTTAGTTCTTTATCATATTTGTAAAGTCTTTTTTCATACATTTCTGTTGAAAATGGCTTTTCATCTTGTGAGTAGACTCACAAAATAACTAAATAATTTACTAGCATCTTATGTCTTATCAAAAATAGTTCATCATATTCACCATAAGCGTCTAAAAAAACTTTTTCTTGCTCTTTACTTAAATTTGCGCTCTCTATAAAGTATGCTAACTCAAAAAGTGGATCGCCCATGGTTGCATACTCTCAGTCACAAATATACAATTTTTCCGTTTCATCCTGTAAAACAAGGTTAGAAGTCCATAAGTCATTATGACATGGAATATCGGTTCTCATGTTACTTAGTGTTTTGTTAACATTACGATAAAAGTCGTTCAAGGCCTTTATATTTACATTTTTTTCACTTAAAATCTTACGATACTTTTTTACCCTAGCAGCGTGATTAGAAGGCGGAAACTTAAGCTTTGAATGATGAATAGTATATAAGTATTTTGCAATTTTAATTAAATTTTCATTGCTTAATTTTGGCTCATCGCCTTTAATAAATTCCCATTCAACTTTCATTTCATCATTATTAATTAATTTAGGTACAAAGTCAAAAATTGACAATATTTTATAGTCAATTTTATGATTAAATCCTGTATAAATTTTTTCCTGAACAAAATTTCCGTTAAGTAAATACGAAATATTAGTATGTCCTTTGTTAATAAATTGTTTCTCTTTAAAGCTTCCTTGATAATCCATAATTTATAACTATACTATATAATTAATTTATTTAATAGTATTTTAATTCTTAATTTTTTTAAATGATGGTAATAATATGGACAAGAGCAAAATAAGAAATTTTTCAATAATAGCGCACATAGATCATGGTAAAAGTACGCTTGCAGATAGAATTTTAGAACTAACAAACACAGTAGCTGCTAGAGATCTAGAAGAGCAATTTTTAGACCAAATGGATTTAGAAAGAGAAAGAGGAATCACCATTAAGCTTAATGCTGTGCAAATTAAATATAAAGATTACACATTTCACTTAATTGATACTCCTGGGCATGTTGACTTTACATATGAAGTTTCTAGATCATTAGCAGCTTCTGAAGGGGCTTTATTGCTCGTGGATGCTACACAAGGTATTGAGGCTCAAACTCTTGCTAATGTTTATCTTGCTTTAGAAAATAATTTAGAAATTATTCCAATTATTAACAAAATTGACCTTCCATCAGCAAACATTGAAAAAACTAAAGAAGAAATTGAAAATATTATCGGTATTCCAGCCAATAATGCTGTATGTGTTAGTGCAAAAACAGGCTTAAATTGTGAAAAAGTTCTTGATGCAATTGTTGATTATGTTCCTGCGCCTGTTGATGCTGATGATAACAAACCTCTAAAGGCATTAATTTTTGATTCATATTTTGATGAGTATCGTGGTGTTATTATGCTTATTAGAGTATTCCAAGGCAAGTTAAAAGTTGGTGATGACTTCAAATTTATGTCAAATACTGCTCAATACGATGTTATTGAACTAGGCGTAAGAAATCCTAAAGAAACTAAGAAAGAATACCTAGAAGCTGGTGAAGTAGGATATGTTGCAGCCACAATTAGAGATGCAAAGGAAGTTCATGTGGGTGATACTATAACCTTGGTTGAAAATCCAGCATTGGAACCTCTTCCAGGATACAAACGTAAAAAACCTGTACTCTTTACAGGATTTTATCCTATTGATACTAGAGACTATGCCGAACTTAAAAAGAGCTTAGACAAAATTTCTCTTAGCGACAGTTCGCTAACTTGAGAACAAGAAACTTCAAAAGCTCTTGGATTTGGCTTTAGAGTTGGCTTTTTAGGAATGCTTCATATGGATGTTATTCAAGAGCGTTTAAATAGAGAGTATAAAGTTGGAATTATTGCAACTAGTCCAAGCGTTGAATATAAAGTTGTTAAAACTAATGGCTCATTTGAAATGATTTCTAACCCTTCGCTTATGCCAGATCGTACTTATATAGATCACATTGAAGAACCTTATATTGAAGCAACAATTATCTTGCCAAATGAATACATTGGTAATATTATGGACTTGTGCCAAAACAAACGTGGCATTTATAAGTCATTAGACTATATTGATGATTCTAGAAGCAGGTTAGTTTATGAAATGCCTTTAGGTGAAATAGTTTTTGACTTTTTTGATAAAATGAAAAGCTTAAGTAAAGGATATGCTTCCTTTGAATATGACTTAATAGGCTATAAAACAAGTGATTTGGTTAAAGTTGATATTTTATTAAATGGCGATAAAATTGATGCTTTCTCAATTATTACACATAAAGATTCAGCTTATGAAAAGTCAAGAGATTTAACTAAAAGATTAAAAGATGCTATTCCTAGACAGAACTTTGAGGTGCCTGTACAAGCTACTATTGGTGGAAAAATTATTGCCCGTGAAACAATTAAAGCGTTTAGAAAAGATGTAACTCACAAGCTTCATGCTTCTGATATAAGTAGATACAAGAAGCTTTTAGAAAAACAAAAAGCCGGAAAGAAAAAAATGAAGATGCTGGGTTCTGTTGAAGTGCCGCAAGAAGCTTTCTTGGATATTTTGAAAACAAATGTCGACAAATAAACTGCAATGTTTTTGCAGTTTTTATTTACTTAATGTAGCAATTCATTAATTTGCTTTTTATATAATTAAATTACTATGAATGAATATGAATTTTTAAGGTCTAAAGTTGATAATGATTTGCTTAGCAAGCTTTCTAACATAGAATTTTATTATAAGGGTTTTCATAACTATACTTTTAAAGTGAAATATGAAGGGCAAACTTGTCAACTGAGAATTCCTATTTCTGATTTAGTGGATCACTCAATTGAATCATTATTTATGGATAAGATGCCAGGCGTTTATTACTACAAAAAAGGCATATTGGTAAGAAAATGATTTGAAGGTAAAACGTTAGAAAAAGTTAATTTAACCCTTGAAGTACAAAAAGCTGTTATAGACAAAATTAAAGAGTTTCATAAAATTAAAGTTGACTTGCCTGCTATTGATCTTTTTTACTATGGTAAAGGCACTAAGAAATATCAAAAGTATGTAGAACAATATGCAAATACTGGATCTGATGCTACTTGCCATTGTGATTTGAACCTTAAAAATGTTTTAATAAATGAAAACAATGATGTTGAATTAATTGACTTTGAGTGAGTTAGAAAATCAAACCCGCTTTTTGATGCAATGTCACTTATTCATATGAATTTTGATCTTTCATTAGTTAAAAAAGAGTTTAATATTACCCAAAAACAGTATAAAGATGCCTTATATGTATGCAATGAATTTTCAAAAATGTCCTATGAACATATTTACAAAGATTTACTCCTAGATGATAATAAAATTCAACTTCATGATGGATATACGAATCTATCTTATGTCAAAAACGATTTATTTATTCAAGTAAAGCAAAAGAACGGCTTTAATCATTTGAATAAATTAGAAAAATTTAGTAACCTTGGCATAACAGAAAATGTGATTTATGAGGATGATGAAATAATAGTACGTCACTTTGTTAATAAAATACCAATAGACTTTCAAAACAACCTCATTCGCTTCAAAATTGCTAAGAAAATTGCAAATTTACATAATTCAAAAATAAAGCTTATTAAAAATAAAATTTCTAAAAGAATTGCTTTGTATTACAAAAAAAATAAAGACCATAAGCTTTTTAATCAAACATTTAGCGAGCAAGTTAAAAGCAAGGTGTTGCTTGCTTCAAAATATTTAAAAAATGATGTTCCTAGCCACAATGATCTTAATCGAGAAAACATATTACTAGCCAATAACAATGAAATAATGTTTATTGACCTTGAATATTCATCAATGAATACTAGATATTTTGATATTGCTTATCACTGCAGCGATCTAGATTACTCAATTGAAGATGAAAAAGCATTTATTAATGAATATCTTAAGTATGCTAACTTTGACTTTGACTACGATGAATACTATGCAACAAAAGCTATAGTTTGCTTATATGGAATAAGTTGATCACTAACATATAATCCTGATTTTGAGTTTTCATGGTTAGCAAAACATATACTTAATAATATGATCTATGTTGATAAATTTATAGAAAAACACTATAAAACAGCCTCTTAGAAAAATGTCTTTAAAATTTCATATCATTTACAAATTAGCACATTACATCTCTTATTTAATATAATTTATATAAAGAGGTAAATATGGATTTCATCACAAAAATCAAAAACAGATATTCAGTTAGAAGCTTTGACGCTGATAAAAAAATTCCAGAACACGACTATAAAAAAATTATTGATGTAGTTAATTCAGCTCCCACATCATCAAATTGACACTCATCTAGTGTCATAATAATTAAAGATCGTCAATTATTAGAAAAGATTTCAGAATTTAGGCCTTTTACAAAACACTTAAAGGATGCTCAATTTTTTATGGTTTTTGTGGCGGATTTTAACAGAATGAATCTTGCGCAAAAAGCATTTCCAGAATACAAATATGACAATAATTCATCTGAAGCATATACAGTTGCTGTTGGCGATGCATATATTCAAGCCACAATGGCTCAGGATGTTGCTGTAGAATTAGGCTTATCAACCTGTTTTATAGGCGGAACCAGAGTTATGGTGCAATATCTTATTGACATATTGGGTATTAAAGGCCAAGCATTTCCAGTAGTTGGATTAGCTGTTGGCTATGAAAAGGACAGTGGTACTGTAAGACCAAAAATGAACAGAGTCTTTGAAGATAAATATGACTATGAAAGAATTAAAAAAGATGTTGTTGAGTATGATAAAACATTAGTTGAATTCTTTGAAAAAACTTCGCCTGATAAAAAGGCTTGATCATATCAAGAAGCCACAGTTAAATCTGCATCTGGATATGCATTTGATACAAAACTAATTGAAAGTATTTGAGATTTAAAATTACAAAAATAATTACATAAATACACTAATTTTTATATAGCTATTATCTAATAGCTATTATTATTTTGATTATTGAGGATTAATATGAAAAAAATCATTTATGACTATAATGTAGTTTTTAAAGACAATGGTAATGATAATGAAAATATAATTTTTTGTCACGGTTTTAACTCTTCGCCTAAAACCTTTAAGTTATTTGAACAATATTGAACAAAGTCTAATTATTATGCACTCCAGTTTCCGGGAAATAATAATGTTATGCCAATTAATGACCATGAAGTTTCGGTGTATCAATTTGCTAAATTAGTGATTGAATTCGTTGAAAAAAATAATCTAAAAAATGTTACATTAATAGGTCATTCAATGGGTGGAGGTACAATTAGTTTAGCATATAAATTAAGACCAGATTTATTTAAAAAAATGGTTTATATTGCACCTATGAATAAGACATCATTAGCTCTAGCTGATGAATACAGAAATGATTATTTTCCTAAAACATTTGATGACTTTTTAGTATTTTTAAAGTCTTTGTATTATGACATAAGTACATTTACATCTAACAAGTTGTGAATGGAAAATGCAAGGAAAAATTTTAATCCAAATGACTATAACAATGAAACTATAGTTAAGCTTGGTGAATCTCTTCCGGTTTTGGAATTACATAACAAAATTGAAGAAGGCTTAAATGCAATAACTGTACCAACTATTTTGATTTTAGGCGAAAAAGATGGTGTTATAAGAAGAGAAGAGTGCTTAGAATACTTTAAAGAGCATGTTAAAGGCATAGAGACTACTTTTATTCCTAAAACTGGCCATATGATGTTTGAGGAAAACTGGCCAGAATTTATCAAAATTCTAGAAACTTTTTTAACTAAATAAAATAAAGGCAGGGCTTTTATTTTTTTATGCTTTTTAGAAACTAACAGCATACTAAATTTAGAATTTCTAATATAATTGCTAAATCTTCAATTTACCTTAAGGAAATATCATAATAACAATGAAATATAAAAGTTATACCCCATAATACTATACAAAATGTCGCATTTTGAACAATGTAGACATTTTTTTATTTATTTTTCTGACAAAGACTTAAAAAATGCTGCTAATGTCATCATAAAAAAATTAATTTTATTTATTTCTCTATTTAAATTTTGTGTTATAATATAGTTATAATGCTATATATTTAGGAGAATTTGAAAATGGCAATTCCAGTTGAAATAAGACAAGTTGAAAGACCTAAAAACACAGTTGTAAAGAATTACTTTGGAAAATTTAAAGTTGTAAAAAGAACCAGCAAATATGTGAATGGAAAAGCAATTCCAAAAGATTTGGCAATTGTTGGCGAAATAGTAGATTACAAATTTGTTCCTTTTGAAACACCTATCCCAGTAGGTACAAGATCTAAGAAAAATCAAGAAAAAACAGATATAAAAGACTATGGTAACATAGCAATTTTTACAAAAAATAGCAATGATATTTTGGAAAAATTACTAACACATTTTGATTCATCAACAGCTTACAAATTATATGTAATTGCTATTCTTAGATGTGCCTATCCAAAAGCCGTTAATCGTGATTTAAAGTTTTACTATGAAACTTCATTTATGTCTGAATTATTTAAAAAGGTTGGTTTATCTGAATCATTATTACCAGACTTCTTTGAAAAAACTGGTAGAGCATATTCAAATATACATAACTTCATGTTAGATAGAATAAATGAGTTTAAAGGTAGAGTGCAAATTATTGATGGCACACTTAAATCTTATAATTCAGATGAAGTAACTTTTTCTCAATGATCAAGAAAAGGCAAGGTTAAAGGTAGCAAAGATTTTACCTTACTTTACACTTGTGTCTTATATACCAAAGAGCCAATTTATCACAGACCATACCAAGGAAATATGCTGGATTCGACTATTTTTGAGGACTTTTTGGAAAATGTGCCTAGCACTGGCGAAATATTAGTTGCTGATAAAGGCTTTAGAACTAAAGCAATTACAGAGCTTTTAGAACAGAATAAAAATGTTAAGTATCTTTTGCCATTAAAGAGAAATACAACATTAATTAGAGAAGAAAAACTTGATGAAAACTTGACTCCTGTGAAAATTAAAGATAAGCAATTACTAGGGTCTAAAAAGCAAATAAATGGAAAGTTTTTTTATCTATTTAAAGACTTAGAAATAGCTGGCAAAGAAAGTGTTGGAAACTATCAAAAACATCTAAAAAGAAATACATTTAACATTGATGAATTCAATAAAAATAATCAATTTTTTGGTGTCATTGTTTTTGAATCCAATGTTGACCTTTCATTAGAGGATGTATACACACTATATGATCAAAGATGAGAAATTGAAGAAATGTTTAACTTTTACAAAAATATTTTGGAACTATCAAAAACAAGAGTTCATTCAGAAATGAAAGTTTACACAACAGAGTTTATAAACTACTTGTCACTAATAATTGCGACAAAAGTTAAGAACAATTTTATAAGACTAAATCTTCATCAAAACTACTCATTCAGACAGATTATAGAATATTTGAGAAGTTACAAAGTTGAAGTAATAAATAATACAGAATGAAAAAAACGCAAGGTGTTGAAATATGTTCAAGACCTTGCGGAATTGTTAGAAATATAGCATTACACTAAAACTTTTTTAATGAAAAAGAAACAAAGCGTTTTTATATTTGTATTAATCATTTGACTAATACTATCATCTGCAATAATAGTGCCATTAATTTTTAAATTCATTAACCTGTTTAGTGCAGAAAATACTTATCCATTGGCAGTCAAAATTATAATTGTTATCATGCTATCGGTAAATGCGTTAATATTTTGTTTCTTTTGATTAAAGTCAACAAAAAATATGGTTTTCTCATTAGTGTTCTTGTTTGGACGGAAAAAGTTAGCTCAAAAATTTGAACCAATAATTAATTCTGAATTAACTGATGAATTTAAGAATAAAAAGGTTGTGCTTCTCTATTGTACTTGTGATGATTTTCATGAAGAATCGTTATCAAAATCAATGATGCAACACTGGAATAACTATGAAACAGTCATTTTGGATGATAGTAAGAGTAACAAATATATTGAAAAGGTAAACGAATTTGCTAATAAACACAATCTTAAAGTTGTAAGAAGAGAGAACAAAGAAGGTTTTAAGGCTGGCAACTTGAATAATTTTTTAAAACACAATGATGACTTTGACTATTTTGTTGTTTTAGATAGCGATGAAGTTATTCCGGCAGACTTTATATCACAGTCGCTTAAGTATTTCCAGTTTGATGAAAAAATTGGTGCATTGCAGGCTTACCATTTAAATAAAAAAGGCAAAAATCTTTTCCAATACCTAATGTCTATTTCAGCTAATACGCAGTCGTTAGATCATCATTACATGAGACAGCTTTATGGCGAAAATTCTTTGTTAGGTCATGGTATGATAATTAGAAAAGATGTATATCGTGAAACTAATGGCTTTCCTCAGATTTTGGTTGAAGATACATCAATGAGTGCTGAAATTAAATCAATAGGTTATGATATAGTTTATGCTCCTAATATTGTCTGCTATGAAGACTTTCCAAATGATTATATAGCCTTAAAGAAAAGGCAATGTCGCTGAACTGCAGGTAATGTGCAGTATATAAAAAAATATGCGAAGAAAAATAGAAAATCGAAATATAGATGATTTGAAAGAATAGATCTAATACTAAATCACTATTCATTGCCACTAATTCCTGTTTTTGCCTTACTTTTCTTAATAAACTTTTTAATTATTGGCTTTCTAGGCTTTACAGTAAGCACTAAAGAATTAACCTTTGCAATCATTTGAATGGTCTTCCTGCTTGGCTCATTATTACTTAGTGCAATTAATCTTGCCAAGAGCAAAAATATTCTTTTAGCTTTGCCTGTGTTTATATTGACAACAATAGTTTATACCGCAATGAATACATCATTTGTTCTTTCCGTATTTAATGGACTGCTTAATAAAAAAATAAAATTCATAGTTACTCCCAAAGAGTCTGTAAAAATCCCTTTCAAATACATAATTATTCACTCAATTGTTCCATTTTTATTTGGAGCTGCAACATTAGTATTGACATACTTTTCGTGAGGAACTGTGGTGCCGACATTAATCGTTTCTATTCCTTGTTTGCTTTTTCCTTTTGCTATGACTTTCTCTAATATTTCAATGACTAAAAGAGTAGCAAACAAAAGCAAAAGGCAAATTTAAAAGCACAAAAAAAGTAAGCACTATTCATTTGAATAAGTTTGCTTACTTTTTTTATTATGACTTTTACATTGATGTTGGTGCCGAAACTTCTAAAAGTTTTAGTCCATTTTCTATTGTAATACTTACAGCTTTAACTAAAGCAATTTGGCTTTGTTCATTATCGCTACCAATAAGCTTTGGGCTGTTTGTATATCATGAATTAAATTCTTTCGCTAATTTAACTAAATATTGCGTTAATAAATGCGTTGCATATTTATCAGCTGATTTCTCAATTACTAATGGAAATTCTAATAACTTTGTAATTAGATTGTTATCACTTTGCTTATCATATGATATAGCGCTTAAATTACTTGTATCTACACTAGCTTTTTTAATTAAGGAGTGACATCTTGCATTAGCATATTGAACCAATATTGCTGGATTATCATTACTTTGACTAGTAGCTAAATCAATATCAAAATCTAATTTTGAATTAAGAGTTCTATCTAAAAGTAAAAATCTTGCTGAATCTTTGCCAACCATCTTAACAAATTCACTCAAAAAGAAGCTTGTACCTTTTCTTTTTGACATTTTAAACTCTTCGCCATTTTTTATTAGTCTGACTAACTGCATACATAAGACAACTAAATTATTATCATTAAGACCTAAATCCCTAACTGCGCACTGCATTCTTTTAACATATCCAGAGTGATCAGCGCCTCAGACATTAATAATAGTTGCATCTTTGCCCATTCTTCTATACTTGTCTTGATGATAAACTATATCAGGCAAAAAGTATGTATATGAGCCATCACTTTTAACTAAAACTCTATCTTTATCATCGCCGTGAATTGTTGTTTTTAGTCACAAAGCGCCATCACTTTCATATGCATTCTTTAAATTTTTAATTGTTTCTTTTATTTTCGCGCCATCATTTTCATATAGTGATTTTTCACTAAAATATGTATCAAATTTAACACCAAAATTTGCCAAATCCTCCTGTATTTTAGCCATAAAAATACTAATTGCTTCTTCTTTAACTAACTTAATTAATTCTGTATCTAGTTCACAATCTTTATACTTATCTTTATACTTTTCATAAAACTTTTGAGCACCTCAAATAATATCTTCACCTTTATATGATTCTTCAGGCATTTGAAAGTCTGGATAAAAAATTTGTTTATATCTAGCTCATAAACTATTGGCTAATACATTTATTTGATTGCCAGCATCATTTATGTAATACTCCCTATTGACGCTATAGCCTGCAAATTCTAAAATATTTGCAATCGTACTTCCAACGGCCGCATTCCGTGCGTGACCTACATGTAAAAAACCTGTAGGATTGGCAGAAATAAATTCAACATTTACTTTGCCTAACTTATTCCCTTTTCCATAATTTGAGCCTAAGTGTAAAATCTGATTTACCCCCGAGACTAAATAATCATCACCAATGCTAAAGTTTATAAATCCTGGATTAGCAACTGTCATATTCTTAATTCCAAACTCACCAGCGTCAATCATACTAATGATTTTTCTAGCTAATTCCATTGGGTTTAAATTTGAATTGCCTAAAGCCATATTAGTACTAAGATCACCATGTTTTTTTGATTCTGTTAAAAAAACATTTCTTTGAATGCCTAAATCAGAAGCAATCTCTCTAAGTTTATTTTCTAATTTTTCTTTTAGATCTAGCTTATTCATAGTAATTAACATTTTATATTATTTATTTTGCTTTTGGTTCCATAATAAAAAGAAATAACTTACAAATATAAGTTATTCCTTAAAAATGTATTGCTTTACTTATGATATCAAATTAAGCAACAATAGAGCTTAATACTGGTCCAAATGTTGAGTATGAAATAATCAATCATAATGGCAAGAAAATAAGTGCTAGTAATGTTGTTAATGATGATACTTGTGCAATATATACAGTGTATTTATTGTCATTAGCTGCCGAGTATATTAATATAACACCAGCTGGTGGGGTTGCAGCAAGAAGCACAATTAATGTACCGATACCAGCAGCCACTTCAGGTGTAAGAGCTTTTCCATAAACAAAGCCAGCAAAAACACCATAGCTTACTAAAAGAACAACTAATGGAACTGTGATCATTCTACGTGCAGATGTAATTAAAACATCTTTGTCCTTAATAGCTTTTCTGATGCTTCCAGTGGCAAGTGAGCCACCAATAACTAACCATGAAATTGGAGAAACTAAACCGGTGCCTATTTGCATAGTTTTGTATAATGCAGGTAAAGCGGTTGGGAATGCACCTCAAAATGTCATCCCTGTCCCGTCTGTTGACACTTTATAAACGCCAACAAATTTAGTATCTAATCCAGGTATAAATTGTAATGCTCAAAGCAAGAGTGATATAAATAAAGCAATTATAATTGGATTCAAAGCCAATATCTTAAATGCTTTTCCTACAGTTTTCTTAGTATTTTTTTGCTCTGAGAAGAACATAGGAACATGGCCAAAAGCACCAATAAGATATGGTACACACCACACTTGTAAAAGAGCCTTTGTGAACACTGGAAAAATAACACCGTCCGATAATGAATGTACTAATGGAAGCGCAAAAAATTGCAATGATCCATAGATAAGCATAAATTGACTCGTCATAAGCTTCATCATATAGTCATCAATCAATTCAGCTTTTATATCTGCTAAGTTATTTTTAGAATCATCTGTTGCATTTGCATTATTTCATGCATAAACTTCTTCTGCTTTTCTGTTAATTCGTGATGAAACGAATTTTGGAGCTAATTTAACTAATAAATACGAAAGTAAAGTAAATAGAATATAGAAAACTAAGCTTGAACCTAGCACAATGCCTACAGCAGCAGCATCTTCTTTGCTAGCTCCTTGCATAAACGCAGTAAACACCATAAATGGTAGAAAGAAGTTAAGAACCATTTTAGATAATCTACCATTCATCTCTTTTGTTACTATTTTTGCCCTAGTAGCGGCAAAACCAATTGCAACAAAGACAATGGTAGAAATAACAGCCCCTCACATTCCCTGCGTTGTAATTACTTTTATAAAATTGTCCATTTTTGAGCCCTCCACTATCTGTCAAGAGTTCTAAAATTATTTTTTATAAAGGTAATACATAAAAGAACAATTATCCTTATTTTTTAAGACTTAAATACTTAAAGTGATAAAGAAAAGGTAAAGGGTAAATAAAGTACCCCCCCCATCACAAAGAAAGAAAGAAATACATTAATTGGAAAAAGATGGAGGGGGATACTTAAATACTCATTAATTATTTGAACTAATAAATGTTATTCAAATTTAACGTCAACACCAATTGACTTAAGAATGTCTGTGTGAACCTTAGCAACTGCTTCAGTTGAAGCTTCAAATTTTGTTCATTCTTCTTTTGTTAAACTTGGTTTGAATGGTAAGTATTCGTATCCATTTTCACCGATAATTACAGGAATTGATACATAAATACCTGCGTGTTTATAGCCTTCAGGAATTTTAACACCTAAATTCATCACAGTACGTCTATTATCTAAAATTGCTTTTGTAATTTCAAATAATGATGTTGCAATACCAAATTGTGTATTACCTTTACGTGATCAAATGTAGAATGCTTCAGCAATAACTTGTTTAAGAACTTCTTCGTAGTCTTCCTTAGTAATCTTGCCTGATTCTACTAATCCTTCTAAAGTTGTTTCACCAACTTTAACAGTTGATCAAGCTATCATAGCTGTAGCGCCATGTTCACCTAATACAGATGCTCTAATTGCATCAGGTGATGTTTTGAATTTTGCGGCAAGCATTTTCTTCAATCTACCAGTTTCTAAGTTTGTACCTGCAGAAATAACTCTGTTAGCTGGAATTTTGCTTCCATAATGTACAGCAGCAGCCATAACGTCACATGGGTTAGCAGCTACTACAACAATGCCTTTGAAACCAGCAGCATCTAAATCTTTAGCAAAGCTTTGCATTAATTTAGCATTTGCACCTGCTAAAGCCATACGGTCTGAGAATGTCTTGTCAGCTGGAATTGATGCTGTAATAACAACAACATCAGCATCCTTAGAATCTTCTAATAATGTACCTGGTCTAAATGTTGAACCATTTCTTGGCATCAATGAAACCATATCTTCAAAGTCGTGAGCGTGCGCTTCAGCGATTTGAACATTTTTATCAACTAATACTCATTCAGCTTCAAGCCCTCTTGCTACTGATGTATTGATGTATGTAAATCCAACATTACCTAGTCCAACTACAATAATTTTTTTCATAAACTCGTCCTTTGTAAATTAATAAGTATTAATTAAATATGCTTTAAAAACACATTTTTAATACTAATTTTATTTTACTAAATATACCGACCATAAATTCAAAATGTAAAATATTCCATAATATTCTCTATTATTTTTGGACTAAAAACAATTAAAAAATTCAAGACCCTGTTTGCCTTGAATTTTTCTGTATTGCTAATTTGAAATTAGTTTGTTTCAATGTGAAAAATTTCTTCACCAACATGAATTTCTTGACCAGCAGAAATTAAAATTTTAACAATTTTGCCTGATACTGGAGCAGGAATTTCTGTTGTCATTTTGTCAGTTTCAACTGAGAATAAGTCTTGACCTTCTTTAACTTCTTGACCTTCAGTAACAAAAACGTCAACAACTGTTCCTTCGTGAAGACCTTCACCAACGTCTGTAAATTGCATTTTAAACATATTAATTCCTCCTTACTATTTAAAAATCCATGATATCTGAATTAGGGATATCTTGTAGACTATTATTTATATTATAAATTATTTATGTTCTTAAAATTATATATGGTTTTATAAATTCTTAAATTAAAAAGCACCTAATTTGAGTATTGAAAAAATAATACCAATTTTTGGTTGTTCTGACAAGAAAATGGCCTAAAGCATAAAAAAAGAATAAAGAAAAGATACTTTTGAGTACTCAAAAGTGCAAAATTTTGTGTTGATGTTAATTTTTATTGCATTTGCTTAGCACATTTAAAGCCTGAGACACCTTTATAAATTCTTGGATGTGAATTTATAAAATCGGCTATTGGTTTTAGATCTTGACCAACATATTTATCTATAGATTTTCCCTTTGGAATGTATCTTCTTAAAAGCCTGTGAGCATTTTCAATGCTACCTTTTTCTGATGATGAATAAGGATGACAATGGAAAATTTCTTTGATTGATTCTATCTCTGGAAGTTTGTAATTTTCACTTCCATTATCAATAGTTAATGTGTCAATAACAAGATTATTGTCCTTAATCAATTTCTCCAAATTTTCTTTTATTGCTTTTGCATTTCTTCTAGAGAGCGTGCAATAAAACATTCTAGATTTTCTGTTGATTAATGTAAGAATGCAATAATTGTCAGATCTTAAACCAATTACAGTGTCCATTTCATAATCATTGTCATTTAGCCTTAAATTAACTGATTCTGGACGTTCAGTAATAAGTTTGCCTATTGTTTTCTTCTTTGTCTCATGCTTTACTGTTGTTCTACTTCCATATTTACCGTTTGATTTATATGGAAGAATATCTAATTTTAGACCAAAAGCACTATGTTTAGCCAATATACGGTAAAAGTTTTGAACTGATGGAATATATGAATTTTGAAGCTTTCCCTGTGCTTCTAGTTCTCTTATGTATTTAAAAATAATGCTTGCCACAGACTGTTTAACAGCTTTACTATCTAAGTTAAAACTATTTCTATTCTTCAAATAAAAGTACAGTAACTGTTTGTAAAACTTAAAAATCTCAATGTATTTCATAAGCAATTTAGAATTGTTTTCTAATCTTTTTGAATCATGTCTTGTTTCAATTAAATTCAAAAATTTGAGAGCACTAATTACATATATTGTTTTGCCTTTTAAGTCCATACCACACAATTTACATTTCTTTTGATATTTAGCATAGCCACGCTTTGTTTCAATTGTAATTCTGTCAAATAAGTTATAAATTGATCTTGATTTAAACCCCACAATATTAGAAACAGTTTTCATATCATAGCCTGCAATTAGCCTTTCAAGAATTTCTTTAAGTCTCAACGGGCTAATGTTATTTTTATTGGTTTTGTGATTTGACTTGGTCAATATTTCATCTCAATTCGTTTCATCAATTACATAATGTACATAATTAAACTTGTACTTGCCGTGCACATTTAATTTCTTTTTAAGCAAGCATAGGTCAGTTGAATAACTAGTATTTTTGTCATTGCTAATCATATATAATGTAAAAGCCTTTCTTTTTTAATTTAGATACTCAAATTTTAACAAAAGGCAACAAAAAGCGCCGCAAGTTAACTTGTGGTGCTTTTTGCTTTGTTAATGAATAATTATATATGGTTTGCTAATGTATGCATAAAAGCATTCATTGTTTTGATCTAAAACCATATATTTTGTTACAAAAAAAGTTAATTTTAAAACTAAAAATTTCTAAAGCAAGGGAAATTTTTCCACACACTGTTTTAAGTCTGTTATATAAGCGAATATAATTGTAATAGGGTCTTTATTTTTTAATATACTTTTTAAACAATTATTATAGAGGGAGAAACTATGCACACTACTTCGAAATTTAGTGCTTATATTAGCTCTTTGCTAAAAGAGAAATGTCAAAAACAAATTTTGTCAGTTTTGTTTATTGATGGTGATGACAAAAGAGCCCGTGAAGCTGCTTTATATTTTAAGAAAAATAATTTAGCAAAGCCAATTATGCTTTTGGAAAATGAATCTCAAGTTGTTGATGATGGCCTAGAAAACATTATTTTAAGCAAGGAAGAAGAGTCAATTAAGGCTTATGCTAATGAATTAGTTAAAATTCGTAATGGCAAAGAAGACTATGAAACTTGCTTAAAAAATATGCACACCAGACCTTACTATGGCGCTATGATGATTAAATTAAAGGATGTTGATAGTGCTGTTGGTGGCTTAATTTATTCAACTGCCGATATCTTACGTGCTGCTTTTAAATGCATTGGTGCAAAACCAGGAATTAAAACTATTTCTAGTGTTATAGTTATGCATAAAGATGATGAGCAACTTATTTTTACAGATCCATCAACAGTGCAAAAACCTAATGCAGAACAATTAGTTGACATTGCAACCAATGCAATTAGTTTTGCTAATATGATGAATATGAATAGTCTAGGGGCTTTTTTGACTTATTCAACCAATAACTCAGGCAAAGGTGAAAATCCTGACTTAGTTAGAGAAGCTGCAAAAATTGCCACTGAAAGAGGTTTAAATGTAATTAATGGTGAAATGCAATTTGATTCAGCCTATGACCTAAATGTAAGAAAAGCTAAGTTTCCTAGTGCAGTTCAAAAAGAAACTGGAGTATTTATTTTTCCAAACCTAGAAAGCTGTAATATAGGCTGCAAAATTGCTCAAAGAATGGGTAAATATGGTGCAGTTGGTGCAATATTACAAGGAATAAATGGGGCTATCAACGACTTTAGTCGCGGTGCAACTGTTGCAGATGTTATTGATGTAACATCAATTACTATTTTAAACGGATATACCTTTAAATAAGGCTTGATTGGATGATTATATGAATAACCAAATTAAAAAAATATTAGTTATTAATGCTGGTAGTAGTTCTTTAAAGTGGGCTTTATATGCTGACAAGGATTTAGAACTACTAGGCACTGGTATATGCGAACGTATTGCTTTAGATGGCAATTTGATTCTTAAAGATAAGGCTAATAAATATGAACACAAAGAAGGCTTGCCTAACCATTTAGTAGCTGTTGAAAAATTGCTCAAATATTGAAAAGAGCACAATTTTATTTCTGAATTAGATGAAATTGAAGCAATAGGCTTTAGAATCCCTTATGCTGGCTTTAAGTTCTTATCTCCAGTTTTTTACTCGCCTGAAGTTAGAGAAAGTATTGTAACATATGCAGAAAAATTTATTCCACTGCACACTCCGCCATTTTTAGCTACCCTAGACGGTTTCATTGAATACTTACCAAATGTGCCTAAAATAGTAGCTCAAGATACAGCTTTTCACACAGATATTCCTAAAATTAATAAGCAGTTTTCAATTAATAAAGAATGAGCAACTAGATATAACATTGAAAAATTTGGCTACCATGGCCTAAGTCATGATTATATTACTGGCAGAATGAAGCAAATTTTAGGTAAAGACAAGATTAATATTGTAGTCGCTCATTTAGGCTCAGGAAGCTCATTATGTGCTATTAAAGATGGCAAATCATTTGATATTTCAGTTGGATTTAGCTCAACTGATGGGCTTATGATGGGTACTAGATCAGGTGCAATAGATCCTGGAATAGTTGATTATTTAGTAAGAATAGAACATAAAGATCCCCAAGAAGTTTTTGATATGCTAGTTAAAAATTCAGGTTTATTAGGTGTTTCTGGAATTTCTAGTGACATTAGAGATTTACATAAACTTTCTAATGAAAATGAAGATGCTAAATTTGCAATTGAATTGTATGCTCAACGCGTAGTTGACTATATGGCTATGTATCTTAATAAGATTCACTATCCTGACGCTATAGTCTTTACTGCAGGCATGGGTGAAAATGATGCAGTTCTAAGAAAAATGATTATTGATAAAGTTAAGTCATATAAATTATTTTTAGATGAAGAAAGCAATTTAGCTAACTATGAAGACTATATGCTTATTTCCTCGCAAGAATCTGAAATACCAATTTATAAAATGCGGACAAATGAGGAAATAGTTATTGCTAAATATGTTAAAGAACTAGTTAATTCACATAACTAAGGAACAAAATGACAAATTTACCCGGATCGGCTTTAAGAAAGTTTTGAAATCCAACTGCTTTTGCATTTGAATTTCTTACTGTGCTTTTTTTAGTGTTTTTTGTGTTTACTTGAATGTTTTTGTCTTTTTTGTCTAAAAAGAACAAAAGCAAAATATTTTTATCAGTTGGTTATACCATTGCAACTGCCTTAGCATTTTTCTTGCCATGAGCATTTGCAAGTATAGGATCAAAATTACCTGTTTATCCTATGCTTAACCCATTAGTTGTTATTTTTCAAAGCTTTCTTCGTGGCTTTGGAAAAACAGGTCAGGTAGTTGGTGATAATAATTTAATTGGTTCACCATTATGACAAGGTATGCCTTATATTTTTGGGGCACAAATATTAGGTGGTTTTGCTGGATTTGCCTTATTTATAGGCTTATTTTACTCATTCAAAGCTATGTTCAAAACTAACGTTGACTATGAATGATTAAAATCATTTAAGCTATCAAATTTATTTGCTAAAGAGCAACATTCAACTTTAGGCAAGTTTAGCGCAAAAGAAGCATTATTTATTACAATGCTTATAGCTTTATTACCTTTTAGCGCAATGATAGATACAACCAACTATCAACTAAATCATTTCCAAATAAAATTAATTGAGTTGCTTGTAGTAGGAATTATTATTTTTATAAGCTCATACTTTGACTTTTTCGCATTCCATTTAATTTTTCCATTAATCGAATTAGTCGTTAAAACAGCCTTATTGGTGAAAAGCAACAATGAAAATAAAAATGAAAATCTAAAAGCATACTTACAATCTTTATATAGATTTTTAATTGTTTTAGCTCTAACAATTATTATTCCAATTATAATTGCATTTATTGCAATTGGAATTAAGAGTAAAACAGGTGTTATTATTTCAGTGTCATAAATAGAGATATTTTTGGCATTTTTTTATACTTTATTAACTTATTTATAGGGATATTTATGAAATCTAGAAAAATCAAAGCATTATTTATTTCACAAGCAGTTGGCTTTAGTGCATTAATTCCAGTTTTATCTGCAAGATGTAATGATCCTAAAAATAATTCTGAAGTTATCATATATCAACGTAATGCTAATTCTGATAAAACGACTGAACAATTTGAAAAATATAATCAAGTTAACTTACTTTCAAATATAAAAGATTACTTTGATAAACATGAACATTTAAATTTAATATCATATAAGGGAGGGGGCAAGCCTGAGACAGTTGAATATAGTTTAATGATGCAAAACAACTATATGAGTAAGTACATCAATTTTGATACTGAAGCTTTCAAGGCAATTGTTAAAAAAGAACTAAAACTAAGCGACAAGTTGCTAAGTAGGCTTAAATTCTCATATGACTATAACAACGTTACACGTGACCCAGGAAATAATTATGATGTTCTATTCAAGGTTAAAGTTGGCCTTCCGCTAGAATCAAATGACAAAAGCAAATATGAAAGTGGCTTATACAGCCAACAAATCATAGACTTTAGAATCAAAAATGTAAAAGTCAAAGATAATGATAAACCTTTTGCTGATGCATTGAAGCCTTATGATCAAAAAATTCAAGCTTTAACTAGTCAAGACTTTGAAGTCAAGCTAGAAAATATTGAT
Organism: Mycoplasmopsis bovis PG45; assembly: GCF_000183385.1. Lineage (GTDB taxonomy): Bacteria > Bacillota_I > Bacilli_A > Mycoplasmatales > Metamycoplasmataceae > Mycoplasmopsis > Mycoplasmopsis bovis. The sequence continues at coordinate 362,366 of NC_014760.1, read as the reverse complement.
GATGAATTAAAACAAGCTATTACAAAATATGGCATTCATCAACTAAGTTCGAAGCAGTATGAAAAGTTATTAAAATTTTCTAGTGCTAAATTAGATGAAATATTAAAAGACAATGACAAAGAATTAGAAATACCTGTTGGTAGCAAAAAAGAAAAATATACGCTTAAATTCAATAAATTCATTGAAGATGTTGTGCTAAATGATGGCTCACTATCAAATGCTAAAGCAAAAATTAGAATTGCTGCTTCATTGTTTGACAGCAAGAAAAAGTCTACTGTTTGAGAATCAGGAAAAACAGTTTATGGCTTATTTACAGTACCTAAAGAGCAAAAATTAATTAGCGACTTGCAGTTAGCTGAATTAATTGATGTACACACAATTGGTAACATTGAGCACAATAGTGATCTGTCAACTTTAACAAAAGGCAACTTATTTATTAACGTAAAAGATGCAAATATTGAAAAAGTTGAAATTGATAAAATTACAACTCAAGACTTTAGAAATGCAACTGTTACTTTAAATGTTAAACTTAAAAACTCGCAGGAATTAGTTAAAGTTGAAAAACATCTTGGTGTAGGTAGATACTCATTGCTTTTTGATAAACAATTTACAAAACAAAATATTAAAGCTCCTGCTTTTGCTACTGAAGGAATAACAACTAAAAACTTACCAAGTATTGATAAAACCTTTTTTGGTCACTATAATTCACAACTATTTTCAGGCGGATATGCTTCAGCAAGAGCTTTCTATGCTGATAATGTAGTTGAGCCCAAATATGTGCACATTGGTGAAGACTATATTGCACCAGATTTTCAACCAGTCTTGGCTCCTTATGACGGACAAATTGTTGCTGCTTATGAACTTACAACTAAGGTGGTGGCTACTGGTGTTGGTACTGTTGTTGTTATTAAAATTCCTGTTGCTAATTTAGATTGAAGTCCAAAAGAAAAAGAAATCTATCTTAATGGCAACAATGAACATATTTATATGTCATTCTTGCACTTAGATGCCGGTAAAACCTTAAATAACACTAGTTTAGGCTGACAATCAGAAACAGTAACATTGGGCAAGAGAACAATTAAGGTTGTCCCAACTGTGTCTGCTGATACACCTACTGAGGTCAAAAAAGGCCAAATTATAGGCTTTTTGGGAACTCAGGACACTAATGGTGGATGAATGGCACATGCCCATGTTAACTTATACACAAACAGAAATTTCTGACTTTCTCCAAATCATTTTAACAAGGAATCAAAACAATCAAACATTGACAAAAGAGTTAAGGAGTATAAAAAAACTGATAAGAATAAAAAAATAACATACAGAATTGTCGGCAATGCTGGTGTTGAAGTTTTTTTAAACCCTAAAGCCGTTCATGAAGTAGATCCAAAAACTGGTCTTTTACTAAAAGATGGAAAAGGAAAACCTAAAGCTTTAAAAGAACTTCGTACATATGTTGACAACATATCAATGCTAAGCAAGGAACAATCTAAAGGTTATGCAGATCCTAATCTTGTTTATAAATTAAGAGATTCAAAAACATTTGCTTTTGGTATAGAAGATTTATTTGAACTTAATAAATAATTAAAAATATATTTTTTGGCCACACAATTGTGTGGCTTTTTCATTTATACTCAAATTTGCCACCAAAAACAAGTTGTTTAGTTAAATCTAATACTAATATTTATATGGATATCTATGCAAATAGGCCTGTTTTAATATAAAATTGGTATAATAAATTCGCATATAACTTTGATTTGTATATATGCCGGTAATTGTTCATAGGATTAGTAAACATTAATTTATTTCTCTATATATTAACTTACTGAAAACCTTAACTATTATTAAATAAGTTTAATAATTATTTAATATGAAAGGATTCAATGAATCAAAAAATTCATGAATGATCTCAAAAGCATAAAGTAGCATATGGCTTTATCATTTGAGGTTTTATTTCATTTGCATACTTACTATTTATAGCTAACTGAGGATTCACGGTTGGGCTAGGCGGTAAGGGTTTCGTAAATGGAAAAGCTACCCCTGGATTTTTGGGACATTTTCAAATTGTTCCAGATGCAAGTTTCCAATTTAAAAATACAGCGGCAAACTGAGCCATAACCTTTGGTCGTGGTTTAGGTTCAGTAGCTGTTGCATTCCTATTAGCAAGAATATTCCACAAATGATCAACATTTATTGCGATTGCAATGTGTTTAGTTGGTGTTCCAGCTCAATTTATGCCTGGAAATGGTGGTGGATATGTAGGCTTTATTGTTCTAAGAACTATAATGGCAATTGGTGGTACAATGTTAATTATTCTAACTCAACCAGTTGTTGCTAACTTCTTTGGCCCAAAACAAAAAGCCTTGATTTCACAATTTGGAATTTGATTCTACCCATTAGGTACAATTATTTCAATTATTCCATTTGTTATTCTCGGTCAAAACGTTGAATCATTACAAAAAAACTGAGTTCTTGTATTCACAATTTTAGGTGCGCTATCAATTATTCCTTTAATTGTAATTGGAATATTTGGCACTAAATTTGATGCTCCTGTTAAATCAACAGATCCAAATGCACCTAAAGTTGCAAAAAGAAGTGGTTTTGCAATTCTTGGTGACTACCTAAAGAAAAAATCAACCTATGCATGAATTTTATTATATGGTGGTTGATTAGCTATTGCTGTATTCCCAACAGCACTAACACATGTTATCTGACCAAATATGGCTAATATACCAGCTGAGATATTACCACAACTACAAAAAATTGCTAAGATTTGACAAGTTATTTTCCTAGCTGCGGTCTTTGTTGGCCCTATCTCAATAGGTCTATGATCAAGATTCAATCTTAAGAGAAGATGATTTGTTGGTATGATTATCTCACTAGCTGTTCTATTCTTTGTTTTATCTACAATTGTCTTTGTTTATGGTGTTGCAAAAGACCAAGGTGCATATTTTGCAGCTAGTGAATTAGGTGCTTCAAGCGCTAAATATTATGTTGCATTAGTATTCTTATACATCTTTGGTTTCTTAACTGGTTTATGTACATGAGGTATCCAAGGCGTTATGCTTAACCTACCTCACGAATATGCTGACAGAGATCCAAAAACAATTGGTTGAATGTTTAGTTTAATTTGAGGTTTTGGCTACATCTTCTACACAATAATATTCATTATTATTTCTGTAGTTCCAATGAGCACAAGTATTTCAAAACCAACAGCAGCATTAATTCAAACAATTATAATTGTTGTAACAACACTAATTGCTCTTGGTGGCGTTGTTATGCTTAAAGAACCTCGTGATGATGCTAAGACTTTCCCATGACAAAAGTCAGTTGCAACAGAACAAAAATAGATTGTATTAACACAAAAAAATAGGCTTGTATTTAAGTCTATTTTTTAATTTATAGGCTAATTAGATTAAATTAATTGCTCTTATTTACACTATAAAATCAACAAGCAGTTGCCTAAATATTTTCTATATAATTGAATTATGAATATTGAAAACAATAAAACATATTTCATTGATCTAGATGGCACACTGTTTGATAAGAAAGTTGGAGATAGAATTAGTCATAAAAATCTCTCAGCAATGCTCTTAGTTAAAAATTTTGCCAATATAGTTATAAGTACTGGCAGAAGCTATTCTGATAAACATGTTATGCATACAATGCATAGGCTAGGCATAACAGATGCAATATGTTCTTCAGGCGCTGAAATATATATTGATAATGTCAGAAAATATGCTTTTTTTATCGATACTGAAATACTACCAATGATTGTTGATTTTGCCAGAAATAACAAATTAATGCTAGTTATTTTTGACCAAAACGGTGAATCAATTTACTTACAAAGATCTATAGAAAGATTTTTAATTAATTTCTTTGCTTCGTCTAAATTTCACATCATAAGCACATTCAAAAAATTAAATATTACAAACCATATCAACATTACAAAAATTGCCTTAGTTGTCAAAAATAAATTTACAGTTAATAAGGTTTTGGCCAAGTTAGATGCTCTTTTTGGCCAATACTGTAATTTTCACCTAGCCAGCGCAAACTATGTAATTGAAGTAACATCAATTAAAACAAACAAGGGATTAGCCACTTCACTTTATATGCAAGATAAGCAAATGGATCCCGAGGATACAGTTCACATCGGTGACTCTGATTCAGATTTTACAACCAGGCCATTTGTTGGACATTTAGTTGCAATGAAAAACGGCACTAGTAAACTCAAAAGTGCTGCTGATGAAATAGCTCCAAAAAGCAAAAATGGTGGAATTTGAAAATATTTTATTAACAAAGGCAAGAACAAAAAGGATAACTAAAATGATTAAACTAGGAAGTCACATTTCATTTAAGGCTCCCAATTATTTATTAGGTGCAGCTGCTGAATCAATTAATAATAATGCTAACTGTATGATGATCTATTTAGGTGCTCCTCAAACAACCAAAAGAGTATCTACAGAGAAATACAAGTATGATGAATATTTAGAAAAATATTCAAAATTAATCGCACCAAGTGATATTGTTGTTCATGCACCTTACATTGTCAATCCTTCTAGTGTAAGTAAAAATAAATTTGCAATTGATTTTTTGGTTCAAGAAATTGAAAAAATGAATTACATTGGAGCTAAATACCTGGTGCTTCATCCTGGATCATATACTTCCTTTTCAATTCAAGAATCATTAGATACATTTATTAATTCAATAAAGCAAATACTAAGCAGAACAAAAGATGTTGTTATATGTGTTGAAACTATGGCTGGAAAAGGCACTGAAGTAGGTATCAATTTTGACCAAATCAATTATTTTATACGCAAAATCAGAAGCGATAGATTTGCTGTGTGTTTAGATACGTGCCATGTTTTTGACTCAGGCTACGATATAAGAAAATATGATGAATTCAAAGCTGAAATTAATAAATATAATTTATTGCCACATATCAAGGTAATTCATTTAAATGATTCAAAAAATGACCTAGGTAATCATAAAGACAGGCACGCTAATATAGATAAAGGATATATAGGAATAGATACCCTTGCTAAATTTGTGCACGATTCTGACTTTGACAATATTCCTATTATTTTAGAAACTCCTTGAGTTGACAACAAGCCTATTTATGATCAAGAAATAAAAATGTTGCTTGAGTATAAAGCAAAATAATATTTTTAAATAACTAATATAATTTAATTCTATGAAAGCTAATTACAACAAAATCATTAATAAAATAGGTATAAGCAACATTGAAAATAATGATAGTGACAAACCATTGTATTTTGTAAAGCTCAATTTTGGAATTGAGCTATTGAAATTAATAGTTTTCTTATTCATTACTGCTTTTTTCATCTTGCTTCAGTACAATAACAATTTTATTGTTAAAAGCAATAAAACTGATATTTTAAGATTAATTTACCTATACACATTTGGTTTAACTTTTGGTGATTTAATGATTCTGTTTTTAATTGGCTTTTATTTAACCCTTATTCTCCACTGACTTAGTCCTTTTTTTAAGAATAAATACTTGCGTTGGTTTTATGTTCATCAAAAGGTTAATTATTTAACTCTTAAAAAACAAACTACTATTTTTATATGAACAAATTTATTGGTTATTGCAATAATTTATCATTCAGTTTTGCTCTTTTACCGTGTTGATTTACATACAACAATTATTTCCAAAAGCGAAATATTAGATGTATTTAAAAAAGGGTGAATTTACTCATTTACAAATGAAGGATCTATTTTAAAAGCTAAATTTAGTAAAGAATTACCTAATGCAAGTTTTAACATAGGGGCGTATGCTGATACATTGCTAAATTTGCCTGTTTTACTGACCTTTTCACCTTATTTATCATGAATAATAGCGTTTATTATTTTTAGCTTTTCATGACTAAAATTAATAACAATTTCCCCTAGAGAATACATAAAGAATTTAAGAAGATCTAAAAACACAATGCCAGCTATTCAAAAATTTATTTTAAAAAACAAGGTTGGGTTTTATTTAAGTTTGCAAACTAAAAAAATATTTGAGTTATATGCACTAATGGCGGATATTTTAAAAATTGAGATCTACAAAACTTCTTTATCAACTTTACATAAAAATATTAAAAACAATATAGAGTTAATTGTTGGCCACCAAAACTTTATTGAATTTATGTCTAAAAACAAAAGTAAGAAAGACTTAAATGCTTCATCGCAGGAAGAAGCATATGTTATAGAAGAAGTTGAAAAGACAAGTTTTGAACCTGATTTGTTAATTTCTGCAGTCAACCCTAATTCTCTTTTAATAAATGATGATTTAACTACTAATCAAAACAAAAATCTAAAGACTGAATTTAAATCATATTCTAGTGAATACAACATTCTAAATAATGAATTTTCTGAATCAGAAAATGCGCAAAATAGACCATTAATGCTGTTTTACAGCCATAATGAGAACAATACTATTTTCAATGTTAAATCTGAAAATATCGTAAATGACGAAACTGATTTAGATACTAATGCTGTTACAAAAACAAATAATCCTAATTTTAACATTGACACAGTTGAAACTATTGTTGATGATAACTTCTTGAATGATACTTGTTCTTTAGATGTTTCAAGTATGCATGAAACAGAAAATAAAAATTTAAATGATACTAATATAAATTCTAATATTGAACCTAACTTTTTAGTAAATACAACAGAAGTTATGTATAAAGATAACGACTTAGAATCTTATGAAACAATTGAATTAGATAAATTCGATGCTAATTCTCAAGTATTCAATGATGATTTAATATTTGACTTTAATTTTGAAAATAATACTAAGAATCATTCTAATAATGTCCATAGTAAGCAAACATATTCTAGCTCAAATGATTACAATTTATGAATAAGCCCAATTCTTTCGGATAACAAATAAATTAAAGGATCTTTATGAAAAAAATGCTTTGAAAAGATGCTCAGAATCTTTATGAAAATCACAAATATGCTAATCATATTTTTTTCATATTATTTGTTTTGGATAATGATCTGAACAGTAGATTAATGAAAGAAATTGTCCATAAGGTTGAAAAACATTTTGATGGCTATAATGGCATAATTTTTATAGAAGTGGATGCAATTGAAGCTGAACTATATCAAGTGCCAAATAACAAATTTCAAGTGTTGCAAACTCCAACATTTTGCATAATTAAAAACAAAAACATTTATAATGCTGGGCATAATTTGTATCCTAAAGAAATAATTATTGATTGATTACAAGAGGCTATAAATTAGGTATTATGGACAAAAATGAAATTATTTTAATGCTAAAAAATGTGTCTACTAGTCCTGGTGTTTATCTATGAAAAGATGCTAAACAAAATGTCTTGTATGTTGGTAAAGCAAAGAATTTACGCAAGAGAATGCTTCAGTATTTTGACGGCGCTATTAATTCATATAAAACTAATAAGTTAGTCTCACTTATATATGATTTTGATGTTTATATCTGTAAAACAAATAAAGAGGCATTGCTTTTAGAAAAAGCAATGATTGACAGATATAATCCTGAATTTAACATTTTGCTTTTGGATGATAGAAAATATCCGTATTTAAAAGTTCAGCTTCTAAAAGATTCATTACTTATAAATTTATCTAGAAAAGTTAATGCAAAAGATAGTAAAAACACATTTTACTATGGTCCTTTTCCTTCTGGTTATGGAGCTAAACCAATTTTAAAACTTTTGCAACATGAAACCTTATACGAAAATGGCTTGTTAATAAAAAACAAAGACTATAACTTTTGGATTAATCAGTTTAATAAAATTAAAGAAATTTTAAGTTTCAAAAACAATAATTATATTAATGAACTAACTAACAAAATGCATCAAGCAGCCAATAATATGCAATTTGAACTTGCATTATTTTTGCGTGATGGCTTAACATATTTAAAAAAGTTAAAAGAAAGTCAAATTATAGAGCTAAGTCAATATAAAAATATTGACGTATTTGCTTATAAAACAGACGAAAAATTAATTTTTGCTACAGTTTTGTTCTATCGCTATGGAATATTAATCAACAAGGTTAATTTAACAATTCCACTAGGTTTAAGTGTTGATGAATCACTTAGAGTTTTCTTTGAACAATTCTATGAGGATAAAATACTGCCAGATAATTTAATTGTACAGGAAGAACTTTTAAACTTTGATCTAAACCTATCAAGTGAATATAAATTTATTAGTCCCAAAATAGGAACTAATAAAAAAGTTTTAGACCTTGCTATTTTGAATCTAAATGATTACTATGAAAAAGAACATTTAGTAATAAAAAATCAGTTAGACAAAGCTAGTAATATGCTTGATTCCTTAAATAAATATTTAAATTTGCCAAAATTAAAAAACATTGTTGTTTTTGACAACTCAAATATTAATAACATTAATCCTGTCGGAGTTGCAATTGTTTATACTAATGGAATTAAAAACAAAAGCTTATATAGAAAATTTAATTTAGAAGCTTTAAATGAGCGCAGTGCTGATGTTGAATATATTAAGCAATCAATTTCTAAATTTTTTAGTAGCAACAAAAACACTAAAGATTATGACTTAGTTATAGCTGATGGCGGTATACAACAAGTTAATGAAGCTAAAAAAACGCTTAAAACGCTTAATATAAACATCCCTGTTATTGGATTAGTAAAAAATGAGTTTCACAAAACCAAAGCCTTAATTGACCTAGATATGAATGAAATTCATATTAATGACTTAGAACTATACAACTACTTAGTTCAAATTCAAGTTGAAGTTGACCGGTTTGCAAAGTCGCACTTTAGAAACAGACAAAAAATTAGTTCACTAGAAGGCAAACTAAGAAACATAAAAGGACTAGGTCCAAATATGGAACAAAATCTTTTAAATCACTTTAAAAGCTATGCAAAAATCTATGACGCTTCAGTTGAAGAATTATCAAAAATAGTTCCACTTAATATTGCCAAAAGCATTAAAAATAAGGATTATGAGTAAAAATCAATAGGGTGCTTTCCTATTGATTTTTGTTTAAATCTTTCTCTCAAAATTCAGGTCTAATTTTTTCATCATCGCTAATGCTCTTATTATTTAAAACTGCATCATATCACATACTATATGTTTTATTTGCGTTAGTTAAAAATAAGTTCATTGTAGCAAAGGCCTGATTAGCATATGGATTTTGTGGAGCTTTCTCTCTTCTGCTCTTTAATCAAGTTTTAAATGCATTATAACTACGATTATATTCGTCTCATTTACTATCTTTAATAACTGGTCTAGTTATTTCAAAGTCATCTATAACTTTGAGATTTTTTAGGTACTGCTTGTATTCCTTATCAGAAACAAAACAACCTATGGATGAAATTGTAATTAATGGCGCAATTGAAGCAATTGACAAAAGCAAAAATCTAGTTTTTTTCATAATATTTTAAAACCTAATATTAATGTATGAAGATTTAAGAATTTGGGAATTAACTATAAATAATCAATCTAAATCTTATTAATAGATATTTAATTATAAATTAATTATTTAATTAAACACTTAATAAGTTTAAATTGCCATAAAATTGCCTTTTTTATCTTTTATTTATGAGCTATTTGCCTGCTATCAAATTAATAGTAAGTTTAAATTATAAAAGTTATACCCCATAATACTATACAAAATGTCGCATTTTGAACAATGTAGACATTTTTTTATTTATTTTTCTGACAAAGACTTAAAAAATGCTGCTAATGTCATCATAAAAAAATTAATTTTATTTATTTCTCTATTTAAATTTTGTGTTATAATATAGTTATAATGCTATATATTTAGGAGAATTTGAAAATGGCAATTCCAGTTGAAATAAGACAAGTTGAAAGACCTAAAAACACAGTTGTAAAGAATTACTTTGGAAAATTTAAAGTTGTAAAAAGAACCAGCAAATATGTGAATGGAAAAGCAATTCCAAAAGATTTGGCAATTGTTGGCGAAATAGTAGATTACAAATTTGTTCCTTTTGAAACACCTATCCCAGTAGGTACAAGATCTAAGAAAAATCAAGAAAAAACAGATATAAAAGACTATGGTAACATAGCAATTTTTACAAAAAATAGCAATGATATTTTGGAAAAATTACTAACACATTTTGATTCATCAACAGCTTACAAATTATATGTAATTGCTATTCTTAGATGTGCCTATCCAAAAGCCGTTAATCGTGATTTAAAGTTTTACTATGAAACTTCATTTATGTCTGAATTATTTAAAAAGGTTGGTTTATCTGAATCATTATTACCAGACTTCTTTGAAAAAACTGGTAGAGCATATTCAAATATACATAACTTCATGTTAGATAGAATAAATGAGTTTAAAGGTAGAGTGCAAATTATTGATGGCACACTTAAATCTTATAATTCAGATGAAGTAACTTTTTCTCAATGATCAAGAAAAGGCAAGGTTAAAGGTAGCAAAGATTTTACCTTACTTTACACTTGTGTCTTATATACCAAAGAGCCAATTTATCACAGACCATACCAAGGAAATATGCTGGATTCGACTATTTTTGAGGACTTTTTGGAAAATGTGCCTAGCACTGGCGAAATATTAGTTGCTGATAAAGGCTTTAGAACTAAAGCAATTACAGAGCTTTTAGAACAGAATAAAAATGTTAAGTATCTTTTGCCATTAAAGAGAAATACAACATTAATTAGAGAAGAAAAACTTGATGAAAACTTGACTCCTGTGAAAATTAAAGATAAGCAATTACTAGGGTCTAAAAAGCAAATAAATGGAAAGTTTTTTTATCTATTTAAAGACTTAGAAATAGCTGGCAAAGAAAGTGTTGGAAACTATCAAAAACATCTAAAAAGAAATACATTTAACATTGATGAATTCAATAAAAATAATCAATTTTTTGGTGTCATTGTTTTTGAATCCAATGTTGACCTTTCATTAGAGGATGTATACACACTATATGATCAAAGATGAGAAATTGAAGAAATGTTTAACTTTTACAAAAATATTTTGGAACTATCAAAAACAAGAGTTCATTCAGAAATGAAAGTTTACACAACAGAGTTTATAAACTACTTGTCACTAATAATTGCGACAAAAGTTAAGAACAATTTTATAAGACTAAATCTTCATCAAAACTACTCATTCAGACAGATTATAGAATATTTGAGAAGTTACAAAGTTGAAGTAATAAATAATACAGAATGAAAAAAACGCAAGGTGTTGAAATATGTTCAAGACCTTGCGGAATTGTTAGAAATATAGCATTACACTAAAACTTTTTTATTAAATAGTAAAATGTAAATACAATGTGAAATTGTAATTAATAATTACAATATGGCGCATTGCACATAAAATATTTAAGGACATATTATGAGTAAGAAAAATAAATTAATGATTGGGCTTTCATCTACTGCTATCCCGCTTTTAGCAGCAGTGTCTGCTAAGTGTGGTGGAACTGTAAATTATGAAGATCTAGGAAAAGATGCAAAAAAAATATCACTTGGTGTTAGCTTTTCATCTGGTCAGCCACAATGAAATACTATGGCTTCATTAATAAAATATTATAATGAGGCTCACAAAAATGATAAACACTTTTTACCTGTAGAACTAAAACACTTAGGTTCAGGTTACCCTGAAGGTGAAAACACAGTCATCACCGAATTAAAAGCAAAAAGAAATGAAGTTGTTAATTTAGCTTTTAACTATGGTTCACTGGCTTCTAGATTAGCTTCATCTGAAATGCGTGACTTATACAAAATGGATAAAGTTCTAAACTTTGAAGATAATGATAAAGATATAAGTGTTGATTTAAAGAACATTAACGAGCAATTTGCAAGAGCAAATTCAAACACCGAAAATCTACCTAATAATGGTACATTTATGATTCCAATGTTAAAGTCAATCCAAGTTATGTCTGCTAACGCGCCAGTATTACAATACATCTTTAAAACTTTCAAGGATAAAGGTGCTAAATTTGATGAATCGTTTGAAAACTCAACAAAATACAAAGAAATTATTGAAAATGGTAAGGGCGACGAGGACGAAGTAAAAAAATTGTGAGGTGAATTTGAAAGTTCACAAGAAAGCGCCGTTAAAAGTTTAACAATAAGTAGTAGTACATTCGAAAATCTTGAGGAACTTTTAACTTTTGCTAACATAGCGCAAAAAAGTTTTAAAAACTCAGCAGCCAAGAACTCTAGATTACATATCTTAGGTGTTGATGACGTTTCGGGATTAATTCAATCACTGCCATATGCAATGATTAATGCAGATGCTAATGACTTTTTCATCCAGACTGGTCTTGTTAAGAATAAAACAACAGTAAATTACAAAAAAATTAAAGACAAAAACAACAAGTCAGTTAAAGCACTTTCAGAAATTTACAACAAATTCAAAGACTCTCTAATTGCCAAATCGCTTACATTATTAGCTGGTGGTGAATATACATCTTCATACCAAACAAAACACGAATATGCTTTTGGTATTGGATCAACTGCTGGATATAGACATAACTATATTCCAGACAAAGCTAAAAAAGTTGTTTTCACACTTAAAGATACTGCTGTTAGTGGCGAAAAAGATACAGAATTTAAAAATGTAATTAAAAAGACAAAAAAAGGCATTGACCAATTGCTTGTTATTTCAAAAGGCCATGCTAATAAAGTTTATAAATCAACAGTCGATATAGATAAACTTGATGATAAGGAAAAAGGCTCATTAAAATACAGTTATAAATCTCTTGACTCTGCAACAGACAGTAAAATGTATGAGATACTCAAGAAAATAACGAATACTGATGCAAAAGCAAAAAATAATAACCAATGACTATTATTCTTAAGAGAAGATAATGAAAGCGATATTAAAGCAGCTAAAGGAAAAGGCGCTGAAGAAGTTGGAACCGTTATTGAAACTAAGATAAGTGGAGCATCTAAGTATAAAATTTTCTTCTTAAATGATGAAAGTTTATTAAATAGAAAAGAACTTTCATCAAAAGGAACACTTCAAGAAAATGAATTAATAGTATTTGCTGTGCCTGGTAAATGAAATAAACATAATGAAAAGAGAGTTATTTATTCACAAGGTCCTTCACTTATTGGTATAAGTAGAGGTGCAAAACCTGATAGAGCCGCTAAAAATTTTGCTAAGTTCCTTACTTCTCTGGACAAAATAGATATTACACTTAGCAAGTATGACAAAGATATGAAAAAGACCGAAGATAGTGAAGACAAACCCTACAAACAAGTTACTCCTGCACAATTTATTAGTGATGCTGCTTCATATGTATTCCCTGTAAAAGGTTTTGAAAATACTGACACATCTAAGATCACAAATAAGTACATTGTTCATACATATAACGAATTAAAAGAAGCTGTAACAAATAAAAATGTTGTTATATATGAAGAACCAGCTGGATTCCACTCATCATCATTTAGAGAAAGCTTAGGTTCAGCATTTAAATCAGCATATCTAAAAGCTAAAAATGATCAACCACTAGAAGATTTCGATAAAGAAATTATTGGATCAATTATTGCATCAAGCAGTCAAATTCTTAAATAAGAATCTAAATCAATTTGTAAATAAACCAGGAAACTGGTTTATTTAATGAAATGGATATTAAAAAAATGAAGAGAAATATAAAGCACACATTGATTGTTTTAACAAGTGCCTCAGCATTTTTGCCAGTAATTTCGGCTTCATGTGAAAATGGTACAATTAAGGCAAAAGAAGTTGCAGAAGTGCATCTTCCAGATAATTTCGATATAAAAAAACTTAATTCTTCTGAAAAAAGAGTTTTTAAAAAGGCAAATTCTGTAAATTTAAATAGTGTAGATTATACAAAAGGAACTACCTTTGAAATACCTGGTGAAAAAGATTACTTTTTAAAAATTTATTCTTTAACTCCACCATCAATTGATGAAAATACAGTTGTGCCTCTTGATAAGGATAAAGAAGTTAGTGCTGAAATAAATTTGGAATTTAAAATCATTTACAAAGACCCTGTTGAAAACACTGTTGAGTTAGTAGATGGCTGAGAGAAAAAACTTAGCATTAAAAATGACAAATTTATTTTACATTCGCTTAATTCAGTTTATAACAGTTTCGAAAGTAACAAAGCCAGTGCTTTTGAATTTAAAAACATAGATTGAGACAAATTGAAGGCTAAATATTTTGATGCAGAAATAGTTAAATGAAGCGATGGTGATACACCTGTAGTTAAAGTTACTAGTGTTGATCCTTTAAATCAGAATGTTAAAGTAGGTGATGAAACTAAAATAAGAATTTCTGGCGTTGATACACCTGAAAAATTTGTGGGTGGAATTAAAAGCAGTAATCTAGAACACAACTATGCATTACTTTCATCTAAATTTGCTGAAGAAGCTTTACCAAAGGGCTCAAAAGTTAGAGTTTATGGCGATTCTAAAGATGCATACGGAAGAATAGTTGGCGATGTATTTTTTGGAGACAAATATCAATATCTATATTCAGTTGAAATAACTCGTTCTGGATTAACTTTACCATATTATGACAATGTAACTTTGGCATTTAGTTTTGTAAAAAATCCAGTTTACTGAGAGCATTATGCCTTGCTTCGTTTAGGTGAAGCATTAGAATATGCTAAAACCAACAAAAAAGGATTCTTTAAAACATTTGCATTGCCATACTGAATTCAATCTAACATTTACAAAATGAAGCCTAATGGAAAATGAACATTGCTAGATAAACACTCTCCTACAAATCTGTACAACATTGAAGGCATTAATTTAATTGATGATTCATACAAAAATAAATAAGGAACCATATGATTTGACTAAAAAAACTTATTGATAATGTTAAATTATCAACAGCAAAAGTCACTGATAATGATATAGCTGAATATGATAGACTCTCGGCAAAAATACTTAATTCAGATAAAAATGCAGAAGAAATTCCTGCAATTGAATTAAAAAATGTAATCATTGACTTCGGCGAAACATTGGCTGTTGATAATGTAAGTTTTAAAATTCCTAATGGTAAGTTAGTTACCCTTTTAGGTCCTTCTGGTAGTGGCAAAACTACAACACTTAATGCTATAAGTGGGCTACTAACAATAACTAGTGGTAACGTATACTTTAATGGTAAAGACGTGACTAATTTATCGCCTCAGCAAAGAAAATTAGGTTTTGTTTTCCAAAACTATGCACTTTATCCACATATGAGTGTTTTTGATAACATCGCATTCCCATTAAAAAATGATATTAAGTGACAAAATAAGGCAATTGACAAAAAAAATAGTGCAATTATCAAAATCAAAAACTTGTATTTAAAAAGTCTTGGTGCTTCTGATGAAGAGATTAACAAAATCAATGATTTATGAAATATTTATACTAATATTGATAAAGAAGTTGATTATGAACTTAATAATTTTGTGGTCAAAAACAATAAAATTATTGAAAAAGCAAAAACTGATTATAAATTAGCTAAAATCCACTATGAAGGGGAGTTGGCTACAATTTCAAAAACAATTTTAAAAGCATTTAACAGCTTGAAAAAGTCATACAAGCTTAAAAAAGACAATATTAAAAAACATTTCAATTTACTTAAGCTTAATAATGATCTTAAAAATGAGTCAGAATATCCTAAGTGTGAATTTTTAGCTAATCTTGATACTCAATTGCTTTCATACAAAAAAGTTGCTAATGTAGATGAAGCTACTGAAAAGTATCATAATTTACAAGAGGTTATTTCTGATATATCAACTCTAGATTGAAAGGTCTATTCAGAAAAAGATCAATATGAGCTTTTAAAAGTCGAAAACAAACTTCTTAAAGCAAGTTTATACTACAAATATTGTATGAACACACTAAAAGCTATTGAAAACGGAGAGCAAGAAGTAGCTAAAGCTAAAGAAGCGCTTAAAGAAGCTAAAATAGCTAACAAAGAGTTAAAGGCTAATAACAAGGAAGACTTAAAAAGATTAAAGCACAACTTCAAACATATGCGTTTTGTTGCCTATAAGATTTTTAAATCTTTTGCTGATGAAATTTATGCTAAATATAATCTTGATGAAGTTATGAAAGATGACAATGAGCATAAAAATGCTAATTTGTCCGAAGCACAAAGAGATGAAATTTATGAACTTTCAAAAGACATAATTTCAATTAAAAAAGCTATTTTTAATGAAGTTATGGAAGTTGCTAAAAGAGTTGAAATTCTTCCTATTTTGCAAAAGAAACCTACAAGACTTTCAGGTGGTCAACAACAACGTGTTGCTATCGCCCGTGCTATTGTTAAAAAGCCTGACATTTTATTAATGGATGAACCGCTTTCAAACCTTGATGCTAAATTACGTATATCAACAAGACAATGAATTAGACAAATTCAAAGAAATCTTGGTATTACAACAGTTTTTGTTACTCACGACCAAGAAGAAGCTATGTCTATTAGTGATATTGTTGTATGTATGTCAACATCAAAAGTTCAACAACTAGGCTCACCATTAGAACTATATAATAGACCTAAAAATAAATTTGTGGCTCGTTTCTTGGGTATGCCTGAAATGGGACTATTCCCAGGTAAATATGAAAACGGAAAACTTAGCGTATTAGGCAAACCAGTTGACGGCATTACATTTTATGAATATGACCAATTTACCTGTAATGTAGGGGTAAGAGCCGAAGACTTTGATATTGTAAAATCAAGCGCAGATGCTAATTACTTTGGATTAGTTAAAGCTGTTGAAAACTTCGGTAAAGAAAGCAAATTAATTGTTGAAGTTTCTGAAGCTGGTGACGTTAACTTCTTGGTCTCAAATGACTATGAGTACAACGTTGGAGACAAAATTTACTTCAATCTACCAACTAACAGGCTTCACATATTTGACAAAGCAAATGATGAAAGAGTAGAGTATGAAATTAAAAAATAGTTTCTGGGCTAAGCTTTCTCATAAGTCACCGGCTTTGTCCAAAGTGGCTATGAATAAGCAGGCAAATAAAAAATTGCAATCTCTTTCTGAATCAGTAGTTGACAAAAGAACGCCTGCTTGAAAACCTTTATCAATGCTTTTGCCAACAATAATTATTTTGCTAACTTTCACTATTGTGCCATTTATTATTAACTTACAATCAGCTTTCTTTGTTAAAAATGACGATGGTATAAGCGAATTTACATTTAAAAACTTTTCTGACTTATTGGCTGATCAAGCATATGCAGTTGGTGTAAGAAATGCCTTAATGTATGGACTTATAGTTTTACCATTTGTTATGATTATATCACTACTTATATCATCGTGTATAGCTAGTGTTTATCGTAAATGAGCCAGAGGAATATGACAAAGCATCTTCTTCCTACCATATATGACTAATGCTGTTGCTGTTTCATTATCATTTATTCAATTTTTTGCACCTAATGGTATGTTTAACACTATTTTCAACATCAAGGTTCCTTGATTAGAAAAGGGCGATGCATTCGCTTTTGAAGCATTATTCCCATTATTGGTTCATGGTATATGATCTGGGCTTGCATTTAATGTTTTGATTTTTACAACAGCAATGCTTTCTGTTGACAAAAATCTCTATAAATCAGCCTCAATTGATGGAATTGGAGGTATTAAACAATTCTTTACAATCACTCTTCCATCAATTAAATCAACAACAACATTCTTAATTACTATGGGTATTATTAATGGGATTAAAGTATTCCCACTTGCTCTATTTAACAACAGGCCTCTAGATGCAATTAATAATGGTGCTTCATCATTAATGCTTTATGTGTACCATATGACAAAAGAAGGTAAAGATGCTCTAGCTTCAGCATCTGCTATTATGCTTTTTGTAATTGGATTTACATACTCATTAATTATTAGAAGAGGATTCAACGCAGTAATACATGCATCAATTAACTTAGGAGAATCAAATGTTTGGAACAAAATTAAGAATTCGCCAGTGATGGTCGAATATCAAACTAAGAAAGAATAAAGACACTACTGCCAATCAAGTAAGGGATAATTCTGTTGCTTCGTTAGTTACTTGGTCATTTCTTAAAATTGCTGTTCTAGTGTTTTTTGCTGCTATTGTTCTCTTCCCATTTTTCTATATGTTAACTATTTCAGTTATGCCTAAAGAACAGGCTGAGGAGTTACAAAGTCACTTCAGCTTCTGGCCTAAATCATGAGAGTGACAAAACTACATTGAGGCTTCTCACGGTAGTAAAGACAGTAAAGGTTACTGATATGCCTTTTGGCTAACATTTGCTAACGTAATATTTTCAATTGTTTTAAAAATATTTGTGACAATGCTTTGTGGATATGCTTTTTCACTTAAAAAGTGAAGAGGCAAGGAATTTATGTGAGGATTTTTTATCTCTCTGTTAGTGCTTCCAGAAGTTGCGTTGCTTTTCGGTCAATATAAAGTTGTTATTTCATTAGATAATCAATTTGGTGTGCTTAAAAGTTTTATGGGTGCTATCGCAATGATAGCCTTGCCATTTGTGGCTTCAATATTCAATGCTCTAATGTTTAGAAATGCTTTTGAAGCAATTCCAGGCAGAATTAAAGAAGTTGCTATGGTTGATGGTGCTGTTGGAGCTAGGTATTTATTTAAAATAGCTATGCCAATGGTACAACCTACAACATTAACAATTGTTATTCTTACCACATTAGCATCATGAAACTCATATTTATGACCTGCATTGCTATTTACAGGCAGTAACTATGAAATTATGTCAGTTTGATTATTCCAAGTTGGACGTGAAAATATAGACAATGTTACTAGAATTCACCAAAATGTTAAGATGGCTGGTGCTGTGCTGGTTATTTTACCAATGTTCGTGTTTTACTTTATCTTTAGAAAGAAAATTATGTCTTCTATTTCTAGACAAGGTAGTGCTATTAAAGGTTAATGAAAGGATATTACAATGAAAAAAGTCAAAATTAAAAGCCTTACAATTGTATGATCAATTCTTGCATTATTAGCCTTAGTGTGCATTATCTACTGTTCAATAATAATCCACAATGCATTATTTATTATTGATATAAACAACTATGTGGCTTTAGATGTTAATGTTGTTGCGCAAGCTAGATATCAAATGTCTTATTCAATTGCTGGTGTTGCTGTTTCAATAATAATATTGTCAATTGGTGTTTTTATTACATATGCAGGAATAAAGAGTTGAAACTACAAGGCTATTTTATAGGGGAATTATGAAAAATAAATTTAAAAAAATATTATTAATTTCTTCATCTGTTTCAGCTTTTACTCTGCCAATTGTTTCAGCTAGTTGTATTCACACATTAAGTCCTAGCATATTGCTTGCTAAAGAGTTTTTAAAAACAAATCCAGTATCTAAAGAACATAATAAAAAACACATAGACTCACGTATTGCGTATTTAAAAGATTTAGCTTCTAAGCAAACTGATTCAAATAAGAAAAATGAATATGACACTAGAGCAAGTAACATCGAAAGCATCAAAGATCAACTTCACAAAGAAATTGCAGAAACTAAATACTTATATTTTGCAAATGATGTAAAGTCCTTAACAATTACGTTTAGAAACTTAACTTCACTTGTTGGTTCAAAAGTGCATAATGAAGACTTAAAGGCTATTTTAAGAGGTTATTTTGATGGCACACCATACTTATCAACATTTTTAGCAATTGAAGATAAATTGGTTACACAGAATAATGCTAACGCTTACGGTTCATCATTATCTGAATTTAATTCATTAGTTAAATCATATGCACAAACCTTCAATTACTACTCAGACAAATTTATTTCATTTGTAGAAGAAGCTGATAAAAACAATAAAAAGCCTTCAGAAGTTATACAACATGTGCTTCAATTCTACAAAGATAATAAAATTAGAATTAACAAAAACAACTATGAATATGGCTATTTACTAGCGCTTCCGCCTATTAACTTCCTAAGAAACTATGACCTTTCATATAACGAGAAAATTTTAGATCCTGTTCCTTTATTTAAACGTGAAATTGAACCAGATAGTGAAAAATGAAAAGAATTTATTGCTAATACTTCTGAGTTTTTAGAAAAGAATTCAAACTTATTATCTGGAATTACTAAAAAAGACTTTAGACAAGAAAATGAAAATGACAAAAAAAGGTTTGAAAAGTACTACGATACTATGAAAAATTATGGTACTACTTCAATTCAAATTGTTAAATTAATTCAAGACATTTTATTTATCAATGGTTGACGTGTCCCGACTTACATATCAGCTAGATTAGTAAAAAATGAAAAAACTAAGAAGTATGATTTCAAATATTTCCTAGAAGTGTTAGAAAATCCAGCAGAACCTAATAAAAAGTCAAGCTACAAAATTTATGATATCATCAAGGACTTTAACTTAGATAACCAAGATAAAAAGGTTACTGTTAGTCCACAGGATCAGTACTTGCCAACTCAATTTGATAAATGAGTTGATGAAATAAAAGATCTTGATATGATTTCTAATTATGAAGAAATAGTTGAATATAGCAAATTAAAGCCTGCTGTAACTACTATTGAAGAGCTAAAAACTGAAATTGCCAATCTTAAAAAAGAGCTAGAAACTGCTTCAGATGAAGGCAAAAAGAAAAGCTTGCAAAATCAAATAAAAGAAAAAGAAGAAGAGCAAAAGAAGACCGAAGAAGAGCTCAGGCAGTCTAAAGCAGAACAATTAGAAGTGGCTAAAAAGTTTATGGAAAAAATCAACTTAGGCCAAAAAATATCTAAACTTAATTAACATTGAAAAAGCAACATGTATTGCACATGCTGCTTTTTTATATTTGCCTATAAAACAGACCAATTAGACTTAAAATTCTCCATCTCACTCAAACTCATACTCTAGGATTCTGACAGTATCACCCGGCTTTATGTCATACTTAAGCAAATCATCTCAAACACCTATTTTTTTAAGCATTGTATTGAATCGTATTAAGTTATCATAGCTAACTAACGGAATTTTGTGATATATTTGCTCTATTTTAGGGCCAGTAATTTCAAAAAATCCTGCATATGGATTTGATATTTTATAATCTTCTTCTAATTTAATTTCAACAACTGATTCTTCTTCATCATCTTCTTCAGTTGGAGCCATCTTAGTCTCTTCTAATACTTTCCAAATTTTGCCTTTTAATTCATCTAAATTACTTCGTTCAATAGCGCTTATTTCAACAACATCAACATCAGGATATTTAGCCTTAAAAGCATCAACTCTTACCCGAAAACCCTGTAAATCAGACTTATTAGCAACAACTACTTTGGCTTTACTTGCTAATTTCTTGCTGTATTCTTCTAATTCTTTATTAATTACTTCAAAGTCTTCGATTGGGTCTTTTTCATCAGAACCAAAGTCAATTATTTGCACAACAACTCTGCACCTTTCAATGTGTCTTAAGAATTGAATTCCTAGACCTTTTCCTTCTGAAGCACCCTTAATTAATCCAGGTAAGTCTGCTACTGTAAAAGAATGATCGTGATATTTAACTAAACCTAATTGAGGAACTAATGTAGTAAATTCATACTCAGCAATTTTGGCTTTGGCATTTGATATAGCACTAAGTAATGTACTTTTACCAGCACTAGGTTTTCCTATAATACCAACATCAGACATTACTTTAAGCACAATATGAGCTAAATACTTTTCACCAGGTGTTCCATTTTCACAAATTCTTGGTGCAGTATTTCTGCTACTTTTAAATTTAGCATTACCTCTGCCACCTATTCCGCCTTGAGCAACTAAATATTCTTTTTCTTCTACTATATCAGCAACCAATTTATTATTTTTATACACCATTGTGCCAATTGGAACTTTTACATATGTGCTTTTGCCAGTTGCGCCATAAAGATTTTTAGGTCCGCCATTAATGCCATCTTCTGCACTAATTTGCTTATTTCCGTAAAGTGAAAGTAAAGTATTCTTGCCTTTATCACCTACAAAATAGATGTTTCCGCCTTTACCACCATCACCGCCATCAGGGCCACCCTTATCAACATGAGCTTCCCTTCTGAAAGAAATAATTCCGTCTCCACCTTTTCCTGCTATTAAAGTCAATTTAATCTCATCAATAAATTTAGCCATATAACACCGCCTTATTACTTTCAAAATTTTAACAAAATATTAATAAGATTAATATTTCATAAATTTTAAAAAAGCCATATTGCCTATAAAATAGGCAAAAATGGCCAACTATTATTCTTCTTTTTTATTTAAGTTGCCTTGGAATTTCTGCATATAGTCCAAAATTGCATGTCCTAGACCGTGTTCTTGCACATCTTTAGTCACAAAGTTAGCTCTCTTCTTAACTTCGTCCTTTGCATTATCCATAACATATGAATAATTAAACTTTTTGAACATACTAAAGTCATTTTCGCTGTCACCTATGACCATAATTTCATCAGTGCTATAATCTTTTAGTAGATTATCAAGAATTCACATAATTGCATTACCTTTAGATTCTTTTATTGGTAATATTTCTAAATTCATATGTGTTTTAATTAACTTACATTTTAGTTTTGAAAGCTCAGCCATAAGCTCATCAATTTTGTCAAAGTCTTCAAAATACACTTCCATTTTAGCTATTGGCTTTATGTCTGATTCGCCTTTGTACATAGTGAATTGGTCAAAACTTTCATATCTGTAATAAATCTTATTTAGAAACTCTTTTTCATTTTCTCTAAAAGCATAAAAAATATGACTTGACCAAGCCGCTGCTGGAATATTTTGTTCTCAAAAAATCTTAAATATTTGTTTAACCACATCAGCATCAATGTAGTCTTCCTTAACAAATTTACTGTTTTTATAGTCATAAATTTGTGCTCCAGATGAGCCAATAATATAGTCAGCATCGGTAAGTTTTGCTAATTTTAACATTCTAGGGCAAATAGGGTTACCAGTTGCTATATTGAAGCTTATTTGATATGACTTAATAATATCTAGATTGAAATTAGATACATAATTATCACGTGAGTAAATGGTACCATCCACGTCACTAAAAACAATGCCTTTTTTTAGCATATGCCCTCCTTATTTATTGTAAAAAGTATATATATTAACAAGTGTCATTTAATAATATAAAAAATAGCAAAAAACAATAGAAAATAAAACAATTATTTTATCAAATATTTACACATTGTCAAAGCTTTTATATAGGCGAAACACACCCCCATTATGTTAAAATATATATGATAGTTTTATTTATAAAATAAAGCATATTATGTAGGCTCTAATAAAATATAAATCACACATTTAATCAGATTTTTATTAGATTCATAAATTTTAATATTGCATTAAGGAGAAAATATGACACCACACATAAATGCACCAAAAGGATCAATTGCTAAATTAGTTTTAATGCCTGGCGACCCTTTAAGAGCAAAGTATATTGCTGAAACATTTTTAGATGAAGGATATGAACTAGTAAATACAGTTAGAAACGTTTTTATGTATACAGGTACATACAAAGGCAAAAAAGTTTCTATAGCTGCTAGTGGAATGGGTTGCCCATCAATTGGTATATATAGTTATGAATTGTTTAAGTTCTATGATGTTGACAAAATTATTAGAGTTGGCTCTACAGGTGCCTATGTAGAAGACTTAAAATTATATGACACAGTATTAGTTGATTCAGCTTACGCTGATTCAAATGCTTTTAGAAAATTAGTATTAAATGACCACTCATTTGTGGCTTACCCAAGTGCTTCATTGAATGAAGAAATTAAAAAATCTGCTGAAAAGCTAGGAATTGAAATGAAAACAGCTAGAACTCATTCTTCTGATGTATTTTACTCATCAGTACCCCTTAGTGAAAGAATAGCTGAATCACAAGCTGCTTGTGTGGAAATGGAAAGCTATGCGCTATTTACAAATGCTGAAAAATTAGGAAAGCAAGCTGCTTGCTTACTAACAGTTAGCGATAACTTAATTACACACGAAGAAACAACTCCTGAAGAGCGTCAAACATCATTTAATAATATGATGAAAATAGCTTTAGAGTTAGCATAATTAACTATTAGGATCAAAATGCGTATTGTTGATTTAATTGAAAAAAAGAGATTAGGTAAATCTCTTAGTAATAGCGAAATAGACTTTTTATTAGGCTCATATGTCAAGGGACAAACTCCTGATTATCAAATGGCTGCTTTTTTAATGGCTGTAATGTTTCAAGGAATGGAATCAGCTGAGTTAGCTTACTTTACTAAATTTATGATGCACTCAGGCGATGTAATTGACCTATCAGATATTCCTGGTATAAAAGTTGATAAGCACTCAACTGGTGGTGTAGGTGATAAAACAACACTGGCTGTTGCTCCTATTTGTGCTGCTTTAGGAGCTCCTGTCGCAAAAATGTCAGGTAGAGGTCTGGGTCATACAGGCGGGACAATTGATAAATTAGAATCAATCCCAGGCTTTACAGTTGAACTTAGTGATGCTCAATTTAAAAAACAAGTTAAAGAACACAAAATTGCTGTTATTGGACAAAGCAGTTCATTAGTACCTGCTGATAAAAAAATATATGCCTTAAGAGATGTTACTTCATGTGTACAGTCAATTCCACTTATAGCTTCTAGCATAATGTCTAAAAAACTTGCAACTGGTAGCGATGCAATTTTATTAGATGTTAAATGTGGTAATGGCGCATTTATGAAAACACCTGAACTAGCAAGAGAATTGTCTAGAACAATGATTTCAATTGGCAAAGAGCTAAATGTTGATGTAAGAGCTGAAATTACAAATATGTCTAGACCAATCGGCAGGGAAATAGGCAATAAAAATGAAGTTTTAGAAGCTATTAGAACACTTCAAGGCAATGGTCCATCTGACTTTAAAGAATTAGTTTATTCATCATGTGCAACCATTATGGAGCAAGCTAAAATTGCTAAGTCACATGAAGAAGGCTTAAAGTTAGTTGATGAAGTTATTAAAAATGGTAAAGCATTAGAAAAGTTTTATGAATTCATCAAATTACAAGGCGGTGATACTGAAGCGTTAAAAAGCCCTTCATTTTGAAATCCAAAATATTCATTTGATATCTATGCAGATAGCAATGGATATTTAGAAATTTTTGATGCCTTAACATTTGGAATAGTTGCAATGAAGCTTGGTGCTGGTAGAGCAACTAAAGAAGATAAAATTGACTTTGAAGCTGGTATTACATTGCACAAAAAAACCAATGAAACGGTCAAAAAAGGCGATAAGCTATTTACACTCTACTCTTCAAAAGAGATTAATTCAGACTTAAAAGATGAATTATCAAAAGCATACAGAATTGGCGCGGTGCAAGTTGAAAATAAAATTATTATTGACAGACTAAAATAGAGGAATAAAATGAAAATTGATTACAACAAAATGATTGACCACACATTTTTAAAAGCTGAAGCTACAAAAGCTGATATTGATAAATTAATTACTGAAGCAAAACAATATAACTTTAAAACAGTATGTGTTAATTCTTCATATGTTCCATATGTAAAAGAACAGTTAAAAGGGACAGATATTGGCATTACTTCGGTTATAGGTTTCCCATTGGGTGCAATGCTTACAAATTGCAAAGCATATGAAGCTTCTGAAGCTATAAAAGCTGGCGCTGATGAAATTGATATGGTTATCAACATTGGCAAGCTAAAAGATAAAGACTATGACTATGTGCTTAAAGACATTATGGTTGTAAAACACGCTTGTGGCAAGCATGTCCTTAAAGTTATTGTTGAAACAGCACTTCTAACTAAAGAAGAAATTGAAAAAGTTACTGAAATTGTTATGCAATCAGGTGCTGAATTTATCAAAACATCAACCGGTTTTTCAACTCGTGGTGCAAGCTTAGAAGATGTTAAAATAATGAAATCAGTTTGTGGTGAAAAATTACTAATTAAAGCTGCTGGTGGTATATCAAATAAAGATGATATGATTAAAATGTACCAAGCAGGCGCAACTAGATTTGGCACAAGTAGATCTGTTGCTATAGTTGAAGGGAAAAAATCACACGGCGGCTACTAGAAATATAAAAAACTGAAATGGAGCGAAATCCACCTTCAGTTTTTTTATTTTTCTTTAGGCATAATTCCGTCGGAATTTGCTGATATAAGTTTTAAAAATTTGTCAATTTTTAAACTTGCTGATCCAACCAAAAAACCATTTAAATTAGGCAAATTGGTAAAATCATTTATATTTTTCTCGCTAATGCTGCCACCATATAAAACAGGCACATCAGGGCTAGTTAGCTTGTGAATTAGTGCACTGACATTTTCAACTTCTTCAGGTGTAGGAGTTATTCCAGTTCCTATTGATCATACTGGTTCATAAGCTATAATAACTTTGTGAATATTAACTTCATCTAAAAGAATTTGTAACTGTTTATGAATAGCCTCTTCAGTTCTGCCAGCATCTCTGTCTTCTTTAGATTCGCCAATGCAGATAATTGGTGTTATGTCATATTTAACTGACTGCTTTATTTTTAAATGAGTTGATTCATCATTTTCATGGTTGCTGTGGTATCTTCTTCTTTCTGAGTGCCCACATAAAGCATATGAAACATTGATATCTCTAAGCATTCTTGCACTTACTTCTCCAGTAAAAGCGCCTTCTTCATTTTTAGACATATTTTGACTGCATAATTTAAGTTCGGGAATCTTATTTGTAAAATAGGCAGGCAAATTACATTGTGAAGGGGCTACGCCAAAAATGTTATTATCAATGTAAGGAACTAATTCAGGATTAGCTTTGCGAAACTTTTTGTATTCTATAGCAAACTCATCAAAAAAGTTTAATGTTTCTGTAAATGTTTTATACATTTTTCAATTGCCAATTACTATAAATTGCTTCATTTTATCTCCTTATTTTAAGAGCATATATAACAAAATGATGAATATTTTTGATTAGTGCATTTATAATTATTATATTAAAACATATTATTTTATATTATCCAATATGTAGAAAGATATTATGAAAAATAAATTAAATAAGTTCTTTATGATAGCACCATTAGTAGCTTTCCCCTTAGTTGTATCGGCTAGGTGCAATAATACTAATACTAATCAAAGCGACAATAGCACAAAGTCAATAAGTGAACTTATAAAACAGTATAAAGTTGAAGTTGACAGAATTGAAAATGATTTTTTAGCCAAAAAAGTTAATAACTCATTTCATTCAGACAATGCAGAAACTAAAAACTTTTTCAATGTTATGTTATATGACAATTTAGTTAAGAATATTATTGACCCTGATGCTTCTTATGATATAGATAAGCAAATGCAAAAGTTTTATGACCTAGTTAAAAATGACGAATCAGTCTATAAAACAGTAAAAGGTACATTTTTTGACTATGCTCATAATTCGCAAGCAGCTAAAATAACTAAGGCTTTAGTTAGCTTAACTAATGACCTAAATGTTCAAGTAGTAAATAACTCTAATAAGTTTTTTGATGACTTTAACAATAGAAGTTCCAAAGATAATTCAAAAATTATCTATTTTGCACTTCCACAGTTAAATGAATCATCAGCTTTTTTTACCAACAAAGAGTGAACTGAATGGATACAAGATGACTATAGAACTGTTTATAGCTCATTAATTAATTTTAATAAGTCTTCTTTAATAGAACCATCACAATTTAAAGATGATTTAATAAAAATATATGATTCTAACACAGGAGAAAACTCAAGTCATGATCACTCGCATGCTACATATAGTATGATCTGAGAGTTATCTAATTATTTAAA
The DNA here is from genome assembly GCF_000183385.1 of Mycoplasmopsis bovis PG45. Taxonomy (GTDB): domain Bacteria; phylum Bacillota_I; class Bacilli_A; order Mycoplasmatales; family Metamycoplasmataceae; genus Mycoplasmopsis; species Mycoplasmopsis bovis. The sequence goes on along the minus strand of NC_014760.1, from coordinate 334,703 downwards.
TACTTTTCATGAAATTGCTTCAAAGCTAAAGTATCATGATTCAGTTTCTAAAATTAAAAATGCACTAAAAGACAAGCCTGAAATTTTGAAGGTTTTTGTCGAACTAACCAATAAAACAGACTTATTCGTAAAAAATTCAGAAATAAGTAAACTTAACCCTATCTACGAAAAAGCAAAAAATGCTTTTAAATTATTAGATAGTATTAGGATCGCTTTAAAAAGAATAGCTGATGCT